>JBMTZC010000183.1:0-8718 GCA_049455215.1 Prochlorotrichaceae cyanobacterium
AGTATTTTATACCTTGTCCTTCACGCCTTTAAATTTCGCTTTGGCTCGATAGCCACTAACCAGTGCCCAACTCAGGGTTCTGGACTTTTGGACTGCATTAATGACAGGCCCTAACGAAAGAGGGCAATGCCAAGCACTGCCCTCCTTCAGCTTAACGCTCAAATCCTGGTCAAGGTTTGCTCTTAACGTTGAGTCAACTCTGTCAATACTTTATTCGATCGCTGCACAAAGGACTTCATCCCATTAGCATCAAAGCCTTTTTGGGCCATCAAGGCCAGATCGTAGACGTGCTGGCAAATCATCTGGGCCAATTCACCCGTAGGAGATTGACCTGTCCCTTGAATAATGGCACCTTGATTGAGATTCATGAGGTTTTGAATCAGGGGATGGTTAGAGTTGACCATTAAGACATGATCATCGGGAAACTCTAGATTTTCCTGCTGTAGGAGGGCCGTCATTTCCTGCATCCGTCGAGTTGCTTCCGGTAAGAGCACCATCGCCGGAGGCGTATTTTGTGGATCGTCAGCTTTAAAGCCTTGAACTTTAACATTCACCCGAGGCTTATTGAGGGCTTGTTCAAACAGTTCTTTAATTTGATCGCCCCGCGTTTTATTGGTCTTCGGATCAACAATTTCGCTGGATTTATCCTGCTCCAATAAGCTTTCATCAAGATCAGAATCGACTCGCGAGAATTTAACGTCGGTATACTCCCGTTCCAAGAAACTAACGAAGTGAGGAGTGTCAATAAAGGCATCCATGAACAGCACTTCTAATCCCTGATCGGTGTGCAGTTGAATATAGGATGCTTGACTCGATTCATCGGTCGCATAATAAACTCGATTTTCATGCTTCTCTTTATTGCGCTCCAGATACTCCTTGAGGGTGGTATAGCTACGCCCCTTGGCATCCGTTGCACTGGATTGAGGAGTTGAAACCGTTTCCCCTTCAGCGGTTTGGACTTCTACCTGAGGCGTATCCTCCGCTAAAGCTGCTGTGGTGCGGAAAATAACAATATCTTCCACCTGTTTTTTAAATTTCTCGTCATTGAGAATACCAAATTTGACAAAGGTACCTAAATCTTGCCAACTCTTGATATAGTCTGCGGGGCTCTCATCGTAAAGTTCTTTGAGACGATCGCCTACTTTTTTGGCAATAAAGTTCGCAATACTCCGTACCTTACGATCGGCCTGCAGCGCACTTCTCGAAACGTTGAGGGGAATATCGGGACTATCAATGACTCCCCGCATAGGTAAGAGGAATTTCGGGATAATTTCTTCGCAGTGTTCACTGACAAACACTTGATTGCAAAACAGTTTAATATTTCCCTGGGTCACATCAACATCGGGACGTAACTTCGGAAAATAGAGAATACCATTCACTAAAAAGGGATAATCGGTATTGAGGTGAACCCAGAGCAACGGATCTTCCTGGAAAGGATAAAGATAGCGATAGAATTCTAGATATTCATCGTTGCTCAGTTCCCGAGGAGACTGCCGCCAAATGGCCTTCTGCCGGTTAATCGTTTCCCCATCCATTTGAATGGAGACCGGCATAAAGTCACAGTATTTTTTCACCAGTGTTTTAATGCGGGATGCCTCTAAAAATTCTTCTTCCTCATCCATGAGGTGCAAAATGATGCTGGTGCCCCGCTCTGTGCGGCTCGAATCGGACAGTTCAAAGGCAGGGGAACCATCACAGATCCAACGCACGGCTTTTGCCCCTTCTTTATAGGATAAGGTGTCAATTTCCACCTCCTTAGCCACAATAAAAGAAGAATAAAAACCTAGACCAAAATGCCCAATAATGGGTTGATCTGCGCCCCCTTTATATTTTTCAATAAACTCCTCGGCACTGGAGAAGGCGACTTGGTTAATATATTTCTTAATCTCCTCATCCGTCATGCCGATACCATTATCGGAAATGGTTAAGGTTTTCTTGTCCTTGTCGATCGCTAGGGTAATCGTGGGATCGCCTAAGGCACCACTAAATTCGCCGGAGTAAGATACCATCTTCAGCTTTTGAATGGCATCTACACCATTAGAAATCAGTTCCCGCAAAAAAATCTCATGTTCTGAATACAGGGATTTTTTAATAATAGGAAAAATATTCTCGGTATGAATGGATATTTGACCTTTTTCCAGGGTAGCCATAGACAGTCTCCTTCATCGCTCAGTAATACGCACTCTATAGTTAACGATCGGGTTCCATCTGACTATCGAGATTCTGCCCCAGTATAGGTGTGGATTTCCGCCGCGAGAAGCCTACCCTCCCCAGAGCGTCATGAGGTAGCACCGATTCGGCCTCTGGCGCTCTGAGGGGATCCACTGTCTGCCTGATTAAGCCGATCTCCCCCGTCCCAGAGCTTTAGAGACGAGCTTCCACTTCTTCGAGGCGGCTCCGTAATTCCTGGTTCTCCTTCCGCAGGGTTTCCAGATCATCCCGTAGGGTTTGAATGCCCTTGGTGCTCCCCAAATTGGCCTGCACTGTCCCGATCGCTTCTTCTGCAATGAGACGTACCCGACCATCGGTGGTTTGATCCGCTAGGGAATGCAAAATGGCGATGGCCCGGGGCTGAGCAATTTTTTCGAGGGCCACCACCACCGCCACCTGGGTTAAGAAAAAGGTTTCCCGACTAAGGATTTCTAAGTGATTTAACAGTCGATCGACTCCGCTGGGGGGCTGACCTCTAGCGATCGTCCCGAGGGCGCGAATGGCAGCCAAGCGTAGAGGTTGCGGCAGGGTCGGTTCACAATACTCTAAGAGGAGATCCAGCGCCGCACTAGAGGTTTTAATGCCGCTAATGCCCCGGATCGCCCCCGCCCGAACCACTTCATTCCAGCCCGATCGCTCGGTGAGCGCCTGACGCAACAGGTCTAGAATTTCCGTTTCCTTCGAGTGACTATTTTGACCGAGATCCGCAAAGTTTCCGAGAGCGGCCAGGGTATCCGCCTCGACTAGATAACTGGGATCCCCTTGCTCCGCTAAGGCTTTGAGGGCAGTATAACTTTCACTGGTTTTCAATTTGGCTAGGGCATTGACGGTAGCCCGTCGCACCCGAGGATCGGTATCCCCTAGGCCGATCACCAAAGCAGTAACGGTTTGATCCAATTTAAGCTCAGCAATCTGCTGGGCCACCTCGGCCCGAACTCCCCAAAAGGGATCCTCTTGGAGAGCTTGCTGCAAGGCTTTGAGGGCTTCTAGACCGCCTTTCTTGGCCAGGGCGATCGCGGCAAAAATACGAGCAACGGGATCGGGATCTAACTGCAATTGGGCTTTGAGTTCCGGTACTGGATAGTCTAGTTCAACGGTTTTCAGGATGGCATTGCCGGGATCAAAACTGAGAAATTGGGGTTTTTGAGGGAGGGGGAAATAAAAGCTTTGTTCGACTTCATGTACCCGCACTACAAAGTGCTGAGGTGCTAGGGTTTGAGTAGAGTGATCTTGGTTATAAAACGCTAAACCAATTTTGAGGTCAAAGCAATCTTTCCCTTTCTTTTTTGGATCCGCTTGTTGTTGGCTAACGGTAACTTTTGCGAGATGACTTTCTTGATCCCAACTGTAGCTAACCTTATAGTCGGGATGCCCCCCTCGAAACACATATTGATCGAAGATAAACAGTAAATTACGCCCCGTTGTGGTTTCGATCGCTCGAATTAAATCAATGGTTTCAACGGTTTGATGAGCATGGCTTTGTACAAAGTGTTGAATACTTTTCCAAAATAACTCATCCCCTAACTCATGATGGAGGAGACGATAAACACAGGCTCCTTTCTCGTAAAGGTGGCGATCGTATAGCTCAATGGGTTCTCGATAAACATGGGTAACAATGGGACGGCGATAGCGCGAGGCATCTTCATCCAGATAATTGCGCAGGGTTTGTAACTGATAGTAAGCCCCCTCCTCTTTCCCATAGGCATGTTCTACCCACAGGGTTTCGCTGTAGGTGGCCATTCCTTCCTTAATCCAGGCATGGGCCCAGTGTTTGATCACCACTAAATCCCCAAACCATTGATGGGCCAGTTCATGGGCTACTAAGGTTTCAGAGCGACGATTGTCTAAGGCGGCCCGTTCATCCAGCAAACAACGATCGGTCAGGAGCGTCGTCGAAGTATTCTCCATACCCCCAAAAATGAAATCCTCCACACACACTTGGGTGTAATGGGGATAGGGATAGGGATAGCCAAAGTACTGGCTCAACACCTCCATCATTTCCGGGGTTTTGCCTAGGGTTCGCTTTAAGTCCGCTTCCCGTCCCGGTTCGCCGTAGTAGAGAACAGGTTTGCCTTGCCATTGGGCTTTCACTTCAGCAAATTTGCCCACCACTAAGGTCATGAGGTAGGTGGGGTGAATTTGCTGTTGTAGCCAGTGATAAACGTGGTATTCCCCCTCTTGTTGCGAAGCAATCATCTCGCCATTGGCAATCGCCTGAAACCCCTGGGGAACCCGCACTCGAATTTCTGAAGTCGCCAATTGGCCGGGATAGTCAAAACAGGGAAACCAGTAGCGGGAGTCTTCGTCTTCCCCTTGGGTCCAGACTTGCACCGGCTTCTGAGGCTGGGTGGCAGTGGGCTGGATAAAGTAAATTCCCCGCTGAGGTCGATCGAGGTGATACTGAATGTCCAGATCGATCGTTTTCCCTTGCTGGAGGGGGTTCAGAAGATGAATCTGTAGGGACTGTCCATCGTAGTCAAAGGGTTGAGGGGTTCCCTGGATGGAGACTTCTGCGATCGTTTGCTCCACCGCATCTAAGGTGAGATGCTCAATGCCGTCTCGAATAGGGGTCAGGCGAATGTGACAGGTTCCCTGACATTGGCAATTCTCTAGATCGATCGCCAAATCTAAAAAGATATGTTCAACTTGACCAGGACGATCGGGGCTGTAATGGGGTTTTGCTCCAGGTAATTCAAAGGATCGAAAGGAGCTTTCTCCGTCAGACCACGTACTGAGCCCAAAAAGATTAAGCACTTGAGATTTTCGGGACATGGCACGCCACCCTATTTCCTTAATAAACTAATTAAAATTTGGAACTGATTGAAATGTAGGATTTCCCCTAGAGGCTTTGATCAGTTAGCCATAAATAGCGGTAAAAACTTAGGCCCTGATTATTTCAGCCCCTAGTGGTAAAGCTGAGAGGGGCGCGGCTAAGGTCGATACCGTAAGGGGTCTGGACTTAAATAGATGACGCGCCCTAGAAGAAGACATTAAAGTGTAGCGCTTTGCGCAGCCCTAACGTCTCAAGTTTGATAACCAAAATTCCAAGCATTGCAATTGAGTCTAGCGTCCTCTCTGGAGGTAAGATCAGTAATATTACTGATCTTACCTCCGTCAGGTTATCGATCTTACGTTAAGTGTAGACGGATCAAATGATTATCCCTTGCTTCCCTAAAATCCAGACTGGGCAAGAAGAACTAGCGATCGTTTCTCGGTTCAACCCCCAGAGACTAGTGGTCTGAGTATACTGGCTCATATTACGGAATGCTGACACGATTTCGCCCAACTCTCCCTCCATCGCGCCACCGATCGAAAACGCTTTAAAAACTCCGGGCTAAAATCGGTAGGTTACCTTTTCTATTCCTATGCGTTCACTCTCTTTTCAGCAACGGATTCTCATTGCTTCTGGCATTGTAGCCCTAGGGTTGGGGGGAACGTTCGCCCTGTTCTCCGAAGCCCCCTTACCCTGGTTCACGACCCAAAATGTGGGAAACCAAATTCGAGGGAATGGTGAAACCCTCTCTCCGGAGTCTCTTCAACGTCTCTCTGATCCTGATTTGGAGAATCTTGCCCAGCAGCATCGCCCCAGTCTCGATCGGGCTCGGGCTCGCTTCCTGTTGGCTCAACGCCTAGCAAATTCCAATCCGGCCGGGGCTCAGCAATGGCTGGAGGGATTGGAGGCAGAGTATCCTGTGGTGGCAGCAGAGATTCTCAGTTTGCGGGCTAACCTTGCAGCCCAGCAAGGGCAACGGGAAACCGCCCAGAGCCTCTGGCAGCAAATTTTAGAAAAACATAGCGATACCCCTGTGGCAGCGGAAGCCCTCTACGCTTTAGGACAAACGGATCCGTCCTATCACGATCGCTTACTGGCGGAGTGGCCCGCCCATCCCCTCAGTGTGGAAGTTGCCCTCAAGCGCCTGGAAGACAATCCCGATGATCTGCCCCGTCTGCTGCAGGTGGCGCAATATGGACACTACACCTTTAAGTTAGGGGAAGTGCTGGATCGCTTAGTGAACGAACACAAAGCAAAACTCACTCCAGAGGACTGGGAAAGCATCGCCTTCGCAGAGTGGGAAGTGGTGAACTTTCGGGGAGCCGCCCCGGCCTATGCCCAAGCTCCCGCCACGGCTCTCAATCTCTACCGCGCAGGGCGGAGCTATCACCTGACGGAAAATTACGATCGGGCCCGCCGCTTCTATCGACAACTGATCCAAACCTTTCCCAATGCCCCGGAAACCGCTCTGGGGTTAAAGCACCTCGCCAGTCTGCAAGCCGAGACGAACCCCCAGGAAGCCCTGCAATTGTGGCAACAACTCTACGAGAGGTTTCCGGAACAACAGGCCCTAGCCCTCGTTGAAAAAGCCAGCATCCTTGCTAAGGTGGGCAGTGAGAAATCCGCCCAGCAGGCTCGGCAATCCGTGTTAACCCAACATAGCCAGACAGAGGCTGCGGCCACCCTACGCTGGGAAGCCATACAAACCGCCATGAAAGGGGGAAATAGTGCCGTCGTCACCGCAACGATCGCAACTTTGCAACAGGACAACGAAGCCTATCCCCTCAGTGCCCAGGCCAGTTTTACGGTGGGACGTTGGCTGCAGGATCAAGGTCAACAAGCCCAAGCCACAAAACACTTTCGCTGGGTCTTAAGCCATCATCCCCAGTCCTATTTTGCCTGGCGCTCCGCCACTCACCTAGGGCTGCCCGTGGGCAATTTCACCACCCTCTGGCAAGCCCAACCCGCCGTACAGATGCTGCCCTCTGAAGAACCTCTGACCCCGTTGGCAGGTTCTCCGGCATTCCAGGAACTTTACCGTCTGGGGCAAACCCAAGCCGCTTGGCGACTCTGGCAGGTGGAGTTTACTAACCGGGTGCAGCCCACCCTAGAGGAACAGTTAACCGATGGTCTGGTGCGGTTGAGTGTGGGGCAATATTTAGATGGTATTTTCATGCTCAATAGCTTGGCCTGGCGGGAAACCGCCGAGGATCGCACCGCCTATGAAACCCTGCGTCAGAACCCCGCCTATTGGCAAGCCCTCTATCCCTTCGCCTTTGGGGATTTGGTGCAAACCTGGAGTCGCGATCGTTCCCTCAATCCCCTCTTAGTGATTTCCCTGATGCGTCAGGAGTCCCGCTTTATGCCTGGTATTGTGTCCGTGGCGGGAGCCGTCGGCCTCATGCAGGTGATGCCCGACACCGCTAGCTGGATTGCCGGACAGACAGAGATTGGTGACTATACCCTCACCGATCCCAACGACAGCATTAAGCTAGGTTCGTGGTACTTAAACTATACTCACCAGGAGTGGCAAGGAAATTCCCTACTGGCGGTGGCTAGCTACAATGCCGGGCCGGGCAATGTACAAGACTGGATCCAACGCTTTGGCTTTGCCGATCCCGATCGCTTTGTGGAGCAAATCCCCTTTCCTGAAACCCAAGGCTATGTGGAATCTGTCTTTGAAAATTACTGGAATTATCTCCGGTTGTATAACCCTGAAGTTGCGGAGTTAGTCAATGGTTTTCTCCTGGCCAAAGCGGATATTTGAAGATAGCCGTGATGCTCAAATCCTGGTCTTAAGCAGCTTTCTCCTGTTGGGGGTTTTGACCCGAGACTGGACTTTACACCCCTTGAGCGTAGCGGTCGCGATCGGATCCTGTCTGCTAACCCAGGGGGTGGGGCAATCCATAAAAGCCGCCTTAGGGAGTGGGGCAGACCAGCACAGTCGGGAACCGGATGGTCTTGCCCCCAAGGGGTTCAGTCTCGGTTCCTTAGCAAAGTTTCTGGATAACGTTCCCCCCTTGAACTGGCGCAGTCCCCTGATTACAGGATTAGGCTTAAGCTTGTTACTCCGGGTGGATCATTGGGGGTATATGGTCTTGGCGGCAGTGGTGGCGATCGGCAGTAAGTTTTTACTGAAAATCCGCGACAAACATATTTTTAACCCTGCCAACTTGGGCATTGTGGCCGCTCTGACCCTCACACCAGGCACTTGGATCTCGCCGGGGCAGTGGGGAGAAGAGGGATGGTATGCCCTACTCTTTTGCAGTGCTGCGGGACTAGTGCTGCAACGCATTGGCCGTTGGGACACTTCCGTCACCTTTCTGGGTAGTTATACGGTTTTAGAAACCGCCCGCTCCCTCTGGCTCGGATGGACATGGGATGTCACGGCCCATCGTTTAATGAGCGGATCTTTGCTCATTTTTGTCTTTTTTATGGTCACCGATCCCCGCTCCATTCCCGATCGCTCCCTGGCTCGAATCCTTTGGGCTCTGGGCATTGCAATCCTCACCTTTATGCTGCGGAATCAGTTTTTCCTTGCCACCGCTCCCTTCTGGGCGTTATTTTGGCTGGCTCCCCTCTCCCCCGTTTTAGATTACCTCTGGCCCGACGATCGCTTTGAGTGGAGCCACCCCCCGCAATGATAGGATGAATTCAAGAGGTTAATTAACAGTAATTATTTTACTGCCAATTACTAACTTATGCTAATATTTACTAATGGCATACATCCCACT
>JBMTZC010000184.1:0-8713 GCA_049455215.1 Prochlorotrichaceae cyanobacterium
GTCTCTCCCTGAACCCGAAATAGGATCTGATTTGATAACTTCAGAGATCCCACTTTACCGATGGCGGTATCCCGTTCCGCAGGGTCTAAGTCTTGACTTAACAAGCCACTTAGCCACTGAATGGCCTGGCTTTCCAATTGGAGATGAAGCTGATGGAGATTATGCTGAGCGACAAAACCAAAACTAGCCGCACAAAGGAAACAGGCGAGGGAAAGCCCAACCGACTGCCAGCGGATACCAGAAACTTGTAACCGCCCAAAAATGATCCAGCCCCCCACTAAGATGCTCATGCCCAGATAATAGGAGAGCACTTGAGTTTCCAGGTTAGCCACTGCACTGGCAGACAGCAGACAAATGGCAAAGTAGGGATAGCGGAGGTCTAAACGGGTATGGCGAAGACGGGGATCCTTGGCAAAAAACAGAAATAGGGACTTGAGGGGAACCCGATTTTCAGTGGAGTACACCTGGGCTAAGACCAAGGGTAAAAAAATTAAAGGTAGCCACAATAAAAAGCGATAGAGGGCCTCCATCCACAGTTGGGAGACGAGGAGATAGCCGAACAACCCTAGCAGCAGCACCACGCACAGATTTGCCATCCGGCGAAAGTCTGCCTCTTCCAATTCCCAGGGCTGTTGGTTCCAGCGTCCCGCTTCTACCGCTAAAGCAACCGGAATAGAAACGATCCAAAACCCCGTTTGCCATCCCCAGAAAACGATCGCTAAGCCGAGCAAAAAGCGTGGCATCTTCAGTCAGTTTTGAATTTGAATCAACGTGAATCTGTCTACAGAGCTATGTCTCCTGAGCACTCAAGCCTCAGAACCCATCCCCTGAGACCTCCAAACTCATCACTCTTCCCGTTCCCCCGGAACTCGCCCCCGGGACTTCCGAGCTTCCATGGCGCGTTCCAACATCGACAGTAGCCCTGGTGCTTCCTCTTGGAGCGCTAACAATAACCGCTCTCCCGTATCTTCATCCTCAGTTCCGGGATCATTGCCGGTTTCCATGACATGGCTCAGGCGGGGAATCGCCATGTCATCGACAATTTGAATTAATGCCGTGAGACAACGATTAAATTGTCGCTCAGTCAAAGTGGCATCTTCCAACGGGAACTCAATAATGGCCCGAATTTCACCATCCACTGGATCATATTCCCACTGCAGCATTTTAGTTTCCCAGGAAATGCTGAGCATCGTTTGTAAAATCAAGGACTTATAGGGATGATCACTCACTCCCGAAATGACTTGGGGAGCATAAATGGCAAAAAACTCACCATCTTCTTCGAGTTCAATCACGATTAATAAATTATCAACATGATCCCCTTGTACACCGGTATAGATTCGATATTCCTCTCGATCTAGGCGATACTTCCAGCCCCGGTGATCAAGGTATTGGGCGATTTGATCCAGTGTTGCAGCCATATAGCAATTGGAGAGTCCAGGTTTGAGGGTTTAAGGGTCGCCGCTAGGAAGCGGAGTGGATATTAACGTTCCTACCTTAGATCTTGCCATAGGGCGCACCCATTCAAGCATTTTGCCTAGAATTTCTACCAGATGGTGCAAAGTCGATCGTTCAAAGTTCAACGGATGCTATAGGATAGTTAAAACTTTCAGATTGGTGAGACTAGCAGCAGAAGGGTAGGGAGAGGCGGTTTCCCTAGCTTAGCTCCTGCTCTTGATGGCTAATCTTTGCACTTTCTCAAACGCTTGGACTGACATCGCAAGTATGGATATGGCGAAACATTGGCAACCGGACCAAGAAGCACAACTGCGAGAGGTAGGAATTTACTTGCAACAGCAACGCCAAGCCCGAGACTTAACGATTGAAGCGGTTTCGGAAAAGACTCGGATTCGTTCTGGGTTGATTATGGCTCTGGAAGCAGGACACCTCGAAGAACTGCCCGAACCCATCTACCTGCAAGGATTTGTCAAACGGTATGCGGAGTTTTTAGGACTCGACAGTCATGCCGTCGCGGTTTCGGTACCGACCCCCTTAGTGAAGCTTCCCCAGACCAGTGGAGAGCCCCCCATCCGCTTTCACACTCCCTCCGGGAAATCTCCTTTAGGGCTATCGTCCAATCTGATCACCGGCGTTGGAATCATGGCTTTGCTTCTGGGGATGTTAGCCGGGTTCCAAGTGTGGTCGAAGGGCCAGCAAAATTTGGCGGAATCCCTGGAACCGATCGAGGCTACGCCTTTGCCCACTGTTGCACCCACCCCCATTCCCCAAAGTTTAGACTTTTATTTAGAAGCAACCGCAGAAACCTGGTTAGAGGTGACGATCGACGGCGAGGTTGTTCTGAGTGAGATTGTGGCTCCTGGTTTTTCCAAAACTTGGACCGTTAAGGAAAAGGTGGGGCTTTATGTGGCGCGTTCCGAGGCGGTTAAGATTGGGATTAATGGTGCAAACCCTCAAGTGTTTGGTGCAGGGGGCGAAAAGGAAGCGAGTTTTCCCGTTGTGAAGCCCGCTCAATAGTCCTAAAAGTGTTAATCTCAAAGTATTAATCTCTAGGATGCACTTTCTACGCAGCAGTAGGGATTGTAGCGGCGAATCCGCCCGCCACGATTACACCTTTCATCTCGGTGCCCTAACTGAGTTTGTCTGCTTAGGTTGCTGTAAATTGAGTGAGGGCAAGAGCAAGCCTTAGCGGTCTTGAGTGCCATTTTCTCAGCGGTCAGTTGTCGTCACGCGGTGTCAAACGAGAGATACCTTAGTTTTGTAGTGGGGGAGTAGACCATGTTTTTATGGTTCTGGCTCTTTTTTTTAGGCTGGATCACTTATTTATTATTGCAGCGCAGCATGGCCAGCCACGGAGCCACCCCCCTGTGGGTGCTGTGGATCGTGCTCATGATGCCTGCCCTAATTTGGGGAATCTGGACATTATTGTTTGGTCAAGATGTGGAGCCACCGCTGTGGTTAATGCTTGGGCCCTTTGTCGTTTGTCCGTTTCTCTACTGGTTATTGGTCCGCAACAGTTTTAACCAGCAACGGAAACGCAAATCAGTGTCCCATGAGGATCTCTCTCCCACCACGACTCAAAAGTTAGAGCAATTACTCACAGCGGGAGAAAAACCTCCGTCTCCGCCCCCCATCCCCCGCCCCCTCAGCAAAGAAGAAGAGGCGGATCTGAAGCATTGTTTCCCGTGGAACCTCTTTGCCTTACATCAGGTGGAATATCGTTTACAGGCAGTCATTTGCCAGGGACAGTTGCGGGCTGATCCTTCGGAGGCCTATACGCGGATTCAAACTAACATCAGTCAGCGCTTTGGCGATCGTTTTCTGGTGTTGTTGCAGGAGAATTGGACGGGGAAGCCCTTTTTTGCCCTAGTGCCCAATGTCCAAAAGCATTCTGGTGTTGTGGATCAACTGCTGGAACCCCAAGAAGCACTCCCGGCAGCGAACAGCGATCGTCGTGATGCCTTTTATCGCCCCGCGATCGCTTTGGGGTTATTGTTCGTGACCCTGTTTACCACCACCTTTGTGGGGACTATTTTTGCTGGAATTCCCCTCGAGTCGTTAGCGGATCTCAGCGATCGGCCAGAATTATTGTGGCGAGGCTTTCCCTACGGCTTGAGCTTAATCTTAATTTTGGGAGCCCATGAACTGGGTCATGTCTTGGCGGCCCGTCGTCACCGCATTGCCACAACCCTTCCCTACTTCATTCCTATTCCAACTTTTTTGGGAACCTTTGGTGCTTTTACCCAAATTAAGTCCCCCATTCCCCACCGTCGCGCCCTCTTTGACATTAGCTTTGCGGGGCCTGCGGCGGGAATTCTGATCACTCTACCGTTGCTCTGGTGGGGGCTTCAACATTCTGAGGTGATCCCCCTGACGGAGCAGTCTAGTTTAACAAACTTTGAATCTCTCAACCCCTGGAGTTCTTTGTTATTAACTGTGATGAGTCGTTTGGCCCTGGGGGCTAGTCTCACGCCAGAATCAGCCTTGGCCTTGCACCCCGTAGCGATCGCCGCCTATTTAGGCATTATTGTCACGGCCCTGAATTTGATGCCCGTGGGACAGTTGGATGGCGGTCACATTGTTCATGCCATGTTTGGTCAACGCACGGGAGCGATCGTGGGACAAATGACTCGTTTCTTTATGCTGATTTTGTCCCTGCGCCAACAGGAGTTTTTGTTGTGGAGTTTGCTCCTCCTCTTTATTCCCGTGGTGGATGAACCCGCGTTGAATGATGTCAGTGAATTAAATGATGGGCGAGACCTGTTAGGCTTTGTCGCCCTTGCCTTGTTACTGATGATTCTCTTGCCCGTCCCCCAGGTCTTGCAGGGCGTATTTCTCTAATTTCACCTCGCTGGAATGGGGGTGGAATGGGGAGGATAGGGGAAATTGGAAACGCAAAAACCAGAGCCAAGCTAGACTCAGGCTCTGGACTTAATTGATGATGCAGGCGGTGAAGCTACTCACCACCCTGAATTGAGGTTCCCCTATACGTTTGCGTCTTGCTGTTGGTATAGGCAGAAATAGCGTCCCCGCTGTTCCATCAGTTCTTTGTGGGTGCCAATTTCCACCACCGAACCTTGATCCATAACCACAATGACATCCGCCCCCCGAATAGTGCTGAGACGGTGAGTAATAAAGAACACGGTACGATCGCGGTAACGCTCCTGCAGATTCATGGAGACTTGGCGTTCCGTTTCGTAGTCGAGGGCACTGGTGGCTTCATCCAAAATCAACAACTGGGGATTTTGTAGAATTGTGCGGGCGATCGCCACCCGCTGCCGTTGTCCCCCGGAAAGGGCGGATCCTTTTTCACCAACGGGAGTGTTGTAACCAGCAGGGAGCGCCATGATGAACTCATGGGCGGCGGCAATTTGAGCGGCCTCAATAATTTCCTCCGGCGTTGCACTGGGGTTGGTGAGGCCAATGTTTTCTTGGACAGTGCCATCAAAAAGCAAACTATCCTGGGGCACAATGCCCACTTGACGACGCAGGGAATACAACTCCACCTTCATCGTGTCGTATTGGTCAATAAAAATTCGACCGGATTGGGCATCGTAAAGGCGGGGCAGTAACTTCATCAAAGTGCTTTTACCGGAGCCACTCTGCCCCACAATGCCCACAAAAGTACCGGGTTGGAATTCCAAACTCACATTCGTGAGGACGGGAGCACCGTTATTGGCAAACCGGAAGGAGACATTCTCGTACTTGACGTGCCCTTTAATCAAAGGCATGGGAATGTTATCCCGATCCGCTTCGGACTCTTCCTGGGGCGTATCAATAATATCACTGAGCCGTTCCAGAGAGAGGGCGGTTTCCTGGAAATTTTGCCATACCTGAGCTAGCCGTAGCATCGGCCCCGTCACGTACCCAGAGATAATGCGGAAGGCAATTAATTGTCCCAGGGTTAAGTCTCCACTGAGGACTAAGGCCGCTCCAAACCAGAGCACAACCAAGGCTGAAATTTTGTTGAGGAAATTACTGGCGGAACTGGCTGCGGTGGAGGTTTGCACGTTCTTAAATCCAGCACTCACATACTGGGCATAGCGTTCTTGCCAGCGCCAGCGAGACTTTAACTCAATATTTTGGGCTTTGACGGTTTGAATCCCGGAAACCACTTCCACTAGGTGAGATTGGGTTTGGGCATTGCGCTCGGCCTTGGTACGCAGTTGATCCCGAATAATGGGGGAAACCACAGCGGTTAAAGCCACGAAGAGGGGAATGGTCGCTAGGGAAGCGGCGGTGAGCTTCCAGCTATAGAGCACCATCACCACAATGTAGAGGACGGAGAACACCGCATCTAAGACCACCGTTAAGGCGGTGCCGGTCAAAAACTGACGAATGCGTTCCAACTCGTTGACGCGGCTAGAGAGTTCCCCCACAGGGCGCTTATCAAAGTAACGGAGAGGCAAACGGAGCAAGTGGTCAATAATTTCTGACCCGAGGGCCATGTCAATGCGGTTGGTGGTATCTACAAACAGGTAGGTACGCAGGTAGGTCAGAAGGGCTTCCGCCACAGCAATCACCACCAGAAACACGCCAAGGACGTGGAGGGTGTCCACACTGTTTTGCACAATCACCTTGTCGATAATCACCTGAATCATCAGGGGATTCGCTAAACCAAAAAGTTGGACGAAAAAGGAAGCAATAAAGACTTCGGTGAGAACCCCCCTAAACTTTTTAACGGAGGGCCAGAACCAGGACAGACCAAATTTTTCCTGGGGGGTTGCCTTGGTTTTTTCCAGCAACAGGACTTCCCCCGCATCCCCCCAGTAGGAATGGAACTCATTGAGACTAAGGCGACGAATGCCTTGGGAGGGAACAGCCACCACCATTTGCCGCTGACTGGTTTCGTATAGCACCGCCACGCTATCTTCCCAGAGAATTAAGGCAGGGGTTTGCAAACGGGCCATAGCACTGACGGGCACTTTCACCAGTTGGGCTTTGAGCCCCAGCAGTTCTGAGACGGCTCCACAAAGGTTCAGGTTGAGGGAGCCGGTGCGGGCCATTTGATCCGCTAAAACCCGGCGCACCACATCCCGCCGCGATCGCATCCCAAAGTATTGGGTGAGCATTTGGAAACAGGCAATCCCCGATCCTAAGGGATTTTTACCGGATTCAAAGGGATAGTGTTGGCGGCCCCGTTCTTCACGATAGGACGCTAGGTCGGGTTCGGGGGGAACTTCTGGTGCGTAGGTAATTTCTAAGGTATCGCTGCCATCAGCGCCATTTTGTACTGAGTGGATTACGGTAGGGGTTAAAACGGTGTCCGCTTCTTCCTCTTCCGCTGCAGGGGTTAAGAGGTTCGTCGGAACCCCCACTAACCGTAACCGTTCATTACCCTGACCCCGTAAATTTTTGGCTTCCTCCACCGTCAAACTACTGCCTACGGGGGTACCATCTGCCGCTGTGCCGGCACTCAAAAACCAGGTATAGTCCACCCGGAGGTTGGGCGTGGCTCCGCTACTGTAGACCACTTCCGCGAGGGGAAAGGCATCTAAACAAGTTTGCCGTAGATCCAGGGCTTGTTTAGCCTGCTGGTGCATCAAGTTCCCCAGCAAGCTGGTAATTTCGGCAATAGAAACCTGATTTTCTAAGCGGCGGGCAAATTCAGGATATTTCTGGACTAAGTCTAAGAAATTCTGGGCGGCTAAGGTTAAACAAATGGTTTCTTCCGAGGCGATCGCCGTTTCACAGGGTACTCCCCGCAATAACCCAGCCCAGCCCAGCATATCCCCCGATTGCAGCATCTGTAGACTAAAGGGATTCTGGGTACTGGGTTCATAGCCGAGCAACCGAACCTTTCCCTCCAAAACGATCGCCAGTTGGTAGGGTAAAGTTTCTTGGCGAACAATCGGTTGTCCAACTCGATAGCGAAGCAGGCGAATTTGCTCCGCAAGGGCATCCAACTCCGACTGGGGTAATTGATTAAAGGGGATAGTGTCTTTTAAGAAGTCCTTAATGGCCGGTTGGGTGTAGGTCATATTGTTTAAATTTTTAGTTTTAAGGTATGAATTATGACTTGAAGGCTCACGGCTCAGTCTGACCCGCTGCTGGGGAGAGTTGAACGGACTGTAGCTGAGTTTGTAGCCACTGATTAAAAAGTTCGTTGAGCAGTCTTTGGGACACCGCCTCATTGAGTTGAGCGGGCATCAGCTTTTCTAGGCGCACAATAATAACCCAATCTCCCACTTTTGTGGGGGGCCAAAGTTGCCCCGGTTGGCTAATGGAGAGCATTTTTGCCAGGGTAGGATGGGGGGTTTCCAGTTCTACGGGTCCCACCATGCCGCCGGTTTCTGCCTCTGGGCCCTGGGAATGGGCTCGAGCCAGGTCGCCAAAGGAGGCTTGATCGTCCTGCAGGCGGAAATAAAGTTCCTGGGCCACCCCAATATCTTGAGTCCGGATGAGGGAATAAATAACTTGGTCGAGGGCACCTTTGCGTTTAAGAAAATAGGATTCGAGATTTTTACCAAAGGTTGCCGCTTTAAATTTTTCCAGTTTCAGAGGGCGCACAGCGATCGTTGCCAAGTCTTCCGGATTCAGCCCCTGTTGTCTAGCCCAGGCTGCCTGCGCTGCGGGCGTAGCGAGTTGAAAACGATCGCACAGTCGTTTTACGGACGCTTCCTGCTCTTCGGCACTGCACTCAACCGCTGCCGTTGCCTGATCAATAATCACTTCTCGCAATAATTGGGGCAAGAGTTGATAGCGCATGAGCAACGGGAAAACACTTTCCCCGTCAATGGTTTGATCTCCAACTTGGACTGAAAATGCCATGGTACAAGGACAATAATTTAAGCAACTGGAAAATGAAATTCGCTTAACACGAATACGGGTCTTGAAAAAGAACCTCACGAAGAGGAAGGGATCCCCAGTCTACAGTCCCAAAAATCTCCAAAAACCTCCGTTATTGTAGCGATGACTACTCACTTTAGTTGGAAAAGTAGGGATAGACTTTAGATTTATAGCAACCCTGTCCATCCTCAATAACGTGTTTGGTGTGCGCCCGAAGGCCTACACCACTCGTCTTTCTAACAGACAGAGGACGGGTGTATAGCGATCGTATTTTTAGGGCTATCCACTTTGTCGGTATACCGAAGGGGGATCCCGCTTTCTCTACCAGAAAGGTATTAGCAGATGGCGAAGCCGTCCGCCACCATTCTATCAAGGTGCCCTTAAGCATAACGGTAAGCGGGCAATTTATATAGGTATCGGAGATTACCTACACGGTTGACGAACCCTCTAGAGCCACGAGGCAAGGGAA
>JBMTZC010000185.1:0-8679 GCA_049455215.1 Prochlorotrichaceae cyanobacterium
CCGTCCAATACCACCAAGGCGACAGAAGCAGAAGCCAAGTCCTCCGCCAAGTCTGAAGAGGATAAATAGTCTAGGGCGCAATAGGATGACGGGTTTTAGATCTTAATCCACAACCCAGCAGTCCTGCAGTCGCTGCTGAATCCCTTCGGCGATCGGCTCTGTGCTGCTGTTGCGAATATTGCCTTCTTGATCCTGGGAAAACATCCCCTGCAGTTCCCAGTGATAACGATCGTTTTGCTGAAAGAGGAGCCAGTGAAATTCCTGAAACGTTTCCATCTGATCCCCGTCATAGACTCGCTCAGCAGAGGTTAAAAAGACTTGATAAAGGTTCGGGATTTCCAGCAGTTGGTCTACCTCCAATTCAGGATGCCGATCGCTAAAGTCCGCCAACGAAGCAGGACGATAATCTGGCTCGCTAAAGCCCAAGAGATAATGCTGGGGATCCGTCGCTTCGCGGTGCCGTTGAATACTACGGTTAATATAGCTGGGAAGCTCGGGCAAAATTTCCTGGAGTAAGGGCTTGAGCAAAATCGGACAGGCAAAGGCAAAGGGATTGACCGTGTCCTCAGGGGTATCCGCCTGAGCTGGAGATGGAGCAGCCCAGAGAACTAGGGCGATCGTCATGGGGCAGAGCCAAAGGGTATGGAGCCATCGCATAGCATTATCTCCCACAACTTAGGTCAGTTCTTCCCAGAGGCGATGTAACGCTGCCTCGGGATCCGGTGCCTGGGTAATGGGACGGCCAATCACCAAGTAATCTGCTCCCGCTGCGATCGCGGCCCGAGGGGTCAAGGTTCGTTGTTGATCCCCCCGTTCGGCCCAGGTAGGACGAATGCCGGGACAAATAATTTGGAAGGGACGATCGCAGACTTGACGCACCGCTTCAATTTCTTGGGGCGAACAGACTACTCCTCCGGCTCCACTCTCTTGGGCCAGAAGGGCCAGTTGTTGCACATAGTCTAATAAGTCTAAAGCCACCTTGAGATCAAAGGCCAGGTGTCGAGCATTCAAGCTGGTGAGCAAGGTGACCCCCAGCAGGGTTGGACAGGGCAGGTTCAAAGCCTCCGCCGTCTTCTGCAGTGCCGCTTGGGAGCGTTCGATCGCTTCCCGCCCCCCACTAACGTGCAGGGTTAACCAAGTGACCCCATACTGAGCCGCTGCGGTACACGCCCCGACAACGGTGTTGGGAATGTCATGAAATTTTAAATCCAGAAAAATGCCTTTGTCCCGCTCCCGCAGAATGCGGAGGATTTCTGGACCACTACTGACAAATAACTCTAAGCCCACTTTCCAATAGCGCACACTGGGAAGCCGATCGAGCCAAGTTAAGGCCTGATCGAGACTAGAGACATCCAAGGGGACAATAAGACGATCGCTGGGATCCATGGCAATACAAGCTTCCAGGCAACGTTGCTTATTCTATAGTGCTTTTGGCGTTCTGGTTTGTTCTTTGTGAAGTTTGGCTAGGGCGCGTCATTCATTAAGCCCAGACCCTTTACGGTATCGGTTGCACCCGATCCCGTTTTACCGCTAGGGACTGAAACTATTACAGCATAGGCATTTGATCGCTAATCATCACGCACTGATGACCGTCCCTAGCGGCAAATAGAGGCATTAACTTCAACCTGTGGGTTATTAAAATAGGGTTGCAGTTGTTGGCAGTTTTCCGCGAGTAACTCCCGCAGCGGGGCGATCGTCCAGATCCGCAATTTGCCATCTAAGCCCCCACTCAACACCTGCTCCCCTTGGGCACTAAACACACTGTCATAGGTGCCGAGGGGATGACTGGCAATGATGGCGACGGGTTGCCCGGAGCGATCCCAAAGGCGACTGGTGCCATCGGCTCCGCTGGTGAGCAGTTCTTCATTTTCAGCCGTGGACTGGGGACTAAAGATCACCCGCCAGACGGCACTTTCGTGACCACGCAGTTCGGCGATCGTCTTGCCCTCGGTATCCCAGAGCCGAGCCGTCCCATCACCACTGGCACTGGCGATACGGTTCCCCTGACGGTTAAAGGCCACATCGAAGATTTGATCCTGGTGACCTGTGAGGGTATTGATGGCAGTGCCGTCAATGTTCCACTGTTTCACCGTGGCATCCGCCCCTCCACTGAGGAGCCGATCGCCCTGGGGACTGTAGACCACGCTAAAGGCAGGCCCTTGGTGGGCTTGAATGGTGAGGCGAGGCGTGCCATCTATCCCCCAACGCCGCAGAACACCATCACTGCTGGCGGTGGCAATTTCCTGACCATCGGGGCTAAAGGTCACACTATAAATTTCCCCTTCAGGGTAGCTCACGGTGGTTTCGAGTTCTCCACTGCGAGACCAAATGCGGACCGTCCCATCGGCACTGGTGGTGGCGAGCCGATCGCCCTGGGCACTAAAGGCGATTTGCCAAATGGGACCTTGGTGCCCCGTTAAGGTGGCGACGGGTTCGCTGGAGTCTCCCTGCCACAACCGAGCCACGCCATCGGCTCCGGCGGTGGCGACGAGTTCGCCCTTCGGATCTGCGGCAATCCGATAGATTACGCCCTTGGGATCCTGCCACTGGCGCAACAGTTGGGCTTCTCGGTTCCAAAAGCGCAGTTGACCATCGGCACTGGTGGTGACTAAACGATCGCTACCGCCACTAAAGGCTAAACTCTGGACAGCGGCTTCATGGCGCAAGGTACTGAGGGGAGTGCCCTCTAGGTTCCACAGCCGCACCGTGCCATCGCTACTGCGACTCACTAAGGTTTGCCCATCATCACTGAATTTCACTTCCCAGACCGCATCTTCATGACCTGTGAGGGTGTGCAGGAGATTTCCGGAAGCATCCCAGAGCCGCACCGTTCGATCGGCACTGGCGGTGGCCAGGTAGTCGCCGTTGGGACTGACCGCCACACTGTACACTTCTCCTTGGTGTTGCTTGAGGACAGTTAAGGGTTGAGCATCCAATGTCCAGAAGCGGACGGTTCCATCTGCCCCTGCCGTGACTACAGTTTCGCCGTCGGGGAGGAAGCCCATATCATAAATTTCCCCTTGGTGGTTGCGCAGTCCCGCCAGGGGCTTGCCCTGCAAGTCCCAAAGCCGCACTGTACTGTCTTGCCCCCGGGTGGCTAAGCGTTGGCCATTGGGGCTAAACTGCACGGCGTAAACGGTGCCTTGGTGACCACTGAACTGGGTCAGTAGGTTCCCCTGTAAGTCCCAGAGTTTAATGCTGCCATCCCGGCCACGACTGACGAGGCGTTGACCATCGGGACTGAAGTGGACTTCGTAGACCCATCCTTGTTCTGCTTGGATCACCTGGGTGCGTTGTTGCTTATTTCCACTTACCCGCCAGAGTTGAATGGTGCCATCACTGCCCGCACTGGCTAGTTGCTCACCCCCAGGAGCATAGTCTAGGGCTAAGACCCAGCCCCGGTGACCTTGTAGGGTGGTGAGGGGTTGGCCTTCCACACTCCAGAGGTAAATACTGCCGTTGGTGCTGCCGGTGGCCACCTGTCGTCGTTGAGGACTGGTAGCGATCGTTAAAATGCGATCGGGGTGGGCTAACACTTCCCGTTGCGGTTGGGTGGTTAAGTCCCAGATGCGGGCAATGCCATCTCGTCCAGCGGTGACTAAGCGGGTTTGATCGGGGGTAAAGGCTAAGCTATAAATCCAGTCTTGATGCCCTTGAAACTCACTGATTTTACGCCCTTCCATGCTCCAGAGTCGGGCTGTCCTATCGGCACTACTGGTGCCCAGCAGTTGACTATCGCCACTAAAGGCTAAACTGAGAATCCGACTTTGCTCCCCGCCGCCGGTATGGGCGGTAAAGGCGCGGCGAAATCCACCACTGGAAGTCCACAACCGCACCTGGCCTTGATAGTCTGCCGTTGCCAGGGTTTGTCCATCGGCACTAAAGGCAACACTGGAGACGATCGCTTCATGACCCGTTAACACCGCTAGGGATTTGCCTTGCAAAGACCACAACTGTCCCACCCCATCGCCGCCGCCACTGGCTAAGGTCTGACCATCCGGACTATAGGTCAAATCATAAATTGCGCCATTGTGGGCGGCAAAACTACTGAGGGCATTGCCACTCCAATCCCACCGCTGAATCCGGCCATCACCACTGCCTGTGGCAAACTCCCGTTGATTCGGGCTCACATCTAAGGTGAGCAGGGGAGCCCCGGTATTGCTTTGGGTCTTGGTCAGAGGTACCTGTAGTTTTAACCGTTCCTGACCATTGAGATCCCAGAGGCGAACCGTCCCATCCTCCCCCGCTGTGGCCACCACTTGACCATCGGTACTAAAGGTAATGAACGAAACGGGGCCCTCGTGACCCTTCAGTTCCACCAGGGTACTCCCCTCCCAATTCCAAAGCTTGGCGGTGCCATCCCGGCCGGCGGTGGCAATTTTACTGCCATCGGGACTAATGGCGACACTCAGTACCGCCCCCTCATGCCCCACCAGACGGTTGATTTCCGCCACGCCATAGCGGCTCTGTTGTAGGTTTTGTAAGACCTGTTGCTGTAAAGCCCGATCGGGGAACCAACGTTGCCAGAGGGAATTCTCGAATCGCTCCGCAGCGGCCACACTGGCTAAACGATTTTCAATGGCATTCCCTCCCAAGGTGCCTGCGGGTTTAAGCCCACGAATGCTTTCTAGCTCCCCTGCCCGCAACTGCAAGACGAGGGCAAAACAAGCCCCCACTAAGGTGACTCCCCCTAACCCGATCGTAGCCCACAGCCGAGTTCCCGCTTGACGCACCTGTTCGGCCTGGACTTCAATGCGTTGTTGCTGTTCCTGTTGGTGCTGTTGTTGGCTCTGGCTATGGGTTTGGGAGGCTTGTAAAAACTCCTGGGTGAGCCGAGAAGCCGCTGTTGCGGTGCCCGGGGTTTGGGATTGCCAAAAGTGGAGGGCTTCGGCCAAGGGATTACCCTGGAGAAGATAGTCCTCAGATTTGCCCTTGCGAAACCATTGTTGGGCCAGTTCTTCTAGCGATCGTTGTTGTCGCAGTGCGGTTCGATTTTCATTCACCCACTGGCGCAGTAAATCCCAGTGACGCACTAACGACTCGTGGATCACATCCACCACCATTTCTTCCCCTAAGCCCGTCCCCGGTGGAGCCCACTGACTAGTGACCACTAACTTTTCATTGACTAGGCGTTGTAACACCGTTTCAATGAGATCCGGGGGAAATTCCGGCGTAATTAAATCGGGCTTAAAGACCCGCCGCCGTGAATCCTCCGTAACGCCATCCCCAAATTGGGTCAACGCGAGGAAAATATGCTGTGCGGCCCGCTTTTGCTCCGGGTTTAACTGATGGAACACCGCATTAGCTCGGGTTTGTAAAGATCCCCGAATGCCCCCCCAACGAATGTATTGTCGTGCCTTTAAGCCCGCTTCTGTCCGTTGTTTCCACAGTTCTGCCAGGGTGTGCTCCAGCAACGGTAAGCTGCCGGGAGCCCCCTCCACATCGTGGATGAGTTGATCCACCAGTTCCGCTTCGATGGGCACCCCAAGGCGCAGGGCCGGTTCCGTAATGGCTTGGCGCAACTCCCCTGGGGTCATGGGGGGCACTTCCACCTGATAGTGACGGATTTGGTTGCCCAAGTCCCCATACTCTGGGCGACTACATACCGCCAAGAAGTCCGATCGGAGGGTCAAAACCACTTGTAAGGGCACCGCTTCCTGATGTAACGTCCCCAACAAACAATCTAAAAAGGTTTGGCGCTCTGCCCGATCTTGACAGAGGGTAAAAATTTCTTCAAATTGATCCACCGCAATAATGAGGCGGGGAGCCCCCACCACCTGCACCAGACGGCGCATCCCCGTGGCCCCCTGGGAGAGAAACATTTCAATTTCCCCCAACTGCTTGGCCCGATCCACCAGGGGCAAGCTCAGGTCTAAAAAGGCAAAGGCGAGGTTCAGCAGGGGGTGGCTCCCCGGTTGTAAAATCCGGATTTGCCAGGTATCACTGCCGGGTATGAGCCGGCCGTCCTGTAGGTGATGCAGTAACCCCGCCCGCAGGACCGAAGACTTCCCACAGCCCGAAGCCCCTAAAATCGCCACGAGGGGGTTTTGTTGCACCTGTTCCAGCAGGGTTTGGGTTAAGGTATCCCGACCAAAGAAATGCTTAGGATCCTCCGTATCGCAATCAAAAAAGGAGAGACCTTTGTAGGGACAGACCTCCTCAGGGCTACGGGTGAGGACGATGGGGCGACCGGATTCCTGAAAATGGGGAGCGATCACCTTGGCTTCCAGGGCTAACCGCAGCCAGTTGACTAAAAAACCACTGGTAATCACCCCCGTTTCAAAGCGGTAGGGATCTAACCCCTCGAGCACTGCCTGGGTCATGAGGCTGTAGCCCTCCAATACCCCCGACTCCGGGGGTTGCACCGCCGCCAGATATAAGCGATCGTAACCGGGCTTGGCACCGGGGTTGCCGTTGGCAAAATTGAGCTGAGGGGTTTGGCCGTTATAGCCATTTTCTGCCGCTGCTTGTCCCTCTGGTGGAGCCATCCAGCCGTCTAAAATCACCGTCCATTGAGGAACGCGGCTTTCCTGGAGTAGACGCTTGAGCCAACTTAAAGACAGCCCCGCAATACCCGACTCGGGGTGGGCATCACTCGTCATCAGGGTCGTTTCGCCGCCCCGTTCCCCCACATATCCCGAAAAGTAGAATAAAACCGTCCGAGGCACCTTACCTTGAGTGGGCTTAAAGAGGCGGGCTAAGGTAGACTCTAAAGCCGTTAAGCTAATTTCTGCCCCGTGTTCCCCCTTCAGTTTATGAACCGTATATTCGCCATAGCGACTTAAATACTGCGCGATCGCTGTGGCCCCTTCCCCGGCTGGCTGTAAACGGGGAAACTGTTGATATTGTTCAACACCGACAACAACGGCAACCCGACTCATTCCTTTACCCTCTTTTACGGTAGTAACCCCATGCAAACCCATCTTACTTGGCAATACGGGGTTCTGGGACGGTGGTAGACATACCTTTTCCATCATCGATCCCCTTCACCAGATCAGCTTTGCTTTGATGTCCAGCGGCTAAGTCGTCTGATCCGGATAGGCTCAAAATTTCAGCCAATTATTTCAGCCAATTTGTCACCGCAGATTTGTAACAATTCTCGATCCGGTGGAAGGAAAGCAAAGTCTTACGGTATGTTAAACAAAGCGATCGTTGTGCGTATTTACCTATGACCACTCTCTTGCCGTCCCCTGCCCCTCACCACAAAGCTAAAGGTCTCAAACGAGGCAGTCCCCGCCCGGCTAAGGCGCTCTGTAGTGACTGTGGTCTGTGCGATACGGTTTATATTCACTATGTCAAGACGGCTTGCGCCTTTCTCAATCAACAATTTGACCACTTGGAAACCCAGTCCCATGGCCGCTCCCGCAACCTGGAGGACGATCGGGAATTGTACTTTGGTGTTCATCAAACTATGGTGGCTGCCCGCAAAAAAGAGCCGATTCCAGGGGCGCAGTGGACGGGCATTGTCACCACGATCGCTTGTGAAATGCTGAAACGAGGTTTGGTGGAAGGGGTGGTCTGTGTCACCAACACAGAAGCCGATCGCTTTCAACCCCGTCCCATTTTGGCCCGCACCCCCGAAGCGGTGATCTCTGCGCGGGTCAATAAACCCACCCTGTCCCCTAACTTGTCCGTCTTAGAAGAAATTGAAGCAGCAGGACTCAAACGGGTCTTAGCGATCGGGGTAGGGTGTCAAATTCAAGCCCTGCGATCGGTACAGGAGCAAATTGGCTTAGAAAAGCTCTACGTCTTAGGCACGCCCTGTGTGGATAATGTCAGCCGAGCGGGACTACAAAAATTTTTAGAAACCACCAGCCGATCGCCGGAAACCGTAGTTCACTACGAATTTATGCAGGATTTCCGGGTTCACTTTAAGCATGAAGATGGCTCCGTGGAGCAGGTCCCCTTCTTTGGCTTAAACACGAAAGAACTCAAAGATATTTTTGCCCCCTCCTGTTTAAGTTGTTTTGACTACGTCAATGGTCTAGCGGATTTAGTGGTGGGCTATATGGGCGCACCCTTTGGTTGGCAGTGGTTAGTGGTGCGGAATCAAACTGGCCGAGAAATGCTGGAGTTAGTACGGGAGCAGCTAGAGTTTCAATCTGTGAGTGCTTCCGGCGATCGTCATGCCGCAGTGCAGCAAAGCATTCCCGCCTACGAAAAAGGGGTGACGTTGCCCATGTGGGCGGCCAAGTTAATGGGAGTATTCATCGAACGGTTGGGACCCAAGGGCTTAGAATATGCCCGCTTTTCCATTGACTCCCACTTTACCCGCAATTACCTGTATCTCAAACGCTTGTTTCCCCATCGCATCGCGGATCATGTACCGGAGTTTGCCCGCCGGATTGTCCAGCAGTATAAACTGCCGGAGCGTTAGGGGCGTTGACTGGCGCTATGTCTATCCTATAAGCCCCAAGTCTTTACAGGCTTTAAGGATCCTCAAGAGTTATCTTCCGGTTCCCCTCTGGGGAGGGGTTAGGGTGGACTCATTCTAAAATATCCCTGATCGCTTTGAGGGAAACACTTATGAAAACCCGATCGCTCCTCTATCTTGCTGTTAGGTTGGAATACCCCGGCAGGGGCGATCGTTCCTGCTCCAGAATTTTTAAGAGGGCAAAGGGTTGAGCCACTGAATCCCCTCTGATCGTATTCAAAACTCTACCAAACGCGGGGTTCAAA
>JBMTZC010000186.1:0-8622 GCA_049455215.1 Prochlorotrichaceae cyanobacterium
TTTGAAGCAACAGTATTAAGCTGCCTATTTTACCCCAAACCAGGAAATAACCCTGACCTAGCCTTCAAGCCTCTCTTAGCAGTATAACGAATAAGGTGAATCTTCCCTAAGGGGATCTCTCCTCACTACCCGGCAAAATTCCCATGTTCCGGACAAAGGCCAGGGCTTCCGCAGAGGTTTTAATCTGCCCTTGGGCCTGGGCAATTTGGACTTCGGTCAAAATTTCACCAATTTTAGGGCCGGAACCCAGGTTCAAGATCTTCATCACTTCTTTGCCCGTAATGAGCGATCGAGGATGGGCAATGGGATTCTCGGCATCAAAGAATTGATCCAAACTTTGAGCAATGGGGCTGTGCTGAAGATAGTCCAACAACTGCTCGAGGCGGATCACAGGCAGACCTGTCCTTGCCTCTGCCGTTTCAGAGCCCGGCTCTGGGGGCACGCTGTGCAGTAGGGTCAACACCGCTAAAATGGGCCAAAGATCCTGCGTTTCTTTATAGAGAAAGTATTGTTCCCGAATACTGAGGGAGGACTGTTGCAGTTGGGGCAGTAGCCGCCACAGCAGTGCCGCCGATCGAATTTCCCAGCGACTGGCTTTGAGGCTGCGTAGGGTTTCCTCCGCCCGCTCCGCCTGATCGTCCAAGAGGGTGCAAAGCCGCAGAAAGCCCCCCAACGATCGTCCAAAGCCTTCGGGTTTGACCGTGAGGGAATCTTTTGTTTTTAAGGGGGGTTCTAGGGCCGGGAGCAATTGCGGCCAGCGTTGGGCTAACCGCTGAATTAAGGGATCCAGAATTTGTAGGCGGGCTAGGTGGAGGGGGGTGACCTGAGGAAACCAAGGAGACACTAGTCCTGCTTGCCACGCCCCCACCAGTTGGGGAATCCCTTGAGGATGGTGGAACAGATAACTCAGTTCACTTTGTACTCGTTCTGCCGCCACGGTGCGAATCAGGGCACTGTGGGCCGTAATGGTGCTTTTGGTTTCTGGTTCTAAATGAAAATGCAACTGGGCTGCTTGACGATAGGCCCGTAACAGCCGGAGGGGATCGGCGGCTAAATTTTCCGCTGCAATCATGCGGAGGCAGCGCGCCTGTAAATCGTGGTATCCCCCCAGGGGATCAATAAGCGCATGGGTGTGGGGATTGTAGGCCATGGCATTGACCGTAAAATCCCGGCGGCGCAAATCCGCCTCTAGGCTGTCTCCTTCCTGTAGGGCAAAATCGACGGTGGCCTGGGGAAAGACAATGCGGGCAATTTGGCGTTCTGCATCCAGCACCACAAAACCCGCTTTCTGACGACGGGCAATCTGACGCGCCACTTCAATGGCATTTTCAGGAACCACAAAGTCTAAATCCAGATAATCTCCCTGACGATCGAGAAAGGCATCCCGGACAATGCCCCCCACCAGATAAGCAGACTGGGGTAAAGCGCTTAAAGGAAATGGCCAGTTTTGAGCATGGAGCGGAGATAGGGCAGAGATCGGAACACCCACAGCTTAGAAAGTTAAGAAAGAATAGGACATCAGGACAGGACAAACAAGGCCAGGATCCTGGGGAAATCTGAGCAGGTTTATCATTATTCCATCTTACCCAGGCAGTGCTGAAATTTAGAATTTAATTCCCAAACTTTGTTTACCGCACGGGGCCCAATCGTGCTAGTAACGGTGGCACTCTCTCGCCTTAAGGGGCCCAGGCAATGCAAACCTTATTTTTAGAATTGAAGTTAGCGAGTTGCAGTACCATTGCCTTGAGAAGTTTAGCCAACGGTTGCTAAAGCAGAGGAGAATGCCGTGTCTGAGACTGCCCACCCAGAAAATACCCGTAGCCAAGTGGTTACCCAAGGGACCCAACGATCGCCTAACCGTGCCATGTTGCGAGCGGTTGGCTTTGGGGATAATGACTTCGAGAAACCGATCGTGGGTTTAGCCAATGGCTACAGTACGATAACCCCCTGCAATATGGGCATTAATGATCTTGCACTGCGGGCAGAAGAGAGTCTCAAAGCGGCGGGAGCCATGCCTCAAATTTTTGGCACCATTACCATTAGTGATGGTATTGCCATGGGCACTGAGGGAATGAAATATTCTCTGGTGTCTCGGGAAGTGATTGCCGATTCCATTGAAACGGTCTGTCAGGGGCAGAGCATGGACGGACTGTTAGCGATCGGCGGCTGCGATAAAAATATGCCCGGTGCCATGATTGCCATGGCCCGCATGAATATCCCCTCAATTTTTGTCTACGGTGGCACCATCAAACCGGGTCACTATAACGGTCGCGATCTCAATATTGTCAGTGCCTTTGAAGCGGTGGGAGAATTTAGCGCCGGTAAGATTACGGAGGAAGAATTGCTAGGGGTGGAGCGGAATGCCTGTCCAGGGGCTGGTTCCTGTGGGGGAATGTACACGGCTAACACCATGTCCTCCGTCTTTGAAACCTTGGGGATGAGCCTTATGCGATCGTCCACCATGGCGGCAGAGGATGCGGAAAAAGCAGACAGTACCGCCGAATCTGCAAAGGTGTTGGTCAATGCCATTCGTCAGCAAATTTTGCCTCGGGATATTCTCACCCGTAAAGCCTTTGAAAATGCCATTAGTGTGGTGATGGCGGTAGGAGGCTCCACCAATTCAGTGTTGCACCTGTTAGCCATTGCCCATGCCATTGGCGTTCCCCTGACGATCGATGATTTTGAAACGATTCGGGGCCGGGTGCCCGTCCTCTGCGACCTCAAACCCAGTGGGCGCTTCCTCACCACGCAATTCCATGCAGCGGGAGGCGTACCCCTGGTTATGAAAATGCTCCTCAAGCAAGGGCTCTTACATGGAGACGCTTTAACCATTACTGGTAAAACTGTAGCGGAACAACTGGCAGATATTCCCGATCAGCCCGCCCCCGATCAAGAAATTATTCGTCCTTGGGGGCAGCCCCTCTATTCCCAAGGTCACCTCGCCATCTTGAAAGGCAACCTAGCCACAGAAGGGGCCGTAGCGAAAATTACGGGGGTTAAAAATCCTCAGATTACTGGCCCTGCGCGGGTCTTTGAGTCGGAAGAAACCTGTCTGGCAGCTATTTTGGACGGCAAAATTCAGGCTGGAGATATCATTGTCATTCGCTACGAAGGGCCAAAGGGGGGACCCGGGATGCGGGAAATGTTAGCCCCTACCTCTGCTATTATTGGTGCCGGTCTTGGGGATTCGGTAGGTCTAATTACCGACGGTCGTTTTTCCGGCGGAACCTACGGGATGGTGGTGGGTCACGTTGCCCCGGAAGCTGCGGTTGGCGGAACGATCGCTTTGGTGCAGGAGGGGGATCAAATTACGATCGATGCTCACCAGCGTCTGCTCCATCTCCAGGTTTCCGACGCAGAATTGGCCCAACGCCGGAGCCAATGGCAACCGCCCCAACCCCGGTATACCAGTGGGGTGCTGTCAAAATACGCTAAACTGGTTTCCTCGAGTAGTGTTGGTGCGGTAACGGATTAAGGAGCGCTCCTAGCAATGTAATGTACTGACACTGCGAAGTATAAGCCTTGCGGTAAAGCCACTTCACTCCTCTACCCTATTCATTCCTTAGCAATCTAATGAGCCTTGGCCAAGTTGCGATCGTCCTTCATGCCCATCTTCCTTTTGTTCGTCATCCCGAAAGTGATTACGTCTTAGAAGAGGAATGGCTCTTTGAGGCGATCACCGAAACCTATATTCCCTTGATCAATGTCTTAGATGGGCTTTTGCAGGATGGGGTAGAGTTTAAGTTAACCTTAAGCCTGACCCCGCCCTTGATTTCCATGCTGCGGGACAGTCTGCTCCAGGATCGCTACGATCGCCACTTAAATAAACTGATCGAGCTAGCGGATCGAGAACGAACCGAGAATAAAGACAACCCCCACCTTGTCTATCTGGCAGAACACTATTACCAAGAATTCACCACCGTTCGAGCAACCTGGGAAGCCTGGGATCGGGATTTAGTCGCCGCCTTTAGCCGCTTTTTGCACAGTAATAACCTGGAAATTATTACCTGTGGGGCCACCCATGGCTATTTCCCGGTTATGCAAATGTACCCCGAGTCCGTTTGGGCACAAATCCACTTGGCCTGCGAACACTATGAGCAGAACTTTGGCTGTGCCCCCAAGGGGATCTGGCTGCCGGAATGTGCCTACTACGAAGGCATTGAATACCTCATTGCCCAGGCCGGGCTACGCTACTTTATTACCGATGGCCATGGCATTCTTTATGCCCGTCCCCACCCCCGCTACGGCACCTACCGTCCTATTTTCACCGAAACCGGTGTGGCCGCCTTTGGGCGCGATCATGAATCGTCGCAACAGGTGTGGAGTGCTGAGGTTGGCTATCCCGGAGCTTCAGAGTACCGGGAATTTTATAAAGACTTGGGCTGGGAAGCGGATTACGAATACATTAAGCCCTACATCATGCCCAATGGGCAGCGCAAAAATACCGGCATTAAATATCACAAAATTACGGGACGGGGTTTGAGCCTTGGCGAAAAAGAACTCTATGACCCCTACTGGGCCCGGGAAAAAGCAGCGGAACACGCCAGCAACTTTATTTTTAACCGGGAACGCCAGGTAGAGCATCTTTACTCCATCATGGGGCAGTCGCCCCTCGTGGTGGCCCCCTATGATGCTGAACTCTTTGGCCATTGGTGGTATGAAGGGCCGTGGTTTTTAGACTTCTTCTTCCGCAAAGCCTGGTTTGATCAAAAAACCTTTACCCTCACTCACCTATCGGACTATTTACAACAAAATCCAGTCCATCAGGTCTGTCGTCCCTCCCAGTCAAGCTGGGGGTATCGTGGCTTTCATGAATATTGGATCAATGAAACCAATGCCTGGATTTATCCCCATCTGCACAAGGCCACGGAGCGCATGATTGCCCTGAGTGAACGGGATCCGGACAGTCCTTTAGAAGAACGGGCCTTAAATCAAGCAGCCCGGGAACTGCTCCTTGCTCAATCCTCAGATTGGGCCTTTATCATGCGGACGGGCACCATGGTGCCCTATGCGGAGCGTCGCACTAAATCCCATCTGCTGCGGTTCAACAAAATTTACGATGACATCTTGGCCGGAACTCTGGATGCCGGGTGGCTAGAAAAGGTGGAAACGATCGATAATATTTTCCCGAATATAAACTATCGGGTCTATCGATCGAGCGAAATTCGTTCCAGTTTTGTAGCGGCACCAAATACAAATCCGCACATTGAGCAACACAACACCCCTGCGTAGCGCTTTGACCCATTCAATTTCAGTCTATTCCGGTTGGGGGGAATGCTCTCGATGCTGGAGGAGATGCACTGTGTACAGTCCTAACGCTGTCCAAATCAGTCCGAAGGAGACGAGGTGGGTGTGGGTAAAGGGTTCTCCGTAGAGGAAAATGCCCAATAATAATTGCAAACTGGGGGCTAAGTACTGCAAAAAACCGAGGGTGGAGAGGGGTAACAATTTAGCAGCGGTATTGAAGCAAAACAAGGGTAATGAGGTGACGACTCCCGCCAAGCAGAGTAACAGAGTAATCCCGGTTCCAGAACCAAAGGCATTTTCCGGTTGTAGACCTAACCACAGTAGGGCACAGGGGGCCAGGAGTAGGGTTTCCAGTGTGATGCCGCAGAGCGGCGAGACGGGGATGAGTTTGCGACAGAGACCGTACAAGGCAAAACTGCTGGCTAAAATCAGCGCAAACCAAGGGACTGCACCAAATCCCCAGATAAAATTGCCTACGCCAAGGGCCGCTAGTCCGACGGCAATGCCCTGCAGGGGACTGAGACGTTCCCGTAGGACAAAACATCCGAGGAGGATATTGAGGAGCGGGGTCATAAAGTACCCTAAGCTCGTTTCCACCACTCGATCGATATTGACGGCATAGATATAGGTGCCCCAATTACAGGCCAGCAGGGTGGCGGTTCCTAGTAAGTAAAGGAGTAAACGAGGAGATTGAAAGAGTGTGAAAAACGATCGGAGTTCCTTACGAATTCCTAAGACTAAAAGGAGAAATAGCGTAGACCAGATCATGCGGTGACATAGAACTTCTAAGGCACTCACCGAGGCTAATAACTTCCAGTAAATCGGTAAAATTCCCCAACTGCCATAGGCTAAAAAACCGTAGAGAAGACCTAAGGGATTAACGGCGGAAGGAGCGGTTTTAGATTGGGGCATAGGGGATATGGGGGGAGGTCCGCCACTATTCATTCATGTTACGATAGGTGGCTACTGCAGAGGGAGAAATGCGGTTAAGGTAGCGGAAAATCCAATACTTAAAGACGGTATCCAAGATTACGGGAAAGGTGGCAATAAAGAGATAAATAAATTCACGACTTTCCGGTAGTCCAAAATGTCGGGAAACCCCTTCCAATAAAACTTCCCAACCGTGGGGAGAGTGGAACCCCACAAACATATCGGTAAAGAGAATAATAATAAAGGCCTTGGCACTATCGCTGAGCCCATAAATGATGTCGTCAATGAAGGATTTTAAGACTTCTAACTCTTGTTTGCTAATGGTCATCACGATCACAAAAGCAATGGCAGCAAGGACATCCGAAAAGACATTCTTAATCGCATTGGTACTACGATCGTAAAATTCTTGGGCAATTTCCTCTGCTTTTTCCTGGATTTTTTCGCTTTTTTCCTCGCGGGTAAGTTGGGGCGCATTGTAGAGTAAGCTCTGAAAATCTAAGCGACTTTCAAAACGCTCTAAGGTGGAGAGGGCTTCTTCTTCGAGTTCAATATTAATAAAGAGATTTTCTGGGGTTTCAGGACGAAAATGATCCACGATCGGCCCCACAATAAAGTTTTTACTCATCTGATGGGTGAGCAGGGGAACGAGGATCAGGAGTAGGATAAAGCGCAGCGAAACAACGGTTTTCGTTTTAGAGGATCGAAAGGTTTTAACGACTTCTTCTTCCGCTTGGGGATCGAGTTCTCGGCGTAAACGATCAAAGGTTCCTAAAATTGAGCGCGGCACAAAACTGGTACTACCGCTCATTCCATCTTTGGATTGTTCAGGGCGTGCCATGGTATTTGCGTTCAGGGGATAAACAGCAGCATCTTCAGACTTTTTCGAGACTGTTGTCGATATGGGTTTGGATGGCTCTGTTTTAGCCGGTTTGTTGAGGGGAATGAGGGCCAGGGCAGGAGCCGTGCTGGTGTAGCAATTGAGAATTTGATCGACAAATCGTAATTTTTCGAGCCGAATGGCTAAACGTTCCGCGCTATTAGCTTCTTCTTCAGTGGCACTCTCGGTCTGTAAATTAATACCTGACAAGCGAGGATCGGAGAGGCTTAAAAACGATCGACTGGCCTTAAATTCCGACAGACGGAGTTTAATAATCCGCAAATTGCTTTGTAATTCATCTTCAAAATAACTATAAATTCGATTTCCTTCTTGTAAGGTTGCCGGTTCAATCTTTTGACCGCCAAAATGCTGATCTTCCATTGCCCGAATGAGCAAGGCGGCATCATAGGCCTGCTCCAATGCCCGCTCTGGGGTTTGCGAAAACCATTGATTAAAGGTTTGCAGCGATCGTTTAAAGGATTTGGCAAAAGGAAACTTCATAGAGATGATGACCGTGTCAAGCGAATTTGAGCAATGCTAAAAATAAAAGGAATAACACGACTGTAATTAGTAGCAATGGATCGCCAACCGAGATCCAACACGATCCATCCCCAGAGGGCAGGGCTGATCACGGCCAAAGCACTCCGCATAGCACTATATCGTGTCAGATTGACCGCTGCACCGCGACTGGCCAAGGCTAGCCCCATCAGACCGCGCCCCGTGGCCACGATCGGTCGGGCAGCGAGACATTTGGCGGCATGCAGGGCCCATTCCTGGGCCAGTTGGCGTAGGAACCACGATCGCAGCAGGGAGCCAATGGCTAACACACTGCCCCCTGCAAGCAAAATTTTGAGGGGATCTTGCCGGGTTGTTTCTGAAAGTTGTGGATAGAATTCCGATCGTTTCAAAGCCTGTTGTAAGTGGTGGTTAAAGTCTCGATATTGTCGGGGGGACAAGTTGCGGCAGGTTTTCTGGAGAATAAATAAAAGGATTTCTGATTCTAAGTCGATCGTTTGAAAATCTGCGCTAAAGGGAATCTGAAGATGTCGGCACACCTGCCGTAAGACTTGGCGATATTCCAAACCCCGGCTCTGACCAGTCAACACCGTCACGCCATCTGCGGCCAAAAAGCGAAACCGATGTTCGATCGCACTAATTTGACGAGAGCGATCGTAGCCCTGCACCTGAACTGGCCGGGGCATAATCACATAATCCAGGGGATTAAATTTGGGCTGAAAGAGCAGTTCCGTCAAATCGCCCAGCTCTTCATCCGTGGCGAGGGTTAATGCCGATCGTAAATCGTCCACAGTGTTTCTAGCGCAAAACCTAAAGAATCTATGCAGCGCCTCTTATCTTAAAACGAATCTTTGGGGTCTGTTCCTAAGACTGTCTGTAGATTCGGCCTTGCAGGGAAGCCAGGGATGCTTTGCCCGTTGACGCAGCCAGGGAACGGCTAGCCTGAGGGGAAATGACCCCTTAACCCTTAAAATAAGGGCTACCCCCTTAAGGCGGTCTACTGTGTACACATAAGTCTCGTTGCAATCGCAAAACTTGAGTGGATCCCCCCT
>JBMTZC010000187.1:0-8606 GCA_049455215.1 Prochlorotrichaceae cyanobacterium
GGGGGGATCCACTCAAGTTTTGCGATTGCAACGAGACTTATGTGTACACGGTAGCTTGAGGTGAAGAGGTATCAATGTGGATAGCCGTTTCATTGTAAATATGTTTAAATGTATTGAAATGTAAATTCACACCGTAGATTGGGGACGATTCCTTGCAAATTTCGTCTGGGTGCAAATTGGGTTACCGCTGTTGAAAAATCGGCGGATCTCCCCCTAGCCCCCTTGGATCTTATGAGAGGATGGGCAGAGTGCCGCACTCTCTCCTCCATTTTGTTGTGTTTCATCAGAGGTCTAAACGATACCACGATGTCCTAAAGAATCGGTTTCAGGAGAACTATGCACAATGAGGTTATTTCTGACGCGATCGCTCAGTCCTGCCAGCATCTGGATTTAGAATTGTGTTTTCAAGTTTCCCAGGATGCTCCCTATCTCAATGTGTTCCTGAATCGGTCTACAGACGGCGTTCCTGATTACTCCACGATTACAACCCTTGTGGCAAAAACGATCGCGGAATTAGGTCTAGAAAACTTTACTTACATTGCTTTCCATAGTCATCTTATCGGTGCTCTAACCCCTGATTGGGAATGTTGTGTAGCAATTCATGATGTTGTTCAGCAACCTGTGATGTTTAATTCTAGTGAAATGGTGACTCAAGAAGTACTACCGAACCAAAGTTTAGCTTGGCCATACGCCTCACTTCCGTCCTCCCCCGAGGCGATCGTTACGGATCCGTCGGATTTGGCATCCGATGACTACCTGAACAAAGCAGATTTTAGGCGCTACTCTTTTGTGGAGGATCTCAGCCAGGATACGACCCATTGTCTAGAAATTTTGCCGAAAGTTGCCACAGCGCTGACTATTCTTCATCGTTTTCCCACCCGAGGTAAACATCGAGTTCTACCCTTAGTGGGACAAATTTTTGATGGCGATCGGGACGTTGGTTTCAATCATTTACCCGTCCCCGTTCAGGAGTGGTTTACATACGTGCTCACCTTCACTGAAGCAGAAATTGAAGGAGCGCGGTTCTGGTTTAGTCGCTATTGCCAGGACATGAAGTCTACACTCTGGGAGATCAAACAGTTATTAAATACCGCAGAGTCCCAAGCGGATCAAGAACCTGGCGAATATTCCCAAGACACCGAAACGGATCTGAGTGTTCAGGACTCCTCTCCCCCCTCCTCCTGTCAAACACTGGCGGATCTCGATCGTTATCGCGCTATGTTTGAAGATTGCTATCAACAGGAAGACTACGATAAAGCCTTTGATATTCTGCAGGAATGTGACGAGTTTTTGACCCTCCAAGGACACTATACCCTGCGCTTAGATCTCTACGAAAAATTAGTAAGTGCTTACCAACAGCAAGACGATCCTGCAAATTGGAAATATGGGGTTTCTCTCACCAGTTTAGGCAATGTTTATTATGCTTTAGGAGAATATGAAAAAGCGATCGAGTTTCATCAACAATACTTAGGGCTTGCCCGATCTACCGAGGATCAAAAAGGAGAAGCCGCCTCCTTAGGGAATTTAGGCAATGCTTACCGTTCAATCGGAAACTATCGGAAAGCGATCGAGTGTTTTGAACGCACCTTAGAGCTTACAAAGACCATCGGCGATCGTAAAGGAGAAGCCAATGCTTACGGTGGTTTAGGCAATGCTTATTATTGCTTAGAAAACTATGGTAAAGCGATCGAATGTTTTGAAAAATATTTAGATCGGGCCCAAACGATCAGCGATCGTCAGGGAGAAGCCAATGCTTACGCTGGTCTAGGTAACGCCTATTATTCCCTGGGAGGATATAGTAAAGCACTGGAATTTCAGAAACGTCATTTAAATCTTGCCCGGGAGATTGGGAATCGCAAAGGAGAAGCTTCCTCCTTAGGAAACTTAGCCAATACCTATTATTTCCTAGAAGAGTATGAAAAAGCGATCGAGTTTCATCAACAATCTTTGGACATTAAACGGGCAATCGGCGATGCTAGAGGGGAAGCCGCATCCTTAGGAAACTTAGGCAATGTATATGAAGCCCTCGGAGACTACGGCAAAGCCATTGAGTTCCATCAACAACATTTAACCCTAGCGCGGGATCTGAGCGATCGACGGGGAGAAGCCAATGCTTGTTTTAACCTAGGCTTAGCCCTCGCCAATGCCAATCGTCAGGAAGAGGCGCTGCAGGCTTTCCGCAATGCCCGTGAACTCTTTGTCAACCTGTCTATTCCCTCCTTGGTCGCCCAAAGTGATAATCTCATCCAGGAATTAAGTCAACATCTCTCTCAACAAAAGCCTGCCAAACCGCACTTTTCCCAGCGTATTCGCCAATGGTTTTCCTAGCGCGATCTTTACTGGTCATTCAAAAATGAAGTTATTCTTGCTGTCGCGACATCCATCCCGGGCTTTACGCCGTATGGCTTCGCTCTTATTTTGGTTTACCCTAAGCTTTGGGCTAACGACTGTTTTTCCGGTATGGGCAATGGCAGAAGTGATGACAGCGGCGGGTATACATCCTCAGTTGCTACTGCAGGAAATCCTGCAATGGATTAATCATCTCGGGGCGATCGGAGCGATCGTTTTTATGGGTCTGTACATTGTTGCTACGGTGGCATTTTTACCGGGATCAATTTTAACCCTAGGGGCTGGAGTAGTCTTCGGGGTGGTGCAAGGCTCCTGCTATGTCTTTATCGGGGCCACGATCGGGGCTATTCTCGCTTTTTTAGTGGGACGTTATGTCGCTCGGGGATTTGTGGCTCAAAAAATTGCAGGGAACGATCGTTTTAAGGCCATCGATCGGGCTGTGGGAGAAGCCGGATTTCAAATCGTCTTGCTGACTCGTCTTTCCCCCGTTTTTCCCTTTAACCTGCTCAACTATGCCTATGGCTTAACCCAGGTCAGCCTCAAGGATTATAGTTTGGGGTCAGTGGGGATGATTCCCGGAACCATTCTGTATGTTTATATTGGCTCTTTATTTAGTAACCTGGCGGAACTCTTTGCCCAGTCGGGAGAACGATCGAAAACACCGTTGGAATTAGGATTATACGGAGTTGGTTTAGTTATAACAGTGGCGGTGACGCTCTATGTCACCCACATTGCCCGGAAAGCGCTACAGGGCAAGATCTCCGAGTTGGACTCTTAGTCGGTGATGCCCTGTGAACCGGTGACGTTGCAAGTCTGCGGGCACTCTGGAACACCCCCTCAGGCGATGCGTCTCTCAGCACTGTAGAAGGTGAGCATCCTCACAAGGATTCCTCAACTCAGGCAATTCAGACCTAATAGGTAGCCTTTAACGCCAAAGAGTGTTAAAGAAAGAGCAACAAAAAATATCTTCGATACGAATGGTGAGTTTTGGCTGCCTGTATTGTGGAATTGCCTTTTGTTGATCGTCCATTTTGTTAGCTCATGTTCTTAGCCCATGTTGCTAGCCCACATTTGATTCTGGTAAGGATAAGGAGATGTTTATGTCTATGCGGGTGCGAATTAACCAAGCGATCGTCTCGGCGCTTGCGGCTGGAATAAGTGTCCTGGGAATGGTTCGGCCAGGAGCGTCCCAGAGTTTTAACCAAGAAGAAATTGCGAATCCCAATAGCGTGGTTGCCGTCGCTTCGCCGATCGGGAATGGGAGTTCCCACCAACTTTTGCTGATTGAACAACTCAGCGATCAGCGTCCCTGTTGGTCTGAATCGGGTAGCGCCCCCACGATCGTGAACCCGCTCCTCTTGACCTTTGACTTTACGGGGATCTGTTCCCGGTTTTTAGACTCAAACGGGTATTCCCTGCGCATGGCAGGACAAGATTTAGGGCTAAACTACCGCTTGAGTGTGATTCGTAGCGGCAATGATATGCTCTTGGTGGGACGGAACCCCCTCAACCGCAGAGATCCCGTCGTGGAAATTGGCCGCACCAATGGGATTACCACTGACTTCGCTAAAATTACCCTCAATCCAGGCTGGCGTTTTACTCGCCGCAGCTATCAGGGGCAGACTTTAGGACATATCTATCTCACCAACGATCGCTCCTTGGCTGAAGTCGCTGGCAGTGCCCCAGTTCAGATTCCCTCGCCCCAACCCACTCAGCCGACAACGCCGACCCAGCCCACACTCCCTACGCAGCCAACCGCTCCCACCACCGGGTTTGGGGATATTAGCGCAGACATTTACCGTAATGAAATTCAAGTGGCAGTGTCCAGAGGCTTTGTCAGCGGTTTCATGGAGGATAATACCTTCCGTCCCCTAGATCCCTTGACCCGTGAACAACTGGTGTCCTTGGTCTTGGAAGCCTTGCAGCGCTTGCCCGGAGGAGCTTTTCCGATACCGCCTCAAGCGATCGGGAACCCTTATGTAGATGTATCAGCCACGCGCTGGAGTGCAGCCAAAATCCAATATGCCCGAGATATCCAACTCATTCAGGGGTACCCCGATGGCACCTTCAAGCCTGCCCAAGCCGTGTCCAGAGCGGAACTGATCGCTGTACTGCGTAACGCTTCGATTTATGGTCAACTGTTGCAACGGCAAGGAAACACCTTAATTCCCCGGCAAGCTCCCTTGAATTTTGCCGATATTAACGGACATTGGGCCCAGTCCGGCATTGTGGAAATGTCTAGCTTCTGTCAGGTTGCAACTCCCTTTAATGAACAAGGTGAGCTATTTTTCCCCAATGCTGCCGCACAGCGTAACTATGCCACCGCGGCAACCCTGCGGATGCTCAATTGCCTGGAATCCCCCACTCAATAAGGCTCAATAAGGAGGGGAGGCATTGTAGCGGGCGGCGTAGCCGCTCACCCCAGTTAATCAAACCTGACCTGTCAAACGCCTGGAGCATCGTCCCAGGAGCGGCCGGGTTCCTCGACTGGGAGTCCCTGCGGCATAGGGCTTTGAAAGGGAGAAATAGGCCAGATTCATTGTCAAGGAAACTCTCCTGGAAACGATCGCAGAAGCGAAGCAAGGTTTTCATGCTCCCGTCTTCTGCGTATAATTCCAGATAAGCCAACCTGGTTCCCGCTCTCCCCATTTCTGCTACCCGCATGACTGCACTACTCTCTCTGCCCCCCTCTACCCATCCCTTAGCATCCCATATTCATCGTTTAGAATCTGGTGAGGCGATGCTGAAGGATACCCCAACCAATTTATTAGAAGTGGTGGGCATTCTCAAGAGTTATGGTGTTGTTTTAGATGCCTATTCTATTAATCTCAACTATATTGCCGAACATCAATTTTTAGTGTTATTCCCATTTTTCAAATATTTCAATGGGGATATTAACTTTTCTAAATTACTGAAACATTGGTGGCACGATCGCATTAATTATGAATATGCCGAATACTGCATGAAGGCAATGTTATGGCATGGGGGGGGCGGACTGGCGGACTTTTTAGATAGCCCGGAATTTAACGCTTTAGCCAAGGAAGCGATCGAAGCAAAGATAGCGGATAATTTTCTCATACGCCGTGTGCATCAAGTCTTTCCCGAATTTTTGTTAGAGCAAGTCCGTCAACTAGCCACCTATAGCGGCTTAGGGCAATTTTGGCGCGTCATGGCAGACATCTTTTTAACTTTGTCCGATCGCTATGATGCAGGGGAAATTCAGTCGATTCCAGCGGTGGTGGAGCATATTCTCAATGGCTTAGTGGCGGATGCCAATCGCCCCATTACCTATGCTGTCAACATCAAGGGAAAGTCCTACCCCATTTTACCCCCCTCCCAAGGGCTGACCTTTCTCATGGATACCGCTGTTCCCTACGTGGAAGCAGTCTTTTTCCGGGGTACGCCTTTTCCCGGCACCATCTCCTACAATGCCCAAGCCTACCAAATTCCCTTTAACCAATCCGAATTTACCTACGGTGCCCTCTACGCAGATCCCTTACCCATTGGCGGGGCCGGCATTCCCCCCACCTTGCTCATGCAAGATATGCGACATTTCTTACCCGATTACCTCCACAATTTCTATCTCAATACCACTCGGCAATTGACGGATTTGCGAGTACAGATTTGTATTAGTTTTCAGAAGTCTATGTATTGCGTCACCACCGCCGCCTTACAGGGTTTGGCTCCCTATCCCTTTACGACAGAAAACCTCCAGGAAAAGGAAGCCAATCGTCGCTACCTAGAGCAATGGATGGATCGCTTCATCACCTCTCGGATTGAAATGGTCAATCAGTAAATTCTCCGGTACAATGCCAACCTATAGCCGGTCAGGCTTTCCGCTTTCTATTCAGCAATAGGAATTGTGGCGAGTGGTGAAGTCTCCCCAATTTATTATTGCTGTAAGCTGTAAGTTAATGTGCCCTCAACTTTTTCCCCTAAACCTATGATCCCTGGCGAATTATTTGTGGACGAAGGTGACATTATCCTCAATGTCGATCGTCCTGTTCTGGAACTTGAGGTGGCAAACACGGGCGATCGTCCCGTACAGGTGGGTTCTCATTACCATTTTTACGAAGTCAACCCTGCCCTTCAGTTCGATCGGGAGGCCGCTCTGGGCTATCGTCTCGATATTCCGGCCGGAACCGCCGTGCGCTTTGAACCTGGGGATACCCGCCATGTCCAACTGGTCGCCCTAGGGGGAAGCCGTCAGGTCTTTGGCTTTAACGGCTTAGTCAATGGCAAGTTGGATGGGTAACGGGAAGACTCAGGGCACAGACCAACGCAAGCTTCAGCCCTCAGCCCTCACCTCATCGGCTCAGGAACGGGGACGGCTGGGAGAAGCCTTAGTGAGCCAATGGCTCCAACAACAGGGTTGGCACATTTTGGCGGAGCGGTGGCATTGTCCTTGGGGTGAGATTGATGTCATTGCCCAGGGAGAATCCGTCAGTGGAGAATCTGGCCAGGGACTGGCTCACTCCTCCACCCTCTTGAAAACGATCGCATTTGTGGAAGTGAAAACCCGCAGTCCTAAAAACATTGATGCCGGGGGAGTGCAAGCCATTACCGCCCGCAAACGCCAGAAATTGTGGCAAACCGCTGAGCTTTTTCTCGCGGAATTTCCCCAGTTTGCCGATTGGAACTGTCGCTTTGATGTGGCATTAGTCACCTGTGAACCCCTAAAGGTAAAGCCCATTCAAGGGGATCAAGCACAACCCCTACCCAAAATTGAACGAGGCACAGCCCTCTGTTGGCAAGGGCATCGGCTCAACCTGCATCAGTATTTGACCAATATCCTGTAAACCTCGGTTAATTATGGCGTTGTTACAAAATCTCCGATTTCTGGAGACCAGCATCTCATCTAAAGTGGATCTTTCGTTCTCAGCAAAACGTGGCGCGTAAGTTACACAGGTCGCAACCTCAAAACTCAGCATTCAAAACTCTCAACCCCTAACTGACACTCAAGATGGCGCTCCGTATTTTGGGGCATCGTCCCCTCAAAACCCTTCCTGGTTCCCTCACTCGCCCCACTCCGGCGCGGGTTAGGGCTGCCGTGTTTAACATCTGGCAAGGTTCCCTTGAGGGCTGCCGCTGGTTGGATCTCTGTGCCGGTAGCGGGGCGATGGGAGCAGAGGCCCTGTGTCGGGGAGCCCAGACAGTCGTGGGCATTGAACAGTCCGCCAAAGCCCTGCGCATTGTGCGAGAAAATTGGCAGAATCTCGCGGAACCTCACCAGAATATTCATTGCTGGAAGGGAGATGTTCTCACGGTACTCCCCAAGTTAAAAGGCCAAGCTTTCGATCGAATTTACTTTGATCCCCCCTACCAAAGCGATCGCTATCAGCCCGTTTTACAACTTGTTCAGGATCTGGATCTCTTAGCCCCCCAGGGAGAAATAGCAGTGGAGCACGATCGCCATCGCCAGTTTTCCCCTCCCGATCGCTGGACTATCCAACGGGACAAGGTGTATGGCAACACAGCCGTTACCTTTTATGGCTGGCTTTAGTTACAATTGGCCCTAGCCGCTGGAGAGCCTGGAGAAATTAACGATGCCCATTGCCATTACGGAAATCTTCCATATACCGCTGGAACCGCCTAACGACTAAGATGAGGGGCGATGAACCACACCGAAGCAAAGAAAGAAAATGATATCGGCCAGTCGATCGACTTATTAGCTGGCGTTGTTAGAGATACAAAACTGTTCGTAACCCCTCATCAACCTCCTCCTGCAAGTAGTCTGGCAGCGCACCAATACGTTCAACCAAAAACGTCTTATCGATCGTGAAAATTTGAGAGACATTTACCACGGAGTCTCTCGACAAACCCGATACCCCACGCGGCAATAGTACATTCCCCGGTGCTTCCACTAACTGAATATTTGAAGTGAGAATCACAACGATGACAGTACTAATCCGGCTCTGGGTAAAAGCATCATCCTGAATCACCAAGACGGGACGGCGATATCCAGGTTCTGAACCGACGGGATCGGGTAGGTTCGCCCACCAAATTTCTCCCCGATACATTACCAATCCTCGTGAGGCAAAGACATAAACTGCATCCTTGCCATCACTGGATCAAGTTCAGAGGAGTCGGTAGCGTAAACTTGGTTCAATTTGAGCAAAATTTGCTCACGATTGTGCCTTTTGAGATATGCCTGTAGCGCTTTTGTGTAAAACTCGCTGCGCGACAATCCTAATTGCTGAGCGAGTGCTTCCGCCTGTTCAAAGACTGAATCTGGCAGTGAAATTGCAGTTTTCATC
>JBMTZC010000188.1:0-8578 GCA_049455215.1 Prochlorotrichaceae cyanobacterium
AGAATAAAGATCAATATGGATTTACCCACAAATCTTTGCAAGAGTATCTTTTAGCACAATACATTCTTAATGAATTAGCTAGTGAAAAAATGACTTTTGAACAACTCTTCCAAGGTCATCTTTTAGATCCATCCTGGAGATCTGCTATTCTCTGGGTTTCGGAAGGATTAGCTGATGCTAGTGAATTTCTTAAGGAGTTGTTTCAATTTAGCCTACAACTCAGTACAAATAAACAACTCAAGAGTGTTTTAGAATGGCTCGATCGGATTACAACTGAGGCTGGTGTATCTACGAGTTCCTGGAGAGCTTGCATTTTGTCTTATGACTTAGAAACAGATATGCACATTGCTCGATCAACACCCGATTTAGATAATGCTCTGGCACAGCGTTTAGCCGAGAAGACTAGAGAGTTAAATAAACGTTATAAAACTCAGAAAAAGAGAACCGATCGCATGAAGCTCCTATTGGACTTAGCCGTGATTCGTGCTTTGGCTAGTGACAAAGTTAATCTTGAAAATCCTGATGCTCTTGATTACCTGGAACGAATTAGACGCTACGATCCAACTTATGGCACTGAGAATATTGTACCTAAGCTTGAAGAAGCCCTGTCGATCGCTAAGGACTTGAAATTAGAAGCATTGACAGCAAGTTTAGATAAATTGCTCCAAGGGATCCCAACAGTCAAAACCGGTGAACCATGGAAAACCTGGGCAGATAGTCTCCAGATAGTTATGAAAGATAACCTTGATCAAGGTTATGGCATTGTTGTTGCTCCAGATACAGTGTGTAGTCTGAATAATTTAATTTATGTAACTCACTTGATTGTGGACTGCCTACTAGGAGACATTTATTGCAGTGAAAAAGACCTGCAACGGGACATCTTTGCCTCCTTGCTCTTACCTGCCGACTCTGAAAAAATCCCTGAACACTTGCTATGCTCAGAGTGAACATGTAGAATGCGAGCTAAATTATGCAGGAGGTACCTAAGGTAAGGATCCCCAAAACGTGGATTCTTCCTTAGGTGTAAAAGAAGAAGATGTTTCCCCAGAACAAGTCTATTTCTCTTCGTGTGCAATTATTGCAGAAGTTGATTTTATCTGTATTTATAGGTTTTACTGGTTATTTTCTGATTAGTAATAATGTCATTAATCTTAGTGTTGTAAGCAATTCTTATTGGCTAAAATTCATGTACCTGCTTGTTGCAGTAGGTTTATACTTAAATGTTTCAGAAATCGATCTCAAAGATATTTCCTTAAACTGGAAAACACTTGCATCTATATTATTGTTTGGCTTACCTATAAAAATATTCTTGCCTGGTGTATGCTTAGGACTTTTTGATCGAGAGCTTTGGTCGATCGTTTTTCTCGCTAGTACAGTTATTGCTCAAATTGACCCGATCGCAGCATCTTATAACTTAAAATTCACTAATTTAAACTCTCGTACTAAAACAATTTTAAGATTTTGGTCGAGTTTTGATGATCCTATAACAGTTTTATTCGCTTTTTATATTTTTCTACCTTTTACATTAACAAGATCATCTTTTCATATAATTCATTACATTACTAGTCTATGCATTGAACTTATTATTAGTATTATCATTTATTTTCTGTATCAAAAATTTAAATATAAAATAAGAAACTTTAAAAATAATATGATTAATATGTTGGATTTGTTTTTCATCTCTATTATCGTGTTGATTTCTGGATTCTCTGGCTCTTTCTTGGTTCCAGCAATAGTCGGAATAATTATACGTCCATACATTCCTCCTAAAATTTCTGAATATATTCTAGGGTTTATTTTTTATTTTTCTATTTTTACAACAGGAGTATTAACCGCATCTCTAGGTTTCAGGAACTTAAACTGGACTGCCGGATTGATTTTAGGAGGATTAATGTTTTTCGTTGCGCAACCAATCGTTACCTTGATTTTTGTGCGAAAATTAGAAAATAGAGAACGATCTAGAATAATGTTCGGTCACGAGAATGGTATGACAGCTATTCTTTTGACTGTTGCGATCGAGTTAAGTAATCAGGAATTGAATATTTTAGCGATAACACTTCCTGCCATATTCTTTATTAGTATTATGTACATTGTTGTTAATGGTTATCTTGACAATCTTTTCATTCATTGAAGTTGTCACGGTACAAACCCAGGTGCTGGAACTGATGCTGGAACTAAAACGGGAGTTTAACTTAACCTACCTCTTTGTCACCCACGATTTAGGGGTAGCCCGTTTCTTCTGCGATCGTCTTGCGGTGATGACGGCGGGTCAAATTGTCGAGATGGGTAGGACGGAGGAAATTTTTGAAAATCCCCAGCATCCCTATACCCGCAGTTTATTGAAGGCAGCCCCCCAGTTGCGACTGTCCTGTTCGTAGCAAACAGGTTACGGGCAAAATGCCCGCACGACCAGGATGGGCTAGGGCGCGTCATCAGTTAATTCTAGAAGCCTTGCGGTATAAAGGTTACCGCGCCCGCTCCAGCAAACATAACTAGGGGCTGAAACGATTGCCGTATAAACACTTCAGCGCTAAATGATGACAGCCCCTAGATCGAAAGCCGTTGATAAACGGTTTCCAAATGCTGCAAATGCAACGTCGGGTCAAAACAGGCGTTAATCTCTTCCGGGGACAAATGCGCTGTAATTTGGGGGCTGGCTTCCACTAAAGCGCGGAAATTTCCCCCTTCCTTATTCCAGGCTTGGTGAGCAGCTTCCTGCACTTGAGCATAGGCCGCTTCTCGGCTCATGCCTTTTTCCACTAAGGCGAGCAGCACCCGCTGACTAAAGATCACGCCCCCGTAGCAGTTCATATTCCGCTCCATATTTTCGGGATAGACCAAGAGATTTTGAATCAGATCCGTGAGTTCCACCAAGAGAAAATGGGTCACGGTGGAGGCATCCGGCAGCATCATCCGCTCTACGGAACTGTGGGAAATATCCCGCTCGTGCCAAAGGGCAATATTTTCTAAAGCAGCGACGGTGTAGCCCCGCACCACCCGGGCCAAGCCACTAATCCGCTCCGATCGAATGGGATTGCGTTTATGGGGCATGGCGGAAGACCCCTTTTGACCTTTGGCAAAGAATTCTTCGACTTCGAGCACATCTGTGCGTTGCAAATTGCGAATTTCCACGGCAAAACGCTCTAAAGAAGCCGTCAGTACCCCTAGGGCTTGTACATAATCGGCATGACGATCGCGGGAAATGACTTGGGTCGAGGCCGTATCCGGTTCTAGACCTAGTTTTTGGCAGGCTAAAGCTTCCACCCGGGGGTTCACATTGGCATAGGTTCCCACGGCTCCCGAGATTTTACCCACGGCGACCTGTTGACGCAGGTGAATAAAACGATCGCGGTGGCGCAATAATTCCGCCAACCACCCCGCCAGCTTAAAGCCAAAGGTAATGGGTTCGGCATGAATACCGTGGGAGCGGCCCACCATCAGGGTATTGCGATGCTGTTGCGCCTGTTTACGGGTGACTTGAATGAGATCTTCCAAGGCTTCCAGGATGACATTGACACTCGCTACCAATTGCAGCGCCAGAGCGGTATCTAGCACATCAGAACTGGTCAACCCCAGGTGAATATAACGCCCTGCATCCCCGACGTACTCGTTGACATTGGTTAAAAAGGCGATGACATCATGACGAACTTCGGCTTCGATCGCTTGGATACGATCGGGATCAAAATTGGCTTTCGTTTTAATTTCAGCCACAGCATCAGCGGGAATCATCCCCAATTCTGCCTGGGCCTCACAGACCGCAATCTCAACCTGAAGCCAGGTTTTGTACTTATAGATTTCTGTCCACAGATCTCCCATGGCTGGGAGGGTATAACGCTCAATCAAGGGAGACTAACAGCAAAACAACCCCGTTATTTTAGGGCGCGTCATCAATTAAGTCTAGAAGCCTTGCGACATCAAGGTTACCGCGCCCGTTCTAGCAAACATAACTAGGGGCTGAAACGACTGCCATATAAACACTTCAGCCCTAAATGATGACAGCCCTTAGCACCAGACGTTCTTGTCCTCGCCTTGACGAGGGACGGTCACACTAGGAAGGGGGCGGCTAATGTCGATACCGTTCTGGACGAAGTAATGACATACCCTAAGGCACCGTTGCGTTGCCCTGCAGGGGAAATTGGGCCAAGCCTAGAGCAACTTGTTCAATGGACTCGGGTGGGGTGTCGAGGATGATGGCCGTTGGACAGAGGGAACGGAGTCCCTGCAGTACCCACCCCTGATGCCCTAGAGAGCCCGTCCCGAGGATGTAATCAATGGCGGTGGCGGGCAGTTGGCTCCGCTGCAATAAGGTTTGTAGGGTTTGCTGGAGGATCTGGTGGTAGGGCTGGACAATCTGGGTTTGCCAGACCTGTGCCTGGAGGATGTGGGTCTGTTGCCCAATGCGAAGGGTAAATTGCTCCTGGGTTTGCAGGGTCGCTTGTAGTCGTTCTGCCGCTTGTAAAAACACATCCCCCAAGGGAGAGTGGCGCAGTTTCCAGTGCAGAACTTGCTGTTGTAAGGCGCTGGTGGGTTGGAGTGCGTCCGGCGAAACCGTGGGAATGGCCGGCAAATTAAAGGTTTCCAAGGGGGAACGATCGTTTTCCGCTGAGGGCAGCAGGGGATAGAGTAACTGTCCAACGATCGCTTGAGTGAGGGCCGCTTGTCCCCAGTTGAACCCCATAACTCCTTGGATCGAGGTTGCCCCTTGGGGCAGGGTCAACAGAGCGAGTTCTGTGCGGCTATAACTGCCATGAACCACTAAAACCTGTCCCGTGGGCAGGGGAACATGGCTAAAGAGTGCAGCCACCGCTTCCTCTAAAAAGACAATCCGGGAAGGCAGATCCACCAATTGAGCTTCCAAAACGGCTTGTCGGAGTAGCGATCGATAATTCGCCGATGCCTCACTGGGGCAATTGAGAAGCACCCCCGCTAATTTGCTGAAAATCTCGGGCATTTCCGCCGTGGTTAACAGAGGGCTTTGGCACAAGCCAGGAAACTGGGCCAGAAAATCGGGGGATAGTCGCCGGAATAATGCGGACAATCCCGAGGTTAAGAGTTGGGGGGAAACGTCTAGACTGATCCGAGGCTGCCGCCGTTGTGGGGGGAGGTCTTCACTCCCTTCAACCCAGAGTTGTCCCTGCAGTTTGAGTTCAGCAGCGGTGGAATCCAAGGGCAGCATGTGCTGTAAATAGGCTTTGAAGCGATCGACTTCGACTTCGACTTGAGGAGGTAAATTTAGGGCCAAACTCGCGGGGGGGGACAAGACCGGCTGTAAATTGCCCGGTGTTTCAGCCCGTAAACTCCAGCGAAAGGCTAAGGGCAGTTCAGGGCTTAATTGGCCGTGACTATCCTGCCATTGCAGGGGATAGATCTGCCGACTGCGCTGTTCGCAGAGGACGGCCCGAATGCCGCAACTGCCCAGGTCTAACCCGAGGTACCAGAGGGGCTGACCAAAAACCGGCAACTCAATTCGTCTAGGGGGAGACTTCAGAGCGGCCAGTCGTTTTTTTTTTCGGCATCTGGCAAATCGGCAAAGAGATTATCGATCAATAATGATTCTTCGGACTCTGAAACCGTAGAACTGCCACTGGTATCCGGTTCCTCTGCAAACCAATCCGTCATGCGATCGAGACTTAATTCGTTATCTTCTTCAAAACTGGAATCTAGATCTAAATCCTCTTCTAAGCTGCCCTCGAAAGCGGAATTCGCCAAGAGATCGAAGGACAAACTAGAACCGGGCCCTGGGCTGGGGGATCGGTTAGGCGTGGGGCTGGGTTCCGATGGTCGCCCCGTTTCGATCGCCAGCCAGTCTAAATTGTGATCCTCGGCTTCGGGTAATAAAGACTCTTCTGGGGAACCTTCTTCCCAAAGATCCTCCTCTTCCGGGGGAGCGATCGGTGTGGAACCGCCTTGTGGCAGGGGAATTTCAGGGGCAGGGATAGCCTCATTAAATGCGGATCCAAAGACATCCTCCTCTGCCAAGCCCTCCTCAGGGCGGGAGTCTTCTGCTCCGAGGTTAAAGAAGTCCTCCGAGTCTTCTGGGGCTTGCTGTTCTAGTTTGGAGAGATCTTCCTTGAGTTGGTGCAAGGTCTCTGGTTCCAAATACAGTTCAACATGGGCACTTTCCTCCGCTTCATCCTGGACCAGGAGGCTTTCCTCTGGCCCAGCGGAGGGATAGACTTCATCCTCACCAACCTCTGCCAAACCAGGTTCTGGAGACGGTTGAGGAGCCGTGGCAGGAACCGGCGTGGGGGAAATCCAAGGTGTAACCGCAGCGGAACCAAGGGGAACCGTACCAGGAGCTATGCCGGGATCGAGGGTGGGCTCATGACGAAGAGCAGCAGGCACAGTCGCACCAGCCGGACTCGCACCAGCCGGACTCGGGATCAAAACGTCCGTCAAATTGCGAATAATATCTTCCGCCGGAATAGACTGCGAACCCGGTTGTCCTGAGGAGGTCAGGGGGCGGGATCTTGTCGTAGATGGGGGCTCCGCCACGATCGTTGGGGGTTCAGGACTGCCCAGATCAGTGCCGAGATCAGTGGTGGGGAAAGCATTTAGGTCTGGGGCATTCAGGGCTTCTAGCGCCTCTTCCAAGTCTGCTATCAAAGGATCCGCCGCCACATCGCTGGAGGGTGTTTCCGGCGGTGAACCTTGTGCGTTCAGGCTCAGGGCCGCGAGGGGATCCATGGCGGATTCAAATTCATCTCCATGATCTTGAGCTTCTGATGCGACGGAGGATAAAGGCTCCGCTGAACTAGGGGGGGCCGTGACCGGTGTTTCTGCGGGTTCTTCCTCTTCCAGTTCAAGATGAATGAGTTCTTCCTCCTCAAAGTCCCCTGCCAAGGGATCTTCTAGAAAGAGATCCTCCTCCAAGGGATCGAGGTCTGCAAAGTTCGCATCCATCGCAACGGCTTCCGACTGCTCAGGGGGTTGGGCCGACTCCAGGGGCGGGGATCCAGCGTTACGGTTGGTATCCCCAAATAAACTGGCATAAAACGCATCTAATTCTTCATTACCGGCCTGCGGTTCATCTTCCTGGAGGTCAGCAGGCTCTGCTGCCGTTAGCGGTGCATCGGCTTGTTCCAATTGTTCGAGCAATTCTAAATCGAGATCTAGGTCAGTTTGACTAGTATCCCAATCGGTTTTAGTCAGGTTCCCTGCATCCTTCCGGGGGTCTGGGGGAGGTAAAGGTTCAGGCGTTGCTTTAGAGAGAGCTGGTTGTGGGGTGGGTGGAGTCGATTGAGGTGAACTGTTGGCCGGAACCCTAAAGCGATTAACCGCACGATCGGGGGGTTCGGGACTGGCATAGGTCGTAAAATGCTGGCTGGAGGGAATACCACTGCTGGCGGTGAATCCCTGAGCATTGAAGCTTTGAGGACGACTGCCGGAGGGAGTTGCAGAGGGCAGCGCCCCACTAATCACTTGACCGCTGACCTGATCCGCAAGCTTTTGCACCAAGTTAGCAACGATCGCTTCTCCCTGCTGGCCCATGGTGTGCATTTTCTCTAGACCTTGGCTGAGGGAACTTTCATAGCTTTGGATATTTTGTTGTAAAGCTTCTGCAAAGGCCCGCAGCGTTGTATCCAGGGTGACCACGACCTGATCCGCCCGAGCTTGCAACATCTGTAATTGCTCTACCCGTTGGGCGGGAGCCAGGGGAGGCAGACCCGCCTCTGCCGGAAGTACTGAAGTTCGGTTCGGGGAACCATCCAACACCAGGGAGCTAATACTATCGGTGGGATAGGGCGCGATCGCATTCTGGCCATTCCCTGCCGCGATCGTCCCCACGATTTGACTAATTTGCTGACTTAAGCGTTCCTGCAGGCGATCCATCAACCCTTGCAAAAACTCGTAAACCTGCTGCTCTTGTCCAGCCCGTTGTTGAATTAAGGAATGCTGTTGCCGTTGCCGTTCCAATTGGCGAACTTCTTGTAATAAGCTATCGCGCTGTTGTTGTAACCGAACCGTTTCCGCATGCAGGGGTTGCAATAAAGACGATCGGAGTTGGGCCAGATCCTGGGTAAACGCCTGCATCATCTGTTGGCTGAGATTGAGGGCCGCTTGAGGAGAGTTCGCTTGCTCAACCCAATCGGTCCTCAGGGCAGAGGACACTTCTAGATTAGTGGTGGGGGCCGTATCTCCCCAGGGATTGTAGGCCGGCTCTAAGGACGAGAAACCAGGTTCAGACTGCAATCCTTTCAGATAGCTCCGAATTCGTTCTAGGGTCTGGCGTTGTTGAGTGACCTCACTAGACATTACCCAGGGTAAACGAGGGTTCGCCTTACTCAAGACCCCATCGATTTCCGCTAGGAGGGTATCGATTTGTTCACGCTGGAGAGTCACAATGCAACCTCTGTTCCTTACTTAGATCTAAGTCCCCTACCTACAATAGACGTTACTGAGAACCCGGCATTCCGTACACTGAAAGAGACGGCAGTCTTCTCATTCTATGGTTTGCTGTTGTAACTAGGGCATTTCTTGAGTGTAGTAAACCCCTAAAGTTCGCAAGTGTAAAGAGGGAATGGGCAGGAAGCCGCCAGAAGCGGCCAGACCAACCATCAGGGCACCTCGAAAAATG
>JBMTZC010000189.1:0-8568 GCA_049455215.1 Prochlorotrichaceae cyanobacterium
ACTTTTTTAATCTCGTCCCGACCGCGATACAGGGAAATGTAACCCGGGGTTTTGCCCACATAGCCGTAGTCGGCATCCGCCATTTCGCCCGGGCCGTTGACAATGCAGCCCATTACGGCAATATCTAGCCCCGTCAGGTGCTTAGTGGCTTCCCGAACTTTGTGCAGGACTTCTTCTAGGTTAAACAAAGTGCGGCCGCAGGAGGGGCAAGCCACATACTCCACCATGGTTTTCCGCAGACCTAGGGCTTGCAAAATGCTGTAACAGACGGGAATCTCTTTTTCCGGTGCTTCCGTTAAGGACACCCGAATCGTATCCCCAATGCCTTCCGCTAGGAGGGTACCAATGCCAGCGGTGGATTTAATCCGACCATACTCCCCATCTCCCGCTTCTGTTACCCCCAGATGGAGGGGATAATCCATGCCTTCTTCGTCCATGCGGCGCACCATGAGGCGATAAGCCGCCAACATGACCGGCACGCGGGAGGCCTTCATGGAAATAATCAGATTGCGATAGTCCAGGGACTCACAGATGCGCAGGAATTCTAAGGCTGACTCCACCATGCCTTCCGGGGTATCGCCATAGGTAAAGAGCATCCGTTCCGCCAGGGATCCGTGATTGACCCCAATGCGCATGGCTTTGTTTTGTTCCCGTAGACTTACCACGAGGGGTTCCAGGGTTTCTCGAATTTTGTCAGCGATCGCGTCAAATTCTGATTGGCTATACGCTTCCCGATCGGTCTTGGGTTTTTCAAAAACGTACAACCCCGGATTAATCCGCACCTTATCCACATGCTTGGCCACTTCCAGGGCAATCTTCATACCATTGTGGTGAACATCCGCCACCAAGGGCACATCCTGATAGGTTGCCTTGAGTTGAGCCTTAATTTCTTCCATGGCCTTAGCGTGGGCCAAACTGGGAACCGTCACCCGCACAATTTCGCATCCCACTTCATGCAACCGACGGATTGCCGCTACAGATCCCGGAATGTCCAGGGTATCTTCATTAATCATGGACTGCACCACCACGGGGTGCTCACTGCCAATCATCACATTGCCCACCGCTACCGATCGGGTTTTACGGCGACGAATAACCGTATCAAAGGCAGCAAAATCAGGGGACGAGGGTTTGCTCATCGGAGCGTCTAAGGTCTGCATAACTCACTGGGTCTGATTACTGACGATTAGGTTGCTGGTTATTAGTTTAGGCGGTATTGGGTCTTTCGGAACAGGAAATGGCCGCTAAACTCGGTCAAAATCAAGTCTTGGATCCGGTCTTGGGGCGAGTCTTAGCAATGGGTTTTACTCACAGTTGGCTGGGTGTTATGGGCGAGACTTGCGGCCAGATCTGTCCGTCAGATTTCGCCGTCAGACAGTATCATAGGCATGATCTTTTTCACTTACATAAGGGACAAGGCGATCGTGAGACAAATGCGGCCAAGATGGTTACGGTTTTTCGGATATTTGTTGAGTGTCTGGTTTTTGGTGGTGGCCTGCCAAGGCACTCCTAATCCCGGGGGCGACACTGCTCCAGCAAACTTAACCCCCTCCGATCGCTTGGTTCTGGGTACGACGGGCAAAGGGCGAACCTTGGATCCGGCGGATGCCTATGAAATTCTGTCGGGAAATTTGCTCTACAACTTAGGGGATCGGCTGTATACCAATCAGAGTGGCACGACGGATCTGGTGCCCCAGTTGGCAACGGATTTTCCTACCGTAAGTGAAGATGGCTTAACCTACACCATTCCCCTGCGCGAAGGGGTGGTTTTCCATGACGGTACGCCCTTTAATGCCGAAGCCATGGCTTTTTCCCTGAACCGCTTTATGGATAACCAGGGGACTCCGGCCTACCTCCTGAGTAATGTGGTGGATAGCGTGGAAGCCAGCGGTGACTATGAGTTAACCATTACCCTGCAATATCCCTTTGCCGCCTTTCCCCAGGTCTTATCCTTTACCGGGTTATGTGCCATTTCCCCCACCGCCTATGGTACCAACCCTCAAGAGTTTCAACCCTCCACCTTTGTGGGGACGGGTCCCTATCGCCTAGCGGAATTTGGCCCCGATCGCATTCGCTTAGATGCCTTTGACCAGTATTGGGGTGAAAAGCCAGCGAATTCCGGCATTGATATTCAAATCCTGTCCAGTTCCGCCAACCTGTTTAATGCGATTCAAACGGGATCCGTCGATTTAGGTTACGAGAGCTTAGATCCGGATCAAATTCGCAATTTACAAGACCAAAGTGAACAAGGACAACTGCAGGTTTTGACGACCCCTGGGAATGGTATTCATTACCTCACCGTCAATGTTTTAAGCCCCCCCTTAGATCAAGTTCCCGTGCGCCAAGCCCTCGCCGCAGCGATCGATCGTCAGTTTTTAAGCGATCGCGTCTTCCAAAATCAAGTGCAACCCCTGTACAGCTTGGTGCCCAGTAACATTGACAGCCATGATCCAGTTTTTGAACGCTATGTCGGGGACGCAGCCCTGGCCACCGCCAAAGAACAACTCAGCAAAGCGGGATTTTCCACCAGTAACCCCGCCAGCATTGATCTCTGGTATCGATCGAACCTTAATAGCAACGTTCTGGCTTCCAATACCATTAAAGCCTTGGTGGACGAGCGCATGGAAGGGTTGATGGTGATCAATCTTCAGGGGGTTGAATCTGCCACCGCTTACGACAACTTAGACAAAGGGGCTTATCCGGTCTTTATGTTGGACTGGTCACCAGATTTCTTAGATGCAGATAACTATATCGAACCCTTTTTAGCCTGTGAAAAAGGCTCTGCCGCAGAGGGGTGTCTCGCCGGCTCCAGCCAATACCAGGGGGCATTTTACTATAACGATCGGGTGCAAACCTTAATCCAAACGGAACGGCAAAGTACCGATCCGGTTCAGCGAGAGGCTACCCTCAAAGAACTGCAAACGATCGTTGCCGAGGACGTTCCCTTTATCCCCCTTTGGGAAAATCAAGCGTTCCTCTTTGCCCAGAATTCCATCGAAAATGTGACCTTGGAACCGACCCAGCACATCAACTTTGCGGCTCTGAAACGAAAGAGTTAATGTTGAAGCAGGGTTAAGGCTCGCCCTGCCTATGGGATAGCAATGATCAAACCATGCCGCCACTCCTAAATGGGTTGTGTGGTATGTCTCGGAGGACTTTATACCAATGTATTCTTCCACTTCAATTACTGACTACCATGCATCCTATTTTGCCCATGAGTTAACCCGGCGTTGTCCATCGGATCAACTGGAAAAACTGGCGGGAACGTTTGCGGGGGCGCAAGTGGACATTAACCCCCATCAGGTAGAAGCGGCTTTATTTGCCTTTCGATCGCCCCTTTCTAAGGGTGCATTGCTGGCGGATGAGGTGGGGTTAGGGAAAACGATCGAAGCGGGTTTAGTCATCGCTCAGAAATGGGCTGAGCGATCGCGTCGTATTCTCGTGATTACCCCTTCAAACTTGCGTAAACAATGGCTTCAAGAACTCACGGAAAAGTTTTTTCTACCCTGTACCATTCTGGAAACGAGATCTTATAAAGCGCAACAGAAAGCCGGGAGTTTAAATCCCTTTGAAGCGGGAGAAGCGGAACAAGCGATCGTCATTTGCTCCTATCAATTTGCGCGAAATAAAGAAAGAGATGTGCGCCAGGTTCCCTGGGATTTGGTGGTGATTGATGAAGCCCATCGACTACGGAATGTTTATAAATCTTCTAATGTGATTGCCAATGCTCTGAAACGATCGCTGCAAGGCTGCCATAAGTTACTCCTAACGGCAACACCTTTACAGAATTCCCTGTTAGAGCTTTACGGTTTGGTGAGCTTCATTGACGATCGCTCCTTTGGGGATTTAAAGAGTTTCCGAGAACAATTCGCTAACGTGGATCAGCCCCAGGCGTTTCAAACTTTACAGGAGCGTCTTAAGCCCATCTGTCACCGCACCCTACGCCGACAAGTCACCGCCTATGTTCCCTTTACCCAGCGTCATGCCCTGCTAGAAGAATTTACGCCGGAGGACAGTGAAGAAGAACTTTACCATCTCGTGTCCGAATATCTGCAACGGGAGAACTTGCAAGCCCTGCCTCAGGGTCAGCGATCGCTGATTACCCTGGTATTACGGAAACTGCTCGCCTCTTCTACCTTTGCGATTGCTGGGGCTTTAACCTCTATGGCGAACCGACTAAAGGAAAAGCTGAAGCAGCAAAAGCTCAAACAACAACAGACCCAGTCACTCTCGGATGATTTAGATGAAGACTACGAAGCACTGGATGAAATTTTAGACGAATGGGATTTGGAAGATGAGGATCCAGACCCTATTTCTGCGCCAGAGCGATCGGCACTGGAACAGGAGATTGCCGAGTTAGAATCCTTTGCGGCCTTAGCGACCTCTATTCAGCAGAATGCCAAAGGAACGGCCTTGCTCAAGGCGCTTGCCGAGGCGTTTCAACAGGTTAAAGCCTTGGGGGGGGCACAAAAGGCAATTATTTTTACCGAGTCCCGCCGAACTCAGGAGTATTTATTGAAGCTGCTAGGGGATAGTCCCTGGAGTAAGGGGATTTTGCTATTCAATGGTTCCAATAGCGATCGGCAATCTAAAGCCATTTATGCAGACTGGTTAAAACGTCATCAAGGCTCCGATCGGGTAACGGGATCTAAAACAGCGGATATGCGATCGGCTCTGGTGGATTATTTTCGAGAGAGTGGCCAGATTATGATTGCGACGGAAGCCGCTTCTGAAGGAATTAACCTGCAATTTTGTTCGTTGATTATTAACTATGATTTACCCTGGAATCCCCAGCGGATCGAGCAGCGTATTGGTCGTTGCCATCGGTATGGGCAGAAGCACGATGTTGTGGTTGTCAATTTTCTCAATCGTAACAATGCAGCGGATTGTCGTGTTTTCAAGTTGTTATCGGAAAAGTTTCAATTATTTGAGGGGGTTTTTGGTAGCAGTGACGAAGTTTTAGGTGCGTTGGAATCTGGAGTTGATTTTGAAAAGCGTATTGCTGACATTTATCAGCGTTGCCGGAGGTCTGAGGAGATTGAATCGGCTTTTGATCAGTTGCAACTGGAGTTAAGCCTGGAAATCAATGAAGCGATGAGCGACACCCGGCGCAAGTTATTGGAAAACTTTGATGATGATGTTCGGGAGAAACTGAGAACACGGGAGCAGGATTCTCAAAAAGCCCTCAATCAGTTTGAAAAAATGCTGATGCAACTCACGCGACATGAGCTAGGGGAACAGGCCCGCTTCAAGCAACAAGATGGAGTGACCTTAGATGGGTTTGAATTATTAGCCCTGCCCACCTTTGCCGCTTCTCACCCTTCCCCGCAAATTCCTCTGGGGCTGTACCAACTGCCACGCCGTTCCCCAGAAGCCCACACCTATCGCCTGGGGCATCCCTTAGCCGAGGCTATCCTTGACCAGGCTAAACGGCGATCGCTGCCTCCCGGAATGGTTCGGTTTGATTACAGTGCCTACTCCGGTAAGATCTCCATTCTGGAATCGCTTTTAGGCGCAACAGGATTTCTGAGGCTGTCGTTGTATCGTGCAGAAGCACTGGATCAGGTCGAGGAACACCTACTATTAGCAGCGGTGACTGATGCCGGGGTTCCCCTTGATGAGGAGCAAGCCCGTAGTTTGTTTAGCTTACCGGGGGTTAGTGAAGCCCTGGAAGGGGGAAAATTAGCGGCTATAATGGCGGGCATAACAGCAGCCAGAGAAACCTTAACGGCACTAACTCACCAGCAACAGCAGCAGCTTCAACAGCAAATCTCTGAGCGGAATGCCGCTTTTTTTGAAGCAGAAGTAGAAAAATTAGATGCCTGGTCAGAGGATCTGAAAATGATATTAGAGCAAGAAATTAAAGACATTGATCGCCAAATTAAAGAAGCAAAACGTACCGCTAAAGCAGCCCTAAGCTTAGAAACCAAAATAGAAGGGCAGAAACGAGTCAAAGAATTGGAAAAACAGCGAAATCAGAAACGTCGATCGCTTTTTGATGCTCAGGATGATATTGACCAGCAGCGGGAACAACTCATTGCTCAGATTGAAGGAAAATTAAAACAGAGTAGTGAACTACAACCATGCTTTGAACTTTGCTGGAGGTTAGTATGAGTACCACCACCAGAGAAGCGATCGACAAGCCCCCATCTCGTAAGAAAAGCTTCTCTAGTTTTACCTACCCCGAAGCCTGTAAAGCCTTGGGTATTACCACCCTCACACGCTGGACATTGGAGGCGGAACCTGTACCCCTCAGTGATTTCTTTCAGCAACGGTTAGAGCGCTTACAGCGTTTTGATTTAGAAAGTTATGAAGTATCTAAAACCCTACTAATTGATGCCATTTGTGAAGAAGGCTTAGAAGGATTCGATCGCCTAAAAGTCTGGAAAGGAGCATATCTGGAAGGTCAAGAAACCTGTGGTAATGCAGACTATTTGATTGCGGAACATCGTGCCTATTTAGAAACACCTTTTGTTTGTATTATTGAAGCCAAAAAGGATAATTTTGAGCAGGGAACTGCCCAATGTTTAGTGGAAATGCAAGCCTGCCAGTGGGCAAATCAGCACCAGGGACGAAGGATGGACGTTTATGGCATTGTCACCAATGGCGAAGGTTGGAAATTTTATCAGCTTGCCCTCAATGGTGAAGTTTATGAATCCCTGCTGTATAGCATTGGAGAACTGTCCAGCCTGTTGGGACGGCTTCGTAAGTTTTTTTCACTGTGTCAACAAAACCTGCAAAACCTGAGCGAGCAACTATGACCAGAAAGCAGAAACTCGAACTCACCTGGATTGGCAAAGACCATCGCCCCAAACTGGAGCCGCGCATTTTGCTGGAAGATCCAGAAAGGTCTTACCATGCTCCCCATCGGGTCAGTAAAAGTGACTGTTTTGATAATCGACTGATCTTTGGGGATAACCTGTTAGCACTGAAGGCTTTAGAAACGGAATTTACGGGAAAAGTCAAGTGTATTTATATCGATCCACCATATAATATTGGCAGTGCCTTCACTCACTACGACGATGGAGTAGAGCACTCATTGTGGCTATCACTAATACGAAACCGATTGGAAATTATCCGAAGATTGCTACATCCAACTGATGGTTCCCTATGGATATCTATTGATGATTGTGAAATGCCTTACCTCCGTGTACTGCTGGATGAAATATTTGGGCGCAATTGTTTTATTGCTTCTAATGTGTGGCAGAAACGTTACTCCAGAGAAAATCGTGAAGCAATTGGTGATGTTCACGAATATATTCTCACCTATGCTGTTAATCCAGTCAGATTCAAGGACATCCGAAATAAAGTACCCCCAACTCCTGAACAGATAAAGGTCTATCGTAATCCAAATAATGATCCGCGTGGTTCCTGGAGACCGATTCCCATGACTGCACAAGAAGGACATGCTACTAAGGAGCAGTTTTATGAGATTGTTTCTCCATCCGGTATTGTTTTTACACCTCCGAAGGGGAGGTGTTGGTCTTTAAGTAAGGCAACTTTTGAAAAATTACGTTCAGAAGGTCGAATCTACTTTGGTAAGAAAGGTGATTCGCAACCTAATGTCATTCGCTATTTATCAGAAGTTGAGGGCTATGTACCTTGGACATGGTGGCCTCATGATGAGGTTGGACATACGGATGAATCGAAAAAAGAAATTCATGGACTCTTTGGTAAAATTGACGCATTTGATACTCCAAAACCGGAACGTTTAATGAAAAGGATCTTAGAAATTGCCACCAACCCCGGCGATCTAGTCCTTGACTCCTTCGCAGGTTCCGGCACAACTGGCGCAGTAGCCCACAAAATGGGTCGTCGCTGGATCATGATTGAACTGGGGGATCACTGCCACACTCACATTATCCCCCGCCTCAAAAAGGTCATTGATGGAGAGGATTCTGGGGGCATTACTAAGACCGTCAACTGGCAAGGTGGGGGCGGGTTTCGCTACTATCGCCTAGCCCCATCACTCCTCAAACAGGATCAGTGGGGGCAGTGGGTCATTAACAAAGCTTACAATGCAGAAATGCTGGCGGAAGCGCTGTGCAAGTTGGAAGGGTTCACCTATGCGCCTTCGGAAACCCTCTACTGGCAACAGGGATACTCCACGGAGCAAGATTTTATTTACGTCACTACTCAAAACCTCAGTCACGATCAACTGTTGCAATTATCGGAAGAAGTAGGGCAAGAGCGATCGCTTTTAGTGTTGTGTGGAGCCTTCCGGGCCGATGCAGACAAGTTCGAGAATTTAACGATCAAGAAAATTCCAAAACACGTTCTCGATCGCTGCGAATGGGATCATGATGACTATAGCCTCAAGGTAGAAAACCTACCTCAAGCCCCTCCTAAACCTGGACAACTAGAACTAGAGTTTTAGCAACCTAACGATCAAGAAATCATCAGGTTCATACTTGTAAACGTAAACAATGAGGAGAAGCACACAATGACAAATATATTTCTGGAAAATCAGGTGCGATATGTGATGGATGCAACAGGAGAAGCGACGGAGGTATTAGTACCGATCGCTCTGTGGCAAAAGCTCCTCCAGACTCTGCAAGATCCGGATAGTGG
>JBMTZC010000190.1:0-8543 GCA_049455215.1 Prochlorotrichaceae cyanobacterium
GAACACAGTACCGTATTCCCCCGCCTGAAGTTGGTTCTGTTGGTGGCAACCCCTTAAATTTTTTCGCTTATAGAAAATCCTCTAGAGCTTAGGTCGAGGTCATAGGTCCCCGTCGTCCTGCTTGTTGGGAAGAGGCTTTGAGAAACTGATAGAGGTGCTGGGTGGGTTCATGGGTGGCGATCGGCTCTAAGGCTTCTAGGGCTGCTTTGAAGGTCAAATCCGATCGATACAGTAACTTAAAGGCTTGTTTTAATTCTTTGAACACTTCGCCATCCCCTAAGTCCATCAACCCTGCTCGGCGTAGCCCCACTTGATTGAGCACCCGAATGCGGCAGGGATTACCTTCCACCAACATATAGGGCGGCACATCCCGATCGATGCGGCTCATTCCCCCTAACATGGCTAGGCGGCCAATCCGCACAAACTGATGAACTCCGAGTACCCCCCCAATCACAGCTCGGGACTCAATTTCAACGTGACCCGCCAGGGCAACACCGTTGGCAATAACAATATGATCCGCCAAGACACAGTTATGGGCAACGTGGACGTAGGCCATCAGTAAATTGTGATCACCGATACGGGTTTCTTCCCCCGCGTGGGTCGCTCGGTTAATGGTGACGTATTCCCGAATGCGGTTGTGATCGCCAATCTTCACTAAGCTAATGGAACCATCGAACTTGAGATCTTGAGGTTCTAGGCCGATCGCTGCCCCTGGAAAGATATGGTTATGCTCACCAATTTCTGTCCAGCCCTCAATGACAACGTGGGCACCAACGATCGTTCCTGCGCCAATTTTGACCCGTTCGCCAATGATGCTATAGGGACCGACTTGAACCGTTGGATGAAGTTGAGCCTGGGGATGAACGATCGCAGTAGGATGAATCTCAGCCACAGGGCTTACTCCAGCAGAGAAAACATAAGTTCCCCTTCCGCGACTAACTGACCGTTTACCGTTGCGGTGGCTTGCATTTTGCCAAAACGCTTGCGTCTGACACTTAACAGTTCAGCCGTCAGGATCAGTTGATCGCCTGGGGTAACGGGACGGCGAAATCTTACCTTATCAATGCCTGCAAAGACAAACAATCCATCGGAAACATCCGACATTTGCTTGAGCACAATCCCCCCGACCTGGGCCATCGCCTCAACAATGAGAACTCCCGGCATGAGGGGACGCTCGGGAAAATGTCCTTGAAACTGGGGTTCGTTGATTGTGACATTTTTAATACCGACGGCCCGCTTGCCGGGCACGTACTCAATAATGCGATCCACCAACGCAAAGGGATAGCGGTGAGGCAATAAGCCTAAAATGCGATCGATGGTAATGGGTTCTGACGGTTGTAAGATTTCTTCTGCCGTTTCCCCCGGTGTCATTTCCATTCCGTTGTTCCTGTTTGGGTTGGTAAATGCGGTAAGTTTTACTGCAACGGGTTTTGCTGTACCCTAATCAGAGCAAAATCCTGACCAGAGTAAACCTTAGGTCAGGATATATGCCTTTGGTATCAGGATCAAGATATGACCTGATTTTTGATCACACGGGGGCTACGACTCTGGGGCAACCTTCGGGCTGTGAGTGAAGGGTGAATCGCGCACCTAGAACACGGGGCGGAACCGTTTGAAGCCAAAGCCACTCAGCAACCAGAACCAAGGTTTGAGGATGAAGTAAAGAATGGTGTGTAACAACACCCGATCGTTGGGCAGAGGGGGAATACGCTCTAAAGCGGTATAGGCTGCTTCTGGGTTTGCGCCATAACCGTGGAGACGATATTGGAAACAGCCCATAGGGCCAAAGAGCAATTTATAGAGGAGTTGAGGTTGATTCCAAAACCGCCACAACTGAGGACGACAACCCACAAAACCGGCTAACTGCTCCATGTAAATGTGATAGTCCACCAAGGAGGTATGACGATTAACGTGGTGGGGACGATCGCGGGTATAGGCTTCTGAATCTTCCATGACGCTTTTCTGCATCACTTCCACACTGGGCAAGGAAAGTTTACCCGCTAAAACTCCAGCAAACCACCGAGCTTGCATTTCGGTGACCGCCGGTAAGGAGCCCACATTGGGACGGACATAGCCAATAAACCCGAGGTTTTTCTCCGTTGGCACGAAAACATTTTTGTAGAGGTTCCGGCCATCCAACTGGGGAATCATGGAAAAGAAGGGCAGGGTACTTTGGAAACCGGTACAGAGTAAGACCACATCCACTTCGTCCACGGTACCATCGGCAAATTCGACTTGTTTGCCTCCTTTACAGCCCACAATGCCCGGTAACAGGTGGGCTTTACCCCGCACAATATCTTCTACAAAGGCAATACGCTTGGTAAAGGGCTGACTATTGTGCATCGTGCCGGAGTACCAATCCATTAAGGTTTTCAGTTTCCAAACCCGTTTTTCGACTTCGGCTTCGGATTGGGGCGGTTCTTTGCAGAGTTCTCGACATTCTTGGGCTAAGGTGACCCCACAGGCGGGGCCAAAGCGAGGCACTTCTTGGAAGAGGGCATTCCAACTCTGCCAACTGAACAAGGCTTTGATTAACTGAATGGCCCGCCGATAGGAAATGGTCAGCATGCCCAGGAGAATGGGTAAGCCTAGCAGGGCATAGATGGTTTTGAAGCCGGAGTAGACTTCTTCGGACCGACAACTGACGTTGTAGTCGTGCAGGTAGGGCCGGGGGAGCCACACTTTGGCACGGGTAGAATCGTAATCACCGGGTAACCCATAGGGACTCCAGTGACGAGTTAGGGCTAAACCTCGGCGCAGGGACATCGTGACCTTATCAGCGATCGTGCTCAACTCATGGACAAAATCCGCTGCACTTTCGCCTCCGCCAACCACGACCACTTTTTTGCCCACCAACTCCGTGGAGTTTTTCAGAAAAGCAGAGTGGATGACTTCCCCCTCAAAGTTCTCAAACCCTTCAAACTTAGGCATGGTGGGGATATGGTGCAGCCCAGAGCAAATGGCCAACCCATCAAAAACCTGCTCGTAGGGCTGTCCCTTTTCAGTGGCTTTTACCCGCCAGGAGTCCCCTTCTTTAGTCACCTCTAATACTTCGCAGTTATAGTGAATGGAGCGATCGAGGTCATGGGCAGCGGTGTAGCGCTTGAGATAGTTAATGTAGTGACTATGGTGAGGGAAGAGGTCTTCTTCTCGGTCAAAGGGAAAGTCGGAAAACTGAAGGAAGGTTTTGGAAGAGGTGGCAGAGGTTTTTTCTGACACACTCGATCCTTTTTCATCCAAATACCAGAGTCCCCCTAGGTTATCCCGCTTTTCCAGGACTTCAATTTCAATGCCCACTTCCCGCAGTTCTTTGGCCGTAACGAGTCCGGCAGCACCGGCCCCAATCACACAAACTTTCATATACGTCTCCTTGCAAAGTTTGATCAAGCAAGGGCAGGCTTCCCTCTTCCCTTGTTTCTGCATCCCCGTCTGTGGGGACTACAGATCATTAAATCTCAAGGGTTGGGATAAGGAAATTCATAAAATTCATTAAGTCTCTCGTCGCGGCTATGCTTCCAATGGGCACTACTACTGAACTTTTAACAGCAACAGTCCTGCTCCTAGCACAATCATGGCTCCCGTTAAGACCCCTAAGAGAACCTGCCAAGGAACCAGTTGGGTATAACGAAAATCTCGGATTGTTGGGTTGCCTAAAAAGGCATTGATTTGCGTGACGGATCGTTGCACAGTCAGGGCATCGGTACTAAAGATCATAAAGGGAATGTCCTTCCCGCCGGATTTATACAGCATGACTCGATTGGACCAACCGGGACTTCTAATCTCCGGCAGGGCCTGAGCCCCGGTGAGGGGATCGAAACGAATCTGACGCAGAGGAATGCCAATCAGACTGCGGTTGGTCACGGTACAACGGCTGTAATAATCGGCTTGGCGCTGACAGTTGAGGGTTGCGATCGTTGGTGCAATAGCGATCGTGGTCAACACAATGATTAAGCCCACACCGCTCAGTCCTAAGCCAATCTGGTGATGCCGGTAGTCTAGGCGCAGGCGTGAAAAGAAGGCAGAGGTAGTGAATACATTGCGTTTTGAGTTCATGGGAATTTCTTGGGCCACTGGATCGATCCGCACAAAGGCTTCGTCTCATATTAAGCTGAATCCGTATCTAGACTGCACTTTTTGAGGGCGTAAGCCCTCCCGACAAACGGATACCACCGTTATTCAGTTGTTTGATTGCAATCCCCTCGCTGATAGCCCGCTTCAATGCCTACTCCGTTGTCCACTCCGGCCTTTTTACCTCGTTTTTTACGGCTCTCGGGGCTGAATATTCTCTCCAATCTCTTGGTTCCCCTCGCTGGTCTGGTGGATACGGCCTTTTTAGGACATTTAGACCAATTGAGTCATTTGGCGGGGGTCACCCTGGCAACGGTGTTGTTCAACTATTTGTACTGGACCTTTGGTTTCCTACGGATGGCCACCACGGGACTAACGGCTCAAGCTCTGGGACGACAGGATCCGGTGGGACTGGTGGTGATTCTCTGGCGACACGCGGGGGTAGCGCTGTGCATTGGTCTAACGCTCGTAGGGCTGCAAGTTCCCTTAGGCAATCTGGGGTTTGCTCTCCTGCAGGGCACGCCAGCGGTTTTAGCCTCGGGGCAGGCTTACTACCATGCCCTGATCTGGGGGGCCCCGGCAACGTTAATTAATTTTGTGCTGTTGGGCTGGTGGCTGGGCCAAGGTCAGGGGCGAATGGTGCTCTTACTGTCGCTGTTGCTCAATGGCTGCAATATCGCTTTGGATGCCCTCTTCATTGGTCATTGGGGGTGGGCCAGTGCTGGGGCGGGGCTAGCCACCGCCGCTAGTCAGTACATTGCCCTAGCGGTGGGGATCCTGGCCATTCAACGGCAAAATTTACCGCGTTTATCCTCTAGCCTGCGGCGGGCAATTTTCAATGTGCAGGAAATGGGGGCAATGATCGCGCTGAACCGGGATATTTTGATTCGGACGTTTGCTTTATTGTCGGTCTTTGCGAGTTTTACCAATCTTAGTGCCAGCCTCGGAACGATCGTTTTGAGTAGTCATGCCCTCTTGTTGCAAGTCGTGAGTTTTAATTCCTTTTTTGTAGATGGATTTGCCTTTGCCACGGAAAGTTTAGCCGGACAGTTTTACAGCCAAAACGATCGCTTGTCCTTACAAAAATTACTCACCTGGGGATTGGTCTTGGGGTTAGGCAGTAGTGGCACGATCGCCCTGACCACGATCGTCGGTTGTCCCTGGATTTTGAGTGTCCTCACGAACCATCAATCCATCCTCGATCGCTCTGGGGATTTTGTCCTGTGGCTATTCCCCGTACTAACCCTAGGGTCGATCGCATACCTGTTTGACGGTTACTTTTTGGGACTGACCCAAGGGCCCATCCTGCGTCAATCTAGCCTCCTCTCAGCCCTAGTGGGTTTTGCCCCCTTTGCTCTGTGGGCAAACGATCGTCAAAATCCCCATTTACTGTGGCTTGCCTTGACCAGTTTCATGGTGGTTCGCTCCCTAACCCTCGGACTGAACCTACGGAAATTTTCTCCATGCTCCAAGACGATCGGATAGGATAAGATGCAGATTTGTTACTGGAATAACGGGAATGACTGATCGCAAGCGTGCCTTAATCACGGGCATTACAGGTCAAGATGGTTCTTACCTCAGTGAGCTATTGTTGGAAAAAGGCTATGTGGTGCATGGCATTATTCGCCGTACCTCCACTTTTAACACCGATCGGATTGATCACTTATATGAAGATCCGCACAAAGAAGCCGCTCGTCTGTTTTTACACTATGGAGACCTGACCGATGGCACGACCCTACGGCGAATTTTAGAAGAAGCGGCCCCCGATGAGGTGTATAACCTGGGGGCACAATCCCACGTTCGGGTTAGCTTCGATGCTCCCGAATATACAGTGGACGCAGTAGGAATGGGCACCCTGCGCCTGTTAGAAGCGATTCGAGACTATCAGGTGAGAAGCGGCAACACGGTGCGCTATTACCAAGCCGGCTCTTCAGAAATGTTTGGTTTGGTGCAAGCCGTACCCCAAAGTGAAACCACACCCTTTTATCCCCGCAGTCCCTACGCCTGTGCCAAAGTGTATGCCCATTGGCAAACGGTTAACTACCGCGAATCCTATAAGATGTTTGCCTGTAACGGCATTTTGTTTAACCACGAGTCTCCGCGCCGAGGTGAAACCTTTGTGACCCGTAAGATCACCCGGGCCGTAGCGCGAATTGTGGCGGGACAACAGAAAAAACTCTTTATGGGGAACCTAGACTCGAAGCGGGACTGGGGCTATGCCAAAGACTATGTACGGGCAATGTGGTTGATGTTGCAACAGGATGAACCCGATGATTACGTTGTTGCCACTGGTGAAACCCATTCCGTCAAAGAGTTTCTAGAACTTGCCTTTCAGTACGTGAATCTCAAGTGGGAAGATTATGTGGAATTCGATCCCCGTTATCTCCGTCCAGCAGAAGTGGATTTACTCATTGGTGATCCAGCCAAAGCTAAGACTCAACTGGGCTGGGAACCGGAAGTCACCTTTGAAGACTTAACGAAGCTTATGGTGGATGCTGACTTACAGATTTTAGGACTTCCCTCCCCCCGGGGCATAGAGGTTCAAGATCATGCCGTCATTCGCCAAGCTAACCTCGGTGGGGTCATGGATCAATAGGTTTGTCGTTGGGTACCGTAGTCCTAAGTCCGTTGTGGTTCTGGACTCGCCCTAGACTACTGAAACCGTCCTGTGGTGTGCGCTGGCGCATGCCACAAAACTCCTTGAGGATTACGGTATCCCGCCTAACAGTCTTTCCAAGGGGGGATTAAGGGGGGTAAATCAGATTTTGGGTTCTCATCCAAGATGTGGGTTTCACTGAAAGTGAAAAATTTTAATGAAAGAGCGCCGTACTCTTCCGCCTTCAGTTGGTAGCCTGAACATTCAAATGAATAGCAGCTTATCTAAATTTTTATGAGTACATCCCTAACTATTCCCTCAAGCTTATTTCTTACCCTTCTCATCATCATTGGCTTGTTCTTTTTTATTCGAGCTTCTGTGAAAGATCGGACGGAAGCCCGCAATATTACGTTGCCCTTTTCGCCTCCCGATGCGTTGGAGTATTTAGTCAAGCATTTTCAGGGACGTTACTATCAGATTGTTCAGCAGGATCCTCAAACCCAAACTGTCATTTTGCAAGGAGTTGTAGCGCCCAGTTTGTTCCTTTGTCTTTTTTTGACCCTGCTTGCAGCGATCGGTTTGTTAGCCTTGGCCTTAGTGCTTTCCATTACCGTAGCAGCGAATAATGCTTGGTATGCGTTGGTGATTCTTTCACCATTGGCGGGTATCTTTTATTGGCGAGGAGCAGGCCGGGAAGAGAAAATTTCTATTCAGCCCCAATCTACAGAAAACACCAAAACGATCGCTAGAGTGGAAGCTCACCGAGATGAACTGAGAATTTTGGAAGAGTCCCTGACCCAGATGAACGCCAGGAAATAAAGATGACGCAAAGAGCTATTCTCAATCCAGATTCAAAAATAACGTTTTTCTGATGGTTCAATCCCTATTTCAGGGAGATCCCTAAAACAATAATTAAGTCTCATTTTGAGGCAAAGTTATTCCGATCGTTCTGACGCTAGAGAATGGCGAATCCGTAGACTAACGATCGCTAGGATGATGCTAAAGGCGGACAAAATATGCACGACATTGAAGGGAGTACCGGCAAAAAACCAGGAATCGGTGCGGAGAAATTCGAGGAAAAAGCGGCCGAGGGGATACCAAATTAAATAAAGTAAGGTTAAATCCCCGGGTTTTAACTGTTGGAAAAAGCGCCGAGAAATCCAGAAAATTACAAAGAAACCCAGGAAATTCCACAGAGATTCGTAAAGGAACAGGGGATGAAATCTGACGGATTCAGGGTAGAGGCTCAGATTGTTATAAGGTGCAATTCGATGTAGGGAATCAATGCGTAAACCCCAGGGCAAGGACGTTGGGGGCCCATATAATTCTTGGTTAATAAAATTGCCCCACCGGCCGATCGCTTGGGCGATGGGAAGTCCGAGGGCAATGCCATCCAAAAAAGTCCACAGGGGTAACTTGCGAATTTTGGTGTACAACCAAATAGCCACACTACCGAAAATAAACGCTCCAAAAATATGGATTCCCCCGCTCCAAATCTGGAAAATACTGAGGGGATTGCTGAGGTAATAACCAATGCCCAGATCATTGCGGGGAGACTGAATGAACACATAGTAAAGGCGTGCCCCTATTAAAGCTGGGATCAGCACCCACACCAACATATCCCAGAGATCATCCCCATCTTGACCCCGTCGCTCCAGTTCCTGACTAGCGATCGTAGCGCCTACAAAAATTGCTGTGACCATCAATAACCCATACCAGCGTAAGGATAAGGGGCCAATTTCAAAAATAACTGGATCAACGGGAGGATACATAGCTAAAGAGATTAAAACAACTGGATCAGTCTCCTTCTGCTCCCACTTAAAGAGCTTCTGTGTACACAGAAGTCATTAGCAAGAGTCTGACACTTCTAAAACCCCCT
>JBMTZC010000191.1:0-8535 GCA_049455215.1 Prochlorotrichaceae cyanobacterium
TAGCCCGATCGCCAATGCTTTCCGCCTGAGTGGCTAACCGGCGCAGGAGGCCAATAATGGCTTGTTCTGCGGCGAGATCATTTTCGAGAATTTGGCGACAGTTGTAAGCACCATCTGTTTCTGGGGTAAAACAGCACAGTTGGGCCAGGGTTGCGAAGGTACCGGCGGGAATTCCCCCCAGTCCATTCATCCGCTCGGCTAAGTCATGGGCATGACCTGCCACTTGACCGTAGCTTTCTTGTAAAAATTCGTGAATTGAATAGAACTCAGCGCCTTCTACGACAAAGTGATGCTTCAAATACTGAAGATAGAGCGCTTGGAAGCTGGCATAGGCTAAATTGAGTCCTTCACAAACTTCAGTTGTCACGGTCTTTTCTAGACCAACGGGATTTTCACCTACTTCGCCAAAAGCCCGAACCAAGGTTTGAGTTGTCATGTAGTTACTCCAGTGTAAAGTGAGGATCAGACCCGCCACCCTTGGCTAGGGTGGCGGATCTGAGTAATGAACCTGAACATCGGATCAGTTTTCTTGTCCCATCTTGTCCTCTCGGAGAGAAGATGAGAGCACGATCGTTCTCTGTGGCTTACCGCTCCGTTCTGCCATTCATTCTTGAAAGTTGCCTTAGTGGTTAACTCTACAGTGAACTTGAGTTGCCCAGCAGCGCTCTAACCAATCTGCTGCTTCTCTCCGGGGAAGTGTGAACTGCTTCAGTGTACTATACACAAGCAGTACGTCTAGTGCATGGTTGACGTTAACGCGCAGCGTGCCATCCAGGGGACAAGAGCACGTAATATCAAGGTCTTGCAGGCGACGACTAATGGACCAGCGATCGCAACGGGGAACGTTCAAGGGAACGGATTCCCAGTTACTGGCAGCCCAGGTGGCTTCCCTGGAGGGGGTTACAGAAACGGAGGGGGGCATGGCGGGGAACTCCTGTGAGGACAAGTGAAAACTTAAAGAAAAGATCCAAATTCAGGGTCAAAGTTGAGTTTCGGGTTGAGTTTTCGGCGGTTGGGTTCTCAACGGTCTTCTGTTAATGATTTTCTGTTGATGATTTTTAGTTGATGAACCTACTGGCTTTTCAGTTGTTTAACTTCAGCTTCTAGGGCTTGAAGACGATCGAGTAAGGCTCGCACAGTGCTGGCTTCAACGTCCGGGAGTCGCCCATGGTCGAGGGGGGCTGTAACGGCATTACACTCACAAACGTTGCGGCTAGGAATACCCACAGCAGTGCAGTTGGGCGGAACGGGCTTAAGGACGACTGAACCGGCACCAATCCGGGCAAAGTCACCAATGTGAATATTGCCTAAAACCTTTGCTCCTGCGCCAATGACGACTCGGTTGCCAATGGTGGGATGACGCTTCCCAATTTCTTTGCCTGTTCCCCCTAGGGTCACGCCTTGGTAGATCAGAGTATAGTCACCGACGATCGCGGTTTCTCCAATGACTACGCCTTGACCGTGATCGATAAAGACCCCTTTGCCGATTTGGGCACCGGGATGAATTTCGATGCCCGTCAGCATCCGGCTCAGGTAGGAGATAAAGCGAGGTAGGAAAAAGACTTTGTGCTGGTGCAGCCAGTGGGCACAGCGATGGGCGACGATCGCATGGAGACCGGGATAGCAACAGAGGACTTCCAACCAGTGACTTGCAGCGGGGTCCCGCTCAAAAATAATGGCAAAGTCTTCTTGGAAAGGGAATGGTTTCAGTCCCCATTGCAGATCTCGAAATGACCGCAAGGAAAGAGTGGGGAACTGAAATTGTCGGAGGGAGGAAAGGAACGAGGACATAGTTTTAAGAAGTGCATCCTTTTTGCTTATAACAGCTAGGATTTATGTCTCTCTGAACTCAGTCTCATCCAAGTTTACTAGAACTATTACACCTGTACTTAAGTGCAAAAAGCCTAAGCCCACAAGGTGTTGAAAAACTTGTGAGGGAGGGGGACTAGTATTTTAGCGATCGGGTACAGGCCTTTTTGAGGCTAGGTACGAGTATTCTGTACTCAAGGTCTATCCCTTATGGTGTCGGGAATCTATTGCATTTTTATAGCCTGGCAAAGGCAGTCTAGATCCTGTACTCAAAACAAGAATTGCACGGTTGACTGTACAATTCTTTGGGAAAAACTGTAGCAAATAATGCAGAATATCAGATTCTTATTTCAGGACTTCTTAACATTTTGTAATTTTTGCCCGATCCCATTGGGTAGATCTCCCTTTGCGGTTGGGGGCTTTGATACGCTTCTCTCTCCGATCGGGGAGTTTTGGTGCCAAGATTTGGGCTTACATGGGCTTACAGTCCCTGAGAAACGATCGTACTTTAGACTTTCTCAGTTTTCCCCAGACCCGCTTTGTCGGGATTAGGACTTTATCTTTAGTCCGTGCTCAACATGACGCTCAATCCATAAGGACAGGTTGTAAATCCGCTCAAACACCCCTCTTTCTCAAATACTGCTCCGGAATAGAGTTCGCTTTAAGGGAAAGTTTTCTAGGGAGAGTCCTGGGGTGAGACCGGGCTGAAATAGACTACTTACATATACTGCTTAACACTACTTAACATAAAAGCGTAAATCTCGATACGAAACAAAATTAAAAAACGATAAAAATGATACAGATTTAAACTTATTGGTGTGAATAATGATTTTGTTTTTGTATCTAATGTATCAAAAGTAATGCTTTGAGTACGGGAAAAATCGTCAGCTATTTTTGCACTCAAAATCCTTCTATTCCTGTCAGCAATAGCGATCGGGCTGAGTACAGAAATCATCGTACCTCGGCAGCAAAATACTAGTCCCTTCGCTGAGAAATACTAGTCCCTCGATCCATAAAAAAAGTTATCCCCTTCTAGAACAAGGGTTTCAGGGATTGAGTACAGCACTAATAATCTAATCAATCTCATCGGATCCCGGCTTAGGGCTGAAATTTTTGCCACTGCTATAACTTTTTCAACGCCGAACACGAAGTCTTCAAGGTTCGATTGAATTTAGAGAATGCAATGTCAACTTTGCTCGGTTAGAGCCCCTTTATCTCTTGGCAGTTTGCTTCTCTTTATTCAGCGTATCGGTTCACACAGGTTGCTCTAAGGTACAGCACTGTGAGGTCTCCCGGCTTTACCCCGGTAAATGAGTACCCCAGCTCCCTTACCGCTATCCCCCAGAATCCTACACCTTGGTTCATTCCTCACGGATTATGAAAGAAAAGATTAGTTGAAAGCTTATGGCATAGACATTTCTTCCGAGAAGGGCGTTGTATATCCTGCAACGCCGTCCTTCTTATAGATCCAGTCCTTTTACACTCGTAAAACTATGACACCTCCGCCAACCACTGCCTTTGCCCCCGCGCCCACCATAACGCCTGATCTGGAAACGCCTGAGTTGGACATTACCTTGACTAAAACTCAAATCAAGGTCAATAAATCTAGTGGTGGTTGTGGATGTACTACAAAAAGCGATACGGCTCCTAGCATTAGCGAGTCCATGAAGGCTCGTATTGAAAAACACCCCTGCTATAGTGAAGAAGCTCACCACCACTACGCCCGGATGCACGTTGCCGTGGCACCCGCCTGCAACATTCAGTGCAACTTCTGTAATCGTAAGTATGATTGTGCCAACGAAAGCCGCCCTGGGGTGGTGAGTGAATTATTAACCCCAGAAGAAGCAGCGCACAAAGTTTTAGTGGTCGCGGGTAAAATCCCCCAAATGACGGTTTTAGGGATTGCTGGCCCCGGTGACCCCTTAGCCAATCCAGAAAAAACATTTCGGACTTTTGAACTGATTGCTGAACAAGCTCCGGATATCAAACTATGCTTGTCCACCAACGGCTTAATGCTACCGGACTATGTTGAGCGCATCAAAGCCCTCAATGTTGACCATGTGACGATCACCATTAATATGGTTGACCCTACAGTAGGGGAAAAGATTTATCCCTGGGTTCACTACCGCCGCAAGCGCTATCGTGGCATTGAAGGGGTGAAAATCCTCCACGAACGGCAAATGGAAGGTCTGGAAGCACTCCGGGCCGCCGATATTCTCTGTAAGGTCAATTCCGTTCTCATCCCCGGCATTAATGATGAGCACATGAAAGAGGTGAACGCCGCTGTGCAAGAGCGGGGAGCCTTCCTGCACAACATTATGCCCCTGATTTCTGCTCCAGAATTTGGAACTTACTTTGGTCTCAATGGTCAACGGGGCCCCACTCCCAAGGAACTGAAGCAGGTTCAAGATGATTGTTCAGGTAATCTCAAGCTGATGCGCCACTGTCGTCAGTGTCGTGCCGATGCGGTGGGTCTGTTGGGTGAAGATCGCAGTCAAGAGTTCACCAAAGAGAAGTTCATGGAAATGCCCACCTCCTATGACCTGGAGCAACGGCAAGTCATCCACACTGAAATTGAGCAAAAGCGGGTGGCCTTAGCGGAACGCAAGGAAGCGGCGGCAGCTCGTCGCTCTGCACCCAAGGCAACTTCTCCCAAGGTCTTAGTGGCGGTTGCGACTAAAGGCGGCGGTTTAGTGAATCAGCACTTTGGTCATGCCAAAGAGTTCATGATTTATGAAGTGGATGCAACGGAAGCTCACTTCATTGGTCACCGCAAAGTGGCGGATTACTGCCAGGGCGGTTACGGCGAAGAAGCGATGCTCGAAGGCATTATCAAGACGATTTCTGATTGCAAGGCAATCCTGGCTGCCAAGGTGGGCCCCTGTCCTCAGAAGGAACTCAAGAAAGCTGGACTGACGGTGATTGAAGCCTACGATGTTATCGAAACCGTAGCCCGTCACTTCTACGATGAGTACGTCCTTTCTACCTAGCCCGTAAGGTCGATGCGTTAAGCGGCTGAGATTCTCCCCAGACTCAGCCGTGACCTGAAATTTGGATGATTCACCTGGAGCACTCAGTTATGACTTTTACCATTACTCACAATTGCATTGGTTGCCAGCGCTGTCTCTCCGCCTGTCCTACGGGAGCGATCGCTACGGATGGGACTGCTTTCTGGATTGAGGTCGATCGGTGTAATCAGTGCCAAGGCTATGGAACAGCCCAGTGCTGGGCCGTCTGTCCTACAAACGAAGGCTGTGTGCCTAGCACTATCGCGGTTCCCCTCACTTCCCAATCAGAACTTTCTCATGATTACTGGGAATCTTGGTTTGCCAAGCACAACCGGATGGTTGCTCGCCTCAAATCTTCCCATCACCCCCCTTACTGGCGAGACTGGTTTGAAACCTACTCCCAAACCTTAAAAAACCTACAAACAAACTTGCACTGTAACGATCGTAGCAATATTCCTGCCACTACTTGATTTGAAGTTTTAAGTCCTCAGTTCTGACTCTTGGAGATAGTAAATGACTATTTATTTAGATAACAATGCTACGACTCAAGTTGATCCACAAGTTCTAGAGGTCATGCTGCCCTACTTTAGTGAACTCTACGGTAACCCCTCTTCAATGCATAGCTTTGGTGGACAGGTGGGAGCCGCTGTTCAGGATGCCAGAGATAAGGTTGCCGAACTGTTAGGTGCAGAACCGACGGAAATCGTCTTCAACAGTTGCGGCAGTGAAGGAAACAATACTGCCATTCACGCCGCCCTTTCCGCTCAGCCGGAAAAACGCCACATCGTGACCACCGCCGTGGAACACCCCGCTGTATTGAGTGTCTGTAAGCACCTGGAAAAGAAAGGCTACACCGTTACCTATCTGTCGGTGGATGGCCGAGGTCAAGTAGACCTGATGGAAGTGGAAGCTGCCATTACGGGAGGGACGGCTCTCGTGACCACCATGTACGCCAATAACGAAACCGGCGTGATTTTCCCCATCGAACAGATTGGTGCGATCGCTAAAGAAATGGGGGCCACCTTCCATGTCGATGCCGTGCAGGCAGTGGGTAAAGTGCCCATCAACCTAGCCAACAGCACGATTGATCTGCTCACCTTTTCCGGTCATAAGTTCCATGCGCCCAAAGGAACTGGAGGACTGTACATTCGTCGCGGCTTCCGCTTCCGCCCCTTCTTACTGGGGGGACACCAGGAGCGGGGACGGCGTGCAGGGACTCAAAACGTGCCCGGCATCATCGCCCTCGGTAAAGCCGCTGAATTGGCTCAAGCTCACCTCAGCAACGTGAATCAGGAAAGTCAACTGAGAGATTTACTGGAAACACAACTGATCCAGTTAATCCCAGAGTGTCAAGTGAACGGGGGGGGAACCGATCGCCTTCCCAACACCACCAACATTGGTTTCAAGTACATCGAAGGTGAAGCCATTTTACTGATGCTCGATCGTGAAGGCATCTGCGCGTCCTCAGGATCTGCCTGTACCTCCGGCTCCCTGGATCCCTCCCATGTCCTCCAGGCAATGGGACTGCCCTACACCATCCTCCACGGGTCGATTCGCTTTAGTCTTTCCCGCTTTACCACGACAGCGGAAGTGAACCAGGTCGTAGCCGTGATGCCCGGCATTGTTGAAAAGCTCAGAGCCATTTCCCCCTTCAATAACGACCAAGCAGATTGGCTTCAGGAGCGGAATCTCGCCACCCAAACGGTCTAAGTCGGCAATCCACTCCTATTCACGAGCCAACACTCAAAATTTAGAACTCAGCCCTGTCCCCCTACTCCCCCAAAGCTATGTGGAATTATTCTGAAAAAGTACTCGAATTGTTCTATAACCCCATTAACCAGGGGACGATCGAAAATTTGAATGAGCCGGATGTTGATACTGTTTATGGTGAAGTGGGAAGCATTGCCTGCGGTGATGCCCTCAGACTCCACCTGAAAATCCAAGTTTCCACGGATACCATTCTCGATTCTAAGTTCCAAACCTTTGGGTGTACCAGTGCGATCGCTTCTTCCTCTGCCCTGACGGAAATTGTCAAAGGGAAAACCCTCGATCAAGCCCTCGCCATTTCTAACCAGGACATTGCCGACTACCTAGGAGGCTTACCGGAAGCGAAAATGCACTGTTCCGTGATGGGGCAGGAGGCACTGGAAGCCGCGATCTTCAAATATCGTGGTGTGGAAGTGGAACACCATGAAGAGGATGAAGGGGAGATGGTGTGTACCTGCTATGCCATCACTATGCCCAAAGTGCGGCGGGTCATTATTGAAAATGACTTAACCACCGTGGAGCAGGTCACGAACTACATCAAAGCTGGTGGGGGTTGCGGCTCCTGTCTCGCGGGTATTGAAGACATTTTGCTAGAGGTTCAGGAAGAACGGGCAGCGGTTCCCGCTCGCTTAGCCGCAGAGATTGACACTGCCCCCACTGCACCCCTCACCACAGTCCAAAAAATCGCTCGTATCCAAAAAGTTCTGGACGAAGAAATCCGTCCCATCCTACTGGCGGATGGTGGAGATGTGGAACTGTTCGATATAGATGGCGATCGAGTTCAAGTCACCCTCAAGGGCGCTTGCGGAGACTGCCCTAGCAGTACTGCCACCGTTAAAAACGCGATCGAAACCAAGCTACGGGAGCGGGTTCTCGCCACCCTCACGGTGGAACAAGTCGCTCCCGTCTAAAAGACCGTTTTGAATTCTGAATGATCAGTTTTGAATTGCACCTCAGATCCCCGGTTTCTGGGGTGGTGAACCTAAAACCCTAGCTGTAATTCGATAAGAATTCGATAAGAAACCGGGGATCTAATCCCTCAAAACTCAAAACTAACCCCTATCCCCTCAAGCCTCATGACTAAATCTCAAATTCTGATCGGTTTTGGACGATCGCCGCCTGCTGAAACCTCACCTCACTGGGGTTTTCCAGAAGTCCAGTTCGGCAGTTCAAAGGGGACAACGTCCCTCGTCAAATAGTTTAGGTAAGGACTTAACCTCTTGCCACCCGTTGATCCTTATCAACAGTTCCTTAGTAACGATTCACTTTTAGCTTACTCACGGAGAAAAATTCACCATGCGTCAAATAGCATTTTACGGAAAAGGCGGTATCGGTAAATCCACCACTTCCCAAAATACCATTGCAGGTTTAGCCGATCGTAATCGCATCATGATCGTTGGTTGTGACCCCAAAGCAGATTCCACCCGCTTGATGCTTCACAGTAAAGCTCAAACCACCATTCTTCACTTAGCGGCTGAACGTGGTGCCGTAGAAGATCTGGAACTGGATGAAGTGTTACTGACTGGCTACAAAGGTGTTAAGTGCGTTGAGTCCGGTGGTCCTGAGCCTGGGGTTGGTTGTGCCGGTCGTGGCATTATCACCGCCATCAACTTCCTGGAAGAAGAAGGCGCTTACGAAGATCTAGACTTCGTTTCCTACGACGTATTAGGCGACGTTGTCTGCGGTGGTTTTGCTATGCCCATTCGGGAAGGAAAAGCCCAGGAAATCTACATCGTTTGCTCCGGTGAAATGATGGCAATGTATGCGGCTAACAACATTGCCCGAGGCATTCTGAAGTACGCTCACTCCGGCGGAGTTCGCCTTGGTGGTTTAATCTGTAACAGCCGCAACGTTGACCGGGAAGTTGAACTGATTGAAAACCTCGCAGCTAAGCTGGGTACTCAAATGATTCACTTTGTCCCCCGCGACAACATTGTTCAACACGCTGAAC
>JBMTZC010000192.1:0-8533 GCA_049455215.1 Prochlorotrichaceae cyanobacterium
ATTACTTCTTAAATTCACTCTTTTTCTGTCTTGACATTGGGGAGTACCTTAATCCTATGGAATTTTCATCCCTATGGACGGAAGACTCGAGCTAAAAAGCAAGGGGTACTCAGTCCTTTTGAAGAACTCAATGGCTTCCGCTATCATGACAACTGGTTGCGTAACCTTTTGATTGCTTCCTCGCTCAATGGGCGTAGAGCTAACCAACACAAACTACTGCGGAACTAGAATTAATCCATGATCCTTAGAGATTCACGTTCAGATAGTGACACCATTGTTCAACGATCGTGGGGGTGCCGTACCAAGGCTGAGGGGTGCCCGGAGAATGCACAACCCCTTCTAGAATCAAGTTGGTTGCGCCTTCTAAATGAGCCGCCGTTACGGGGGTGATCCCATCGCCCCAGGTTTCTCCTGTTCCACAGGTGAGTTCGTAGCTATTGTAGGCAAGATTCGTGCGCCAATTGTGTTGCCAACCCCGTTGCCCGAAGATGGCTTTGCCTGCCACACAGACATAATGGACATCAGGGTAAAACGCACCAGGATAGCGATCGTTCACAAAATCAATATTACGACGAGTCCAGGGCTCTTGGCTGAGATGAGGAGTACCGAGGCAAACGATCGTTTTAATGCGGGAGCGGGCATTCCAGGTCTTAACGGGTTGATGAGGATCCCATTCTGGATCGGGATAGGGCTGATCTCCCAGAAAAATACGCCCCAACCAGCCTCCGGCAGAGTGACCAATCAGATTGATAGGTTCGTTATCGGTGGTATAGCGATCGATCGTTTCTTGTAATTGCTGCAAAATAGGCGTGATGGGTCTGCCTCCCAAGGTGGGCAGCCAATCCCATTGCCTGAGGGGAACGGTCACGGTGGGAAACCCCTGCTCCGTTAAATAGGCCGCTAACCCCGCATAGGGCTTCGCCCCGGCAAAGTAGCCAGGCAAAATAAATGTTTGACGCAGCTTAGTCTCCGTCCCCATTAGTCCCCATCATGCTCATGGGTATCTTCGAGGTGAATGTCTGCTAAAGGTTCTCCATCCTCTGTCACTAGGTCAGACAAAAGATCTGGAGCATCCTCAGACTCAGTATTCACCGAATTTTTGACGCGCCGTACCGGCAAATTCGCGACCAGTGCCGTAATGCGTTGATCACTTTCCAGATTGAACTCCATGCCATCCCGATCGAGCTCCACGTAGCGAGAGACCACCTCAATAATTTCTTGACGGAGTTTTTCCATCAAATGGGGGGGTAAGTCGGCACGATCGTGGGCCAACACTAATTGGAGACGACGCTTGACATCTTCTCGGCTAGTGGTAGGAGTACGGGCAAAAAGCCGCTCGAACAGGTCACCAAGCATGACTAGATCAATTTACTGGATAATAGATCTCGAATTCGCCCCAGGAACCCGCCCTTATTGGTTACCTCGAGATCCAAGAAAGGAACCTCTTCGCCGGTGACCCGGCGGGCAACGTTCAGGAGGGCTTGCCCCGCTAAGGAGAGTTTGTCAGGTTCGCGTAACACCAACGGTTCTCCCCGGTTGGTAGACACAATCACCTGTTCATCGTCGGGCACAATGCCCACTAAGGGAATGGAGAGGATTTCCTGCACATCGCTAACGGACATCATGTCATTTGCCTGTACCATTGCCGGACGAATACGGTTAATGATTAAGCGAATTTGTTTCACCCCGTGTGCTTCCAATAAGCCTACCACCCGATCTGCATCCCGAACCGCCGCAATTTCCGGGGTTGTGACAATGAGAGCTTCTGTCGCTGCCGCGATCGCGTTGCGGAATCCCATTTCAATGCCAGCGGGACAGTCAATCAAAATATACTCGTAGCGGCTCGATAACGCCTTGATCAACTGGCGCATTTGTTGGGGTTTGATGGACTCCTTCGTTCGGTTTTGGGCTGCGGGAAGGAGGGCTAACTTCGCGTGACGCTTATCTTTGACCAGGGCTTGCTCTAGACGGCATTCTCCGGCAAGAGCATCCAGGGCCGTATAGACAACCCGGTTTTCTAGACCCAACAATAAATCTAGATTCCGAAGCCCGAAATCAGCATCAACAACAACCACGAGATGTCCCATTTTTGCCAGGGCCATCCCCAAATTAGCGGTTGTCGTTGTTTTTCCCACTCCTCCTTTACCGGAGGTTACAACTATGGCACGGGTCATGGACGGCAAAAAATTAGCGGATTTACTTAAGGCGGAAGAATGCAGCGCAAAGCACCATATTCTTCCGGGTATATATTTGGCTTTCCGTGGAAGGCCAAAGCGCATTACTCAAAACAAAGAATTCATCAGTGGAATTCTCGTCCGTGTTAGCTTAGCGTATTATGCCCCAAATTCTTCCTGAAGGGGTTCGTCATAATAATCTGCTAGGGTCGCAACGGTAGTAATGGCACTGGAAATTTCGCTAGGGGAGAGATCGGCGGTAGAGCGGGTCGATAAGACTGCAACTTCCTCACCCAGGATGGCAAAGCGGGCTTCTAGGGTTTCTGCAGAGTTCATTTCTAAAATCTTCCGATATAGCCCCACTTCGTTTTTGAATGGGGGCTTTAAGACCATTGACCACACGGTAAAGGTGTCATCATCGGTTAAACCACTAATCTGCACAAATACCTCAACGGTTCCGTACTGAAATTTCCAGAGATAGCCATCCTGGTTGTGGGTTACCATGCCCGAACCTTCTTGCTTGAGGCTTGTAATGACCGTTTCAATTACATCAATATAGTTATTGGTATCCATGTCTGCTCCTCGGGTAAAGGGATGGGAGGAAAACCGGGGATTCCCCCTTACGATCGATTCCCCTACCATCTTCTAGCATCTCTGGCCTTTTTCAACGGTTCAGTTCCAGAAATCTGATTTCACGATATCTTCTGAGGCAGAGCGGCGGAGGGGTCCGTCGCCCGCCCCCGTCATACCAGGGTCAGACTAGGGCGGGTGATCCATTCAGACCAGAACCTCTGCGGTGTTGACCTTAGCCGCACCCGTCCCCGTTTTACCCCTAGGGGCTTACTTCATGCCCCGCCTCATCGATCGCTGCGGTGAGGGCTTCTACGGAGGCACTTGTCTCGATCGTGACGTGCTTGGTGTCTAGATCAACGCTAACGTTGGCCTGGGCATCTACGCCCTGAATCGCTTTCGTGACGGCTTGCACACATTTCTCACAGACGATCGAGGGCACAGTTAAATTAACGGTCATGGTGGTCATCCTTCATCCCAAAGGTTTTCTAAAGTATAGGTGTTTCCTTCCCGAACCCAAAAGGTACCATCCACGTAGCGATAATGACGATCGAGGGTGGTAATTGCTTCTAAATGGGCTGGGCTTAACTGGATTTGGTCAGCCGCTAAGTTTTCTGCTAATCGTTGTGCATGAGTTGACTTAGGGATGACGGCGGTTCCCCGCTGCAGAGCCCAACTGAGCAAGACTTGAGCGGGGGTAATGCCTTGATCCTCTGCGATGTTTTGAATCATGGAATCCTGCAATAACACGGGTTCATCCGGGGCTTTAAAGCTATCCGGACGATCGCCAGATCCCAGGGGAGAATAGGCGGTGAGTAAAATGCCATTATCCTGACAAAAGTCGAGTAGGGGTCGTTGTTGCAGATAAGGATGACATTCCACCTGATTAACCTCGGGAGCGATCGTTGCGCTGGCCATCAACTCCTTGAGCTTAACCACACTACAATTAGACACCCCAATGTGCCGACACAATCCCTGCCCTAAAACCGCTTCCATTCCCTTCCAGGTTTCACTGAGGGGCAACGCGCTTAAGGGAATAAAATCTTCGGGCGTTTCGGGAAGGAGAATGCCTGCCCGCAGGGCAACGGGCCAATGAATCAGATATAAGTCTAAATAATCTAGTTGCAGATCCTGCAGCGTTTGTTCTAGGGCTGGACCCACCGCCTCCGGTGCATGGGAACTGTTCCATAACTTAGATGTAATCCATAAATCCGATCGCTTCACCATACCGGATTGAAAACACTCCGTTAGCGCTTGACCGATCGCTGCTTCATTTCTATAAATAGTCGCACAGTCAATGTGTCGATAGCCTTGCTGCACTGCTGTTTTGACTGCCGTTATGATTTGTTCCGGTGTAGATTTCCAAGTCCCCAGTCCCAGCAGAGGCAGGGTATCGCCGTTCTTAAACGTAAAGGTTTGCATGGTCAAATTAAGCAATAAACTGGATTGACTATCGGCTTTCCACTGAAAGCGAAAAAGTTAATGGAAGAGTGCGGCACTCTTCCGCCTTAAGTTGTAGCCTGGCTATCTATTTCAGGGAGATAAACACAACGGTAGAGCAGAACGCGCTGCGCCCTACTCTACCGTCTAAACTGAATACGATTCGTGACAAGTACTGATACGTTAAATGTCTACGGAAAGTGTTAAAGAAATGCTGTCATTGTTAAACAGTGAGATGCTTACATTGTCAGGAGTTGAGTCAGAATCCCAGTCTGTGAAATCAGGGATCTGCAATGATTCTCGTACAATGGGTTGAGGATGGTATAGATGACTTATCCCTAATCGATGACAGTTTTTGGAGCCAGAACGAGTGAGCCTACTAAGGCAGTTATAACTAAGTCCAGAACCTTTACGGTATAAACATTAGCTGTGTCTGTTCCCGTTTGACCGCTAGGGGCTGAAATAATTACAGCATAGGCATTGCATCGCTAACTGATGACAGCCCCTAGACTACTCCGCTGAGGTACTACTTCTGAGAAGCAGTATGCACCCTTTGCGTAACCCTGATGTCGGGGAATTCTTATGATCTGTCTTATGTTATAGCTACATTTCCCGCGACAGGGATGAGGGTTCTTACCCCCCAATGCCCTACTCTTCCGGCTCTGCCTCTGCTTCTTCCGGTCTAGAGTCCAGGAGCAAGCGCACCCCTAAGATCGTAAAGCCGAGGGCTGCAGCGAGTTTAATCCAGGAACTGGGCAGTAATTCCGCTGTCCCTTGCCCCAGGATAACCCCCAAAAAACTTGTTAAGATTAACGCCGCTGAAGTTCCTAAAAAAACTGAAACCGGAAAGCGGGACGTGCCCCCGAGGGCGACCGCTGCAATTTGACTTTTATCGCCTAATTCTGAAATAAAGACGGTGACAAAGCTGAGGGCTAACAGTTTCCAATCCATCTTGGCATTCCCCTAACCGTGTGTTGACATTATGTTTTTCCAATATCCCCCCCTCCAGCAAGGCACCCTCCTGCGACGTTATAAGCGGTTCATGGCAGATATTGAACTTGATAGTGGTGAACGGATTACAGCCCATTGTCCCAATACGGGGCCAATGACAGGGGTCTGCACACCAGGGTATCGAGTTGCAGTATCTCTCAGTAATAACCCTAAACGCAAGTATGCCTATACCTGGGAATTAATCGAAGTCGTGGATCCAGTCCCCACTTGGGTCGGGGTTAATACGAGTTTACCGAATCGGTTGGTGAAGTTAGCGTTGCAACAACAACTCATTCCGGAAGTGGCGGGCTATGACCAGATTGAAACGGAAGTCCCCTATGGTAAGGAAAACAGCCGCATAGACTTTCGCCTAATTTCCCCCCAAAGCGATCGTCCTGATCTCTACTTAGAAGTCAAAAATACAACCTGGGCCCAGGGATCTGTGGCTTTATTTCCCGATACGGTGACAACACGGGGACAAAAACACTTACGGGAGTTAATGGCTCTCTTGCCTGAATACCGTTCAGTGCTCCTGTACTTTATCAATCGCGGCGACTGTAGCACCTTTGCCCCAGGGGATAGTGCAGATCCAGTGTATGGACAGTTACTCCGCACCGCCATCGAACAGGGGTTAGAGGTTTTGCCCTGTCGTTTTCGGATTTCCCTGGAGGGGGTGTCATACTTAGGACTAGCGGATCTGCAGGTGTAGTAAGGCGGCCGCTGAGATGATGTCCAGGACTGACAACGATCGCTTAGGCTACAAACTACTCGGATCCACACCCAACTGTCGCAACTGCTCTGCGAGTCGTTCAGCCCGCTGCCGTTCTTGTTCAGCCCGTTGCCGTTCCTGTTCAGCCCGCTGCCGTTCTTGCTCCAGGTTGGTCTCGGCAATTTTGAGCGCTTCTGCAACTTCACTGGGTAGGGGTAACCTTTCCCCCGTGTCATTACGGTATAACCCCAGTAAGGCTCCTTCTGGTTGCAAATTCAGCCCCAAAACCTGAGAATAGCGATCGGGAATGGGTTGATAGGTTCCCTCTTCCAGACGATAACCCAGCAGTTGTTCTGGAATCCATTCTGCTTTCGGGTCAAATAACCAGTACTCCAACACACCAATGCTTTCGTACAGGTTCTTTTTGGTTTCTTTATCTTCCTTTTGGGTACTGGGAGAGGTGATTTCAAAAATGATTGCAGGAACTTGCTTCTCTTCCCAAATTTTATAATTATCCCGTGGGCCAGGCTCCACACCAAAGACGACCGCGATATCCGGGGCAAACCGCAGTCGTGGGAAATTTTCAGCGTAGTACACAAATTGGTTGGCTAGAATGAGCGGCTTGTATTCTTGAAAGTGGTCTTGCAGATATTGGCGCAATAGCACCAACAACATCACGATCGCATCTACATGAACAAAGGTTTCAGCCAAGGGTTCTCCATCCTCACTGGGGTAAAAAATTTCAGTTTTTTCCGTTTGCTCAGTTATAAGGGGCTTGGGAACAATGGTCAGCATTGGAATCTCCCTGGAATGATTGGTCTAATTTTAAGGCATTTTTTTAATCCATTTTTCAACGATCGCTGGGGTTAGTGAATCGGGAGGCTATGTTTACCCCAGTGTGCATAATGGGCAACCAACTTAAGGCGGAAGGGGCAGCGCACTCTTCTGCCTTAAGTTGGTTGCTGTCAGTGGAAAACCGCATAATGGTGTGGTTGCATAAGTTACATGGCTTTCACATCTTTACCATCCCTTTATAATTCAGCGTCTATTTTTAAAGAAACGAATAAGTTTTTGAGAATTTCAGCCTTGGGGCTCCACAATTTTGCTAAATGCCCTTAGGATTATTTCACATCATCAGTTTATTGAGCCACGATCGCCTTGGGGATTGAGATTGATCGAATCTAGAACGGATGAGATCAGATATAGTTTTCGTCCTCCAAACGATCGTTTCTCTTGGCATCATTGAGGACGTTCTAACATGACTTTATCTCGTTTAAATAGTTTAAATTTAGTCAATCAAAAACGTTTAGGGGATCACCTCATTGAAGCGGGCTTAATTACGCCCTGGCAACTGGAAGTTGTGATTTATGATCAGCAATCCACTGGAATGCGTTTAGGAGAGATCATCGTGGCCCGAGGTTGGGTCAAGGAAGAAATCCTAGAAGACTTAGCCGATCGTCTCACGGCAAAAGCACCTCATTATCTTCCCTTCTCGAAGCGTCAGATCCGCTTTGGTTCCCCGTGTGCAGCCTAGGGCTTGTCCTGAAGGGGTCTTCATTCAGGGATTTTCAGAGGGATAGAGAAGGGGGCAGCCCTAGTTGTTTTTGGGCGGGCTCAGCAACCTGGATGGGTGTGGCAATCTAGGTTGTGCAACGCTTTCAGATTAATGGATGATGCATCCTAGGTCGTAAATCTTCCTTCGCGGGGGAGCGGAGTTTCCAGCAATCCTGTACGATTGCTTCGTATTCCTTTAGCCGTTAGGGAAGGGGACAAGCCTTGAAAAAACGAGGCGGAGTTTATTATGCTGCTCCAGACGATCGTGAAAACTTAAGTTGCGGTGCTTTTCTCATTGCCTTGCGGGGGCTTTCTCCCAAGGATAACGATCGCAACCGTCAACGGGCTCTGGATCAAATTCTGGCTCAGCTTGATCAAGGTGACTTCCCTGAGCAATCCTTTAGCAACGGTCTTGGCGTTAAAGATTTAATTTTTATTCCTCCGGACATCACCATGAGCCCATCTGAAACGACCCCTCTCGCCCTCGAAGAGCAAGATATTGTTATTGCTGCCAATGAATTAATTGAATTGGCCCGCCTCAAGGTGGACTTAGCCAAGGCCTTCCAGACCGCGCAACATTACAAAGCGGTGGTCTTAAAAGTGGTTTCCCCCGATAGTGGGCATTTAACGGAAGAGGAATGTCAGATTGTTTTGGATAAAGCCTTTGCTAAAACCATTAAAGCCTTAGCGGAATCGCGGGTGAAGGTCACCCAATGCTTGGAAAATTCCGCCGCTCGCCGTAGCTTAATTCTCAATGAACTGACCTTTATGGACAAAGAAATTGCCCATATTCTCAACCCGGAAGCCTAGGGAATGGCCCAAGACGATCGCTCCTGGCTGATATTTTTCTTCCTGGCGGCACTGCTCCTCTATGGCATTGACTTAGGGGGAGTGGCCTTACGGGACTGGGATGAAGGTACCGTGGCCCAGGTAGCCCGGGAAATCTATCAAGGGGGAACTTGGCAAGGATGGCTTTTTCCTCGACTTTGGGGCGATCCCTATTGGAATAAGCCCCCCTTAATGCATGGTCTGATTGCCCTGGTGTACCACGGGTTAGGAGTCCAGGACGGCTCAAGTCGATTACCAGGAGCCATCT
>JBMTZC010000193.1:0-8516 GCA_049455215.1 Prochlorotrichaceae cyanobacterium
CTTCCCCTTACCAAGGGGAAGCTAGAAGGGGTTTGATGATCAGTGAACTTAAGCCAAGGAGTACTAGTACCTAGGCAAGACTGAGGGGCGATCGTCACCATGCATCGAGGTGTTCTTTAGCCTTTTTATTGTTGGAATTGTTGGGTTTCGTCTCTCAACCCAACCTACGGGAAACGTCCCAACCATTGCCAAAACTTATGCTTCAGCGTATTCAAGCGTTAACAGCCCAATTTACCCCTCGACTCATTGAAATTCGTCGTCACCTTCATGCTCATCCTGAACTCAGTGGTCAGGAACATCAAACGGCGGCCTATCTAGCGGGCGTATTGTATTCCTTGGGGTTACAGGTTCAGGAATCTGTGGGACGGACGGGCTTAGTTGGCGATTTACCCGGTACCGGAACGGATCGCCGCTGTCTGGGCATTCGCACCGATATGGATGCGCTGCCCATTCCGGAACAAACTGGTCTGCCCTTTGCCTCTCGATATCCGGGAATTATGCATGCCTGTGGCCACGATCTTCATGCCACGGTGGGTTTAGGTACCGCGATGGTGCTCAGTAGCTTGGCGGCTGAATTGCCGTTACCCGGTCGGATCCGGTTCCTCTTTCAACCGGCAGAGGAAATTACTCAGGGGGCACAATGGATGATTGATGCGGGGGCGATCAAGGATGTTGATGCGCTCTTAGGAGTCCATGTGTTTCCCTCGGTTCCCGTGGGGTCTATTGGCACTCGCATCGGGGCTTTAACCGCTGCGGCGGATGATATTACCCTTACGATTATTGGCGAATCTGGACACGGCGCACGACCCCACGAAGCGATCGATGCCCTCTGGATTGCGGCTCAGGTGGTGACGGGGTTGCAGCAAGCCATTAGCCGAACCCATAATCCCCTGCGTCCCGTGGTGCTGAGCTTTGGGCAAATCCAGGGAGGACGCGCCCCCAATGTCATTGCCGATCGGGTCACCCTGAAGGGGACGGCCCGCTCCCTTCATCCTGAAACCTATGCAAAACTTCCCCAGTGGATTGAAGCGATCGTTGCCCAAACCTGTCAAATGTTTGGAGCCAGCTATGAGTTGCAATACGATCGGGGTACGCCTGCGGTGCTCAATGATGCAGACCTCACCACTTTACTGGAGAACAGTTTTATTGAAGCCTTTGGCCAGCAGCAGTTACAACGCCTACCGGAACCGTCCCTGGGGGCTGAGGATTTTGGGGTTTATTTGGATCATCTTCCCGGTGCCATGTTCCGTTTAGGGGTGGGTCGCCCGGAGCCTCAATCTCTGAATCAACCTAACTACAGTTTGCATCATCCCAAATTTATGCCGGAAGAAGAGGCGATCGCGGTGGGGGTGATTACCCTCGCTTACAGTGCCTGTCGGTATTGGGAAAGTGCAGCTTAAGGTCGGTTGAGATCTCAGGTCGATCGTCCTAGTCTCTTGAAATCTTTATTGCGAAGTCTCGTTAGTCGGGTTTGCGGGAGGGTTGGCTGCCGAAACCCCTTGACCTTGGAACCCAAAATAACTGAGGGCCACGATCGCTTCTGCTTGGGTAACGGCTTTCTGGGGTTGTAGGAGGGTGGTGTAGCCAAAGACGCGGCGAATATTGGATAACTCCCCATTTTGAAAATCCAGTAATACCGCTCCCAGGGCTTCGCCGCTAATTTGCTGACTGTCCTGAAAATTCCAGGTTTGCTCAATGCGATCGATGGTGGCAGCGGGAAGGGATTGACGAGCATCTAAAGGCACTTTCCAGAGCACCATTGCTTCTCGCGTGAGGGGAGCATCGGGACGAAACTGAGTGGCGGTGGTATTGCCCCGCAAGGGACTGGGCAAGATGCCCGCTTCCGCTAAGCCTTGAATCAAGACAAAATCTGGATCGGTTCGGGGAATATCTTGAAAAGTTGGGGTGGCATTGGTACTGCTGGCCCGAATTTGTTCACCGGGACGATCGGCATAGAGCCGGTTATTGAGTTCAAATAACCAACGGGCAAATTGACGACGGGTGACGGATTGCTCCCAGACACTGGCGGGAGTGGTGGGCACATTGATCAGGTTTAAAGCTAAAACGGACTCAATGGTGGGGGTGATAGCGATCGGCAATTCCAGCGTTGCCCCGTCTGTCCCTGAAATCGTAGGAGAGACCGTCGGTAGGGGCGATGGACTTTGTGGTTCTTCTGTATTATTATCGGGGCTTGAGGTGGGAGAGCGGCGCGGCTCAGGAGTGATCGTCGGAGTCTCTATCGTTGGACTCGGTTTCACCGTGGGAATGGGGGTTTCCTCAGTCCGGGGCAATGGACTGGGAATGCTTAGAGCTTGCTCGATCCGTTGCCCCAGGGCCGTATTCGCGCAGCTACTGATCCCCACTGCCAAGCAACAGCACAAGAGGGAGATCGGGAGTTTCCACCCTGGCGAGGCAAGGCGGAAGGCAACAAGCTTTGGGGCAGACACTTTTTCGGGAAAGCGGGGCATCACAGGGGTCAGGGTAGAGGACGATCGATGAAAATTTTAGGACTAGATCCCGGCTTAGCGATCGTGGGGTATGGCTTGATCGAAGTGGATCGAGACTGTCCCGATACCTTGCCTAGGTTAATTGATTTTGGCATCATTCAAACACCGGCCCGCACCCCCATTGGCGATCGGCTAGAAACCATTTATACAGACTTAACGACCCTCCTCAAGCAAACCCAACCCGATCGGGTCGCCATCGAAAAGTTTTTCTTTTATCGCATGAGCAATACCATCTTGGTGGCCCAGGCTCGGGGGGTGATTTTGCTAGTGCTCAATCAGCAACGCCTAATCCCCACGGAGTTTACCCCTGCTCAGGTCAAACAAGCCTTAACGGGCTATGGCAATGCGGAAAAAATAGCAGTGCAGGAAGCCGTTGCCCGAGAATTAGACCTCCAGCATATTCCCCGTCCCGATGATGCTGCGGATGCCCTGGCCCTCGCCTTGACAGCACGCCATACCTATGAGTGGGCCTAAGCCCCTTGGCGCACCGGGATCCCCGCTTGGGCCAGATGAGCTTTCACTTCAGCGATCGTGAGTTGGCCGTAGTGGAGCAGGGAGGCCAATAAGGCGGCTTCCGCTTTGCCGGTGGTGAGGGCTTCGCCGATATGTTGGCAATTGCCTGCCCCCCCGGAGGCAATCACTGGAATTTCTACAGACTCCGCGATCGTTCGGGTCAGATCCAAATCGTAGCCCGCTTGAGTTCCGTCCGCATCCATGCTGGTGATCAGTAATTCTCCGGCCCCCCGCTGAGCCACATCCTGGGCCCAGGTCACCGCATCCAGTCCGGTATTTTCTCGCCCACCCCGCACGTACACATCCCAACCCGGGTTCGCGGGATCTTCACGACGACGAGCATCGATCGCAATGACAATGCATTGATTGCCAAAACGATCGCTGGCCCGGTTCACCAAATCGGGGTTGCGGACAGCCGCTGAGTTGAGGCTGACTTTATCCGCTCCGGCCCGCAGCAGACTTTTAATCATGTCCAAATTGCCAATTCCGCCCCCCACTGTGAGGGGAATAAAGACCTGCTCCGCCGTGCGGTAAACCACGTCAATGAGAATATCTCGCTCTTCGTGGGTAGCGGTGATGTCCAAAAACACCAGTTCATCGGCCCCGGCCTCGTTATAGATTTGGGCCAGTTCTACGGGATCCCCCGCATCCTTGAGATCAACAAAGTTGACCCCTTTAACGACTCGTCCAGCCTTCACATCTAAACAGGGTAAAATTCGCTTAGCCAGCATAACCGTGAACCTTTGAAGTTTTGTGTTGCGTTTTAAGTGAACCCCTATCCATCGGTTACCTTAAAACTATATATTCCTCTACCAACTTAAGGCGGAGGAGGGCGGCGCTTTGGGCCGCACTCCTGCATTAAATGTTTGGGTTTTCAGTGGAGGTCTTCCGCTTAAGCCGGACAAATTTAACGAGAGTGAAATGCTCTGCGTTCTACTCCCTCGCCTTAAGTTGTTCGTTCCAGTGCAAGAGATATTATAAACCCCAGGGTAGCTTGATGTGAGGTTTTTCTGATGAGGTATTTCCTATGATGTTTACCCCCTTATTATTCAGCCAATATATGCCCCAGGGTTACTGTTACCTCTGGAAACCGACTCTGGTGGGTTTACATTTAGTCTCGGATACCCTGATTGGTTTAGCTTACTATTCCATTCCTCTGACGCTGCTCTACTTTTTGAAAAAGCGTAAAAATATCCCTTTTTATAATATTTTCGTATTGTTTGCTACCTGTATTATTCTCTGTGGCACCATCCATTTAGTCCAAGTGTGGACTTTATGGCATTCAAGTTATTGGCTTTCTGGTCTCATCAAAGCGCTGACCGCGGGCGTTTCAGTCTACACTGCGATCGCTTTGGTTCCCATGGTTCCCCAAGCGTTAGATTTACGAACCCCTTCTGAACTAGAAGCGGTAAATCAACAATTGGAAACGGAAGTGGCGGAACGGCGACAAACCGAAGCCGAACTCAGGGAATTATCAACTCGGTTGAATTTAGCCTTAGAAGCTGAGGGCATTGGGATTTGGGATTGGGATATCTCTCACAATAAATTGATCTGGGACGATCGCTATTGTGAATTATTTGGCATTACTTCTGAAGCCTTTGAGCACAATTATCAGGCCTGGGCCAGTCGAGTACATCCTGAAGATTTACCAGCGGCAGAAGCCCTTTTAAAGCGGGCCTTAAATAATGAAGCGGTATACGATACGGAATTTAGGGTTGTTCATGGCGATGGTGTCATTCGATGTTTAAAGGCGAATGGTTTAGTCCAACGGGATGAGCAGGGAATTCCCATCCGCATGATTGGGACGAGCTACGACATCACGAAACAGAAAAAAGTTGAGCAGCAGTTGCGGGAAAGCGAACAGCGCTATGCCAGTCTGGCGGCAGCGGCTCCCGTTGGCATTTTTCGGACGGATGTTGACGGCCAGTGCATTTATGTAAACGATCGCTGGTGTGCCATTGCCCAGTTAACCCCAGAAGAAGCTCTCGGCGACGGTTGGCTGGAAGGGTTGTATCCAGCGGATCGAGCAGCAATTTTCGCTGAATGGACTCAAGCCATTGAGGAGAATCGCCCCTTTGCCCTGGAATATCGTTTTGGCCATGCCGACAGTTCAGTGACCTGGGTGTATGGCCAAGCGGTGGCGGAATTAGATCACAAGAATCAGGTGGTGGGCTATGTCGGGTGCGTCACCGATATTACCCAGCGGCGGGTCATCGAAGAACAATTACGATCGCAGGAACACTTGACCCGCTCTCTGTTTGAGCTGGCGAATATTGGCTTAACCCTGACGGGAGTTCATGGAGAGTGGTTGCGGGTCAACCCCAAACTCTCTCAGATGCTGGAATATGAGCCGGAAGAATTCATGGAGCTTACATGGCCAGAATTGACCTATCCTGAGGATTTGGATAAGGATCTGGTGCAATTTAACAAGCTGTTGAGGGGCGAAGTTGAAGGTTACGAACTGGAAAAACGCTTTGTCACCAAAACCGGCAAGGTTATTGATACGGATTTAACCGTGGGGTGTTCCCGAAAACCCGATGGCAGTATTGATTTTGTGGTTGCTTCGCTTCAGGACATTAGCGATCGTAAAGCCATTATGCGGGAGATTGAAGAATCCCGACAATTGTATTCTCAAGTGTTATCCAGTATTTCCGATGCCGTCTTTGTCACCGATAGTCAAGGTGCCTTTAAGTTTATTTGCCCTAACGTTGAAACCATTTTTGGGTATTCCGCTACAGAAATTGCCCATAAGGAATCCATTGAGGCGGTGCTGGATCTTAATTTTTATAACCTAGACGGCTTAATCCAATCCGGTGGCGAAGTGACCAATGTAGAAGTGTCGGTGCGGGATAAGTGGGATAACCTGCATGACTTATTGATGAATATCAAGCCGGTGGATGTGGCGGGGGGAGACCTGCTCTTTACCTGTCGAGATATTAGCGATCGGAAACAAGCAGAACTACTCGTTAAAGTTGCCTCACAAAAGGCTATCGAACAAGCCAGACTTTTCCGAAATACTTTTGAGCAAGCAGCTGTGGGGATTGCCCATGTTGCAAGCAGTGGTTACCCCATTCGCCTGAATCAGAGGTTTTGCGACATTGTGGGATACCCCGCCGATGAACTGATGAGCATCACCTTTGATGAAATTACCCATCCCCATGATCGAAATGCCGGTGAAGCTTATTTACAGCAAATGTTGACGGGAGAAATTTCATCCTACACCCTGGAAAAGCGTTACCTGCATAAGGATGGTTCTTCCATTTGGGTGAGTTTGACGACTTCTTTGGTGCGGAAAGCGGATGGCAGTCCAGATTATGCCATTGTTGTCATTCAAGACATTAGCGATCGTAAACGAGATGAGGCCATGCTTCGCCTCTATGAAGAAGTGATTTGTACCACACCGGATCAAATGTCCTTTGTCGATCGTAACTATACTTACTTGATGGTCAACGATGCCTACGCCAAGAAATTTAACAAACCCAAAACTGAAATTGTTGGGCACACGGTCACAGAATTTTTAGGTGAAGATAAATTTCGTGAAACGGTTAAGCCCTACCTCGATAAAACCTTTGCTGGAGAAGAAGTTCATTATCAAAATATATTTAAATTTGGTGATGAGAAACAATATTTGGATATCACCTATACCCCCTACCGAGAAACCCATGACTCTATTACAGGAGCGGTGGTGAGTGTGCGGGATATCTCCAATATTTATCAAGCAGAATTAGCGTTATCCCTACAAGCCCAGCGGGCAGAAGCATTACTCTTACTCCCTCAACTGTCTGAACAATTAGATGAAGTAGAGTTTATGCAGCAAGCCCAAGGCATTGCCGAAGATCTCACCAAAAGTCAAATTTCCTTCATTCATTTCATCAATGAAGACGAAGAAACGATCGATCAGGTGATTTGGTCGCAGCGTACCCTGGATCACTACGGTCAATCCCCCCATGACAGTCATGCCCCGATTCGTGAAGTCAGAATTTGGGCCGAGGCCCTGCGCCAGCGTCAACCCGTTGTTTTCAATGATTATGAAAGTGATCCCCACAAACAGGAACTCCCGGGGGGACCTGCGGTATTACATCGTTTCCTGTCTGTCCCAGTGATTGAAGATGGCAAAGTGGTTATGGTGACGGGGGTTGGCAATAAAGCCAGCGACTATACCGGTCTAGATGTGGAGACAGTACAACTCCTGGCCAATCAAATTTCGCGGACTATTCAGCATTATCGATCGTTGCAAACTTCCCGTCTCTTGGCTGCGGTGGTGGAGTCTACGGATGATGCGATTCTCACGAAGACTCTGGACAGCCAGATCACCAGTTGGAACAGCGGTGCCGAGAAGCTCTTGGGCTATTCAGCGGCAGAAATTGTTGGAAAATCGACTTTAATTCTCTTCCCGCCTGGACAGGAAGAGGAGGAAACTCAAATTGTCGAACGGCTCACACATGGACAGGACATTCACCACTATGAAACGGTTCGCGTCCACAAAAATGGGACGATCGTAGATGTTTCTCTGACGGTTTCTCCCCTGAAAGATAGGGCTGAACAGCTTGTGGGGCTCTCGACTATTATGCGAGACATTACGGAACACAAACAAGTGGAGCAGCAGATCCTGGCGGAAATACACCAACGTCAACTCTTAATTAACCAATTGGAACGGGCAAAAGAACGGTTGGAAGAAAGTAATCAAGAACTCCAGAACTTTGCCTATGTCGCTTCCCATGATTTACAGGAACCGCTGCGTAAAATTCAGGCCTTTGGCGATCGTTTAAACCAAACTTGTCAAGACTCTCTTTCTGAAAAAGGGCAAGATTATCTAGCACGAATGTTAAATGCGGCGGCTCGGGCCCAAGCCTTAATTAATGATTTACTCAGCTTTTCCCGGGTGTCTACCCGTGCCAAGGCCTTTACCCCCACGGATCTAAACGAAGTGATGGCAGGGGTGTTATCCGATTTGGAAGTGCGGATCGAGCAAACTGGGGCAACGATCGAGGTTGAGCCCCTCCCCACCATTGATGCTGATAATACACAAATGCGTCAGGTCTTCCAAAACCTCTTAAGTAACGCCCTCAAGTTTATTCGTCCTGAGGTTCCCCCGCAGATTCAGGTGCAGTCCGAATGTTACAGCGCTGAAGAACGGGAGTATTGGCAATTACGGGTGAAGGATAATGGCATTGGCTTTGATCTCAAATATTGCGATCGTATTTTTCAGCCTTTTCAGCGGCTGCATGGACGTCAAATCTATGAAGGGAGCGGCATTGGCTTAGCGATCTGCCGTAAAATTATCCGTCGCCACGGGGGGACACTCACCGCAGAAAGTCAGCCTGGTGCGGGAGCCACTTTTATTGCCACGATCCCCGTGCATCATCTGCAACAAGATTGGGACGAGGAGGCGTAAGGAGTACTAGGGGCTATCATCATTTAGCGCTGAAGTGTTTATACGACAATCGTTTCAGCCCCTAGTTATGTTTGCTGGAGCGGGCGCGGTAACCTTGATGT
>JBMTZC010000194.1:0-8488 GCA_049455215.1 Prochlorotrichaceae cyanobacterium
CTAGGGTAAACACTGTTGCGCTTGGAGTTGTTGTGCGCCTAACTTGGGGCTGCGATCGTTATGAAAGAGTCCCCAATAGGGTTCGGGGTTCAGATCCGGACTCAGGGGGCTTTGCCCCGTCGATCGTTTCCAGGGCAAGTCGAAGGCGGTAAAAAAGACAAAGTTAACGGGGGTTTGTCCTAAGGCTTGGTAGTACTGAGCTTGAGCCTCTTCACTCACGGCAGGATCGCCCGCGGTGGGGAGTCCCACTTCTTTGAAGATGATGGGACGATCGCTGAGGGCATCGAGGCGATTAAACCAGTTTTCGGTCCATTGGGCTGCGGCTAAAGGATCCTTGACTTGGGCAAAGTAGGGATGGGCATTGGGAAAGAGCCAATCCCCCACCTGGCGCAGGCGATCGTCTAGAAAATAATCCTTCAGTTCTTCCGTGGTGGTCACGGGTTTATCGGTCTGGGCCTGCAACGTGGCGATCGTGCGGCTTAAGGTCTCCCAGGTGTAGCGCTGCCCTAAACCTTCATTGCCCGCCACAATTCCCTGCACCAAGGGATGCTCTTGAAAAATTGCTATAGCTTCCTGTTCTGCAGCACTCTCCAAATTCCAAATGCCTAAAATAATGCCCTCAAATCCCTCCTGCTGGGCTAAATCGGGTAAGTTGATCAGGGTACTGGGGGCATTGCGATCGTTGTAATTGGCGCGGTAGGTTACCAAGCCCGTAATGCCAAAAGCCCGTAGGGTGCGCAAATCGGCTTCAACCTCCGCCTGGGTTGGCCAATGCATGGGGGTTACCGTGGGGTCAAAGGTGGAGGGGGTATAGGTAATCCAGCACTGGGTTTGGAAAGACTGCAATAACGGGGATAAGACACGATCGTCAGCCCGGGAGATCGGTTTAGGCACCGGAGTCCACCCCGCTTGACACCCCCCCACTAGGAAAGACAGGACAACGCTCAGTTTTCGTAGATGCACCAATCGCAAAGCTTTTCTCCGGTTGCAAAGGTCTCAAGGTGGGCAAGGTTTCGCAGTATGATCTAAGCCGTGAATCCGGCCCATTTGCTGAAGGTTGGATTCTTCAGACTCAGTTCCTAACGACCCTACCGATCGTATTTCATGACTACTCCCACCGATAATATTGAAAAAGCGGGCAAATTCCAGTGGTTTTACCGTGAATCTGAACCCCTCACTCCCTCACCCGATCGCTTGCCCGTGATCCTCCTGCATGGCATTGTTGCCCAGAGTTACAGTTGGCGAGGTGTTCTGCCCAGCTTGGCAGAGCAAGGCTTCAGGACGATCGCCCCCGATTGGCTAGGAACCGGCTATTCCGATAAACCCGATCTCTTTGACTTTTCCTATCAGCCCGATGCCCTCGTGCAAGAACTGGGCAACTTTTTTGAAGCCTTGGGGTTAGAGAAGGTTCACCTGGTCGCTCAAGGCTTTCTCGGCTCTGTGGGTATTCAATATGCGTTGCGTAATCCCGATCGCATCGATCGTCTGGCTATTGTCAATGCCCCCATCAACCGCAATTGCCGCCTTCCCTGGAAACTCAAGCAAATGGCTCTGCCCTTAGTGGGCGATATGGCAACCCAGGATCCCCTCTTGGTGGATCGCACCTTAGAAGGGGCTGGCGGTTATCGGGTAGAAGATGAAGATTTAGATATTTATCGTCGTCCCTTTCTCAAAAGTTCCGATGCCGGACGATCGCTAGTGGCCACCCTGCGGCGCTTAAAAGTTCCTCAAGTTACCGCAGAAATTGAAGACGGTCTCAAAAGCTGGGCAAAACCCCTCTTATTGCTCTGGGGCGATCGGGATCCCTGGTTACCTTGGGAGGAGATTCAAGCCTTTGCTAAAACCTTACCCGGTGCTGAATTTAGCGCCCTAGAAGAAGTTGGCCACTATGCCCAGGAAGACTGGCACGAAAAAGTCAGCGAGGCACTGATTTTATTTCTCAAGCGTAAGGTATGAGCCCGGGGCTGGACTTGATTAATCAGAGCGATCGATCGATCGCTGGCGAGTGAGTCTCAAGTCTCGATGAGAATTCAGTAACGGGGGCAGACCATTCTGCTGAATTTTGAGTTCTAAGTAGCCCGTTTGTCGATCGAATTCCCGCTTGAACACATAGTGGGGTAATTCCGCTAGCACCAACTCCACAGTGGTATACACGAGACACCCTTCCATCAGGTGCCCCCCCGTTACTCGTCCCCAAGCATCAGCTAGGGAAAGGTGAACGTGTACCCCATTGGGGGACAACGTTCCCCCCAGGGAAACAATTTCAAATCGCCGTTTGAGAAGGCGGGGAACCGATCGTCCTGCAAAGCGGAGGGTTGCTTGCTCTAAACTTCCCACTGCACTGACAATACAACCCGCTTCGATTTCTTCTCGGGCAACCCAAGCTTGCAGTGCCAGTTTTAAATCATCCTGGGGCTTCAGTCGCAGTGCAAAAGTTCGCATCATTAAGGGGACAAACGCAATTACTTCTTCATTGCATAATAGCCTTGTAAGACCTGCCTGACCATTGGCCCCGCAATTTTTCCGCCGCCGCCACCGGAGTTTTCAGCAAACGCAACGACCACAATCTCCGGGTCATCAGCGGTGGAATAGGCCCCAAACCAGGCATGATTTTCCCGAGGGGGATCTTCCGCTGTCCCAGTTTTACCCGCAAAGAAGGGGAGATTGCTACCCGCAATAATGCCGGTACCCGTTCCCCTCGACATCACCTCCTCTAATCCCTGTTGGAGTATCGCAACGGTACTGGGTTGTAAATTGAGGGACTTCCGCCAGTTTCGGGAGGCTTCATTGTCTTTTTGGAGATGGGGTTGAACCCGATCGCCACCATTCGCCACCACCGCAAACATCACCGCCACCTGGAGGGGGGTCGTTTGCAAATACCCCTGGCCGATCGACATATTAATGGTATCCCCCATAAACCAAGGCTCTTCCAAAACCTCGCGCTTCCACGCATCATCGGGGACTAAACCCGGGGATTCTTCATCATAAAGTTCAATGCCGGTGTGTTCACCAAAGCCAAACCGTCGGGTCCAATCGGAAAGGATTTCACCCCCAATGCCCATAGCAATTTGGTAAAAGAAGGTGTCACTACTCCAGGCTAAGGCTCCCGCAAATCCTAAGGTACCAAAACCAGCATTGTTCCAGTCCCAAAACTTATGCCCTGAGACATCGATATAAGGGTAGGTGGGGAGATAGGTGCCAACGCTATACCGACCCGACTCGATCGCTGCCGCAGTGGTGACAATTTTAAAGGTGCTAGCCGGTGCAAAGGCATGTAACGATCGATTCAAAAAAGGGTGATCTTGATTTTGCAATTGCTGCCACTGGGCTTCGGTAATTCGGCTAGAAAAGAGGTTGGGGTCATAGGTGGGACGACTAGCCATAGCCAACACGCCACCATTATTCGGATCAATGGCAACGATCGCCCCTCGGGTGTTGCCTAGGGCTTTTTCAACAATTTTTTGCAACTCTAAATCGATAGTTAACGTAACATCGTTGCCAGAAATTGAGGGACGTTCTCCTAAAATCCGCACAATTTCCCCCGTCGCGTCCACTTCCACCTGTTGCCCGCCCCATTCTCCCCGCAACTGAGACTCTAAGGCATCTTCCACCCCCAATTTGCCGAGAACATCCCCTAGGCGATAACCCTCTGGTTCTAGTTCTTCTAACTCGCTATCGGTAATTTCGCCGGTATAGCCCAAAACATGAGCCGCGAGATCCCCATTGGGGTAATAACGAACCGTTTCAAAATCAACTTCGATACCCGGTAATTCTTGCCGAGCCTCTTCAATGGCAATGACTTGCTTTTCTGTAATCCAGCGACCCACGCGCACCCGATAGGGGGAATTGTAGCCTTCCTTCTCTAAACGGGCCAGGATTTCCGTTTCGGGAATCTGCAGAATTTGGGATAAACGCTCCAGCACTTTGGGCCACTGTTCAGGCTCCTGGGCTACGGGCCAGAGAAACACGGAATAGGAAATACGACTCCCCCCCATCAAGCGGCCTTTGCGATCGAAAATTTGCCCGCGTTGAGGGGGTTTGGGGATGAGGCGAATACGATTATCATCGGCCAGTTCTCGGTTTCGTGTACCCTCCACAATTTGGAGATAGGCTAAGCGACTGCCCAATCCCCCTAGTAGAAGCAAAGAGACCACAATCATGACAAACACAGACTGAAGAGACCGGCCGATCGTGCGGGCAGGGGTCTGGGGGGGTGCAATGGGGTTAAAGACAATCACAAAACACTCTCAATGCTCAATTCAGTTGTGTCAATAGAAGAACAACCTAATTTTTTCCGCTTTAAGCGGAAAGGCTGTCAACAAAAGCTAGTTTCTCTGGACACCTGGAGAAATTCAACATTTCGCCGCTGGTAACCATGCATGCCTAGAGATTGTAGCGGGCGGCGAAGCTGAAAGCCATATTGATCGAAGTGCTCCTAAGATGAACTGGTCTTCTGCAAAATATCCAAACGCTTTTGGGCGATAGCGTTACTGGAATCCAATTCTAAAACCGTCTGATAGGTTTCAATAGCTTCAGTATTTAATTGTTTGCGCTCGTAAGCAAAGGCTAAATTTTTCAGCGCCACCACATAGCCCGGCACAATTTTGAGGGCATCCTTATATTGACGAATCGCCAGATCGTACTGCTCTTGAGAGGCATAGGCATAACCGAGGGCGTTGTAAATTAAGGCGGCTAGCTCTGAAGTAGGGTCAAGCTGTTTAGACTTCAGGGCTTTTTGAAACTGCAAAATAGCCTGGGTGAGTAACTTTTTCCCCAATAAAATACTCCCCAGTTCGTAATGCTCTTCGGGAAGCCCAGAGCCCTGGGAGAGTTTACGTTGTAACTGCGTTAAGGTGAGTTCTGTTCGACGAGTTCTTAAAACCTGGCGTAAAACGAACCAGCTTGCTCCCCCAAGGAAAGCAATCAGAATTAACAAGTAGACTACTGACAATGAATCAGTCATGTTTCCTCCCAGCCGAACAGATGGACTCTCCCCGTAGACTTAACGACTAGCGATTAATGGTTTCAGCGATCGTTTGAAAAGCTTGTGGATCTAGTACTGCAACTTGAGCCAACATTTTGCGATTGAGTTGAATATTAGCAGACTTCAACCCATAGGTGAGACGGCTATAGCTCAATCCATGCAGACGGGCAGCCGCATTAATCCGGGCAATCCAGAGACGACGGAAATCCCGCTTACGCTTACGACGATCGCGGTAAGCATTACAGAGTGCTTTCATGACCCGCTGGTTAGCGGTACGAAACAGCTTAGACTGGCTGCCCTGAAAGCCTTTGGCCAGCTTAAAAATTTTACTGCGGCGTTTGCGGGCAACATTGCCCCGTTTAACTCTAGCCATAGTGGAATTAGATACTCCAGAAAAATTTCTTTAAGGACATTCGTGAGGAATTAAGCGTAGGGCATCATTAAGGAGACCCGCTCACAATCGGTCTCATGAATGACCGCATCCTGAGCAAGCTTACGTTTGCGAGCAGCGGTCTTGTGCTCTAACAGGTGACTGCGAAAGGGCTTGCGGCGCATAAATTTACCGCTCCCCGTGACGCGAAAACGCTTCGCCGCCGCTTTACGAGTTTTTAACTTAGGCATGGGTGAATTCTTCTAAACACGGTCTATCATTGTACGCTGTGGGTTTCCGTTTGGGCAAGCCCCCCGATCGATATTCGCCACTAGCTCTCGCTAACTTTTTCGTTTTAAGCGGCAAGCCGTAAAATTGGGCTTTCCACTGAAAGCGGAAAAACTTAAGGCGGAAGAGTGCGGCGCCACACTCTTCCGCCTTAATAAAATTGCCAGATCTCTCGGAACGGGTTTTCTGCTGAGACCCGGAGGGGAATGGTGGAAATGTCAGGACAAGCCCAATTCCCAGGGCGTTTGGCAGAGAAAGTCAAGCTGGAAAGTTTGGCCAAAACCTTGAATAACCTTCTGTTGCACTTCTGAGTAAGAAATTTCGGGTTTAAATTGTTGCAAGCTACCGACCGCATATTGATCAATCCCACAGGGAACGATCGCTTCAAATCCCTGTAGCTCTGGACAAATATTGAGAGAAAAGCCATGACAAGTGATCCAGCGTTTAACCTGAATCCCGATCGCTGCAACCTTGACATCGCCAATCCAAACCCCCGTTAAGCCCTGCTTACGATCGGCGGGTAAATCATAATCCCGAATTACCTCAATGAGGATCTGTTCCAGTTGCCGTAGGTACCAATGTAAGTCCGTTTGATGACGATGTAGATTAAAAATAGGATAGCCGACAAGCTGCCCTAGACAATGGTGAGTTACTTCTCCACCCCGACCAACTCGATGCAAAGGAAAAGGTAGATCTGGCGATCGTATAAAGTCAAGAGACGCCCCCCGCCCTAGGGTATAAACTGGTAAATGCTCCATCAGTAATAAAACATCAGCCCGATCGGGATTGCTCAAGCGCTGTTGCAACAGTTGGTTTTGCCAGTCTAGTGCCTGGGGATAGCTCACTGGGCTAGGGCAAGAACAGAGAAAAGCTAACATTATGGATCCTTTGCTTCATGGGGATTTTTCGAGGTGGCTGTTTCACCGCATCCCCTGGGTACAGTCGGTTTTGCCACCGTGACAAACCTGATGAGCGCTATCGCAGCTTAAAGGATCCCAAGAAATCAAGAGCTTTGTCACCATCTCTAGATACACCTAAGACGAGATGCGGTTTAATAAAATACGGTGTAATCTACGATCTAATCCTGCAGATTATCCTGATGACTCCTGCTGCGGTTCACCCTCAGCCCTTAACGTAAGCAACCATTGTGACTGATTCCTCTGCTTCACTTCTTTCCCATGCGCCTAAGCTGATCTACCCCATTGGGGTCACCCAACTCTGTGGACTCTGTGAGTTTAATGATCAGTTTCTCTGCCTCGATCGCATTCATGGCTATGTGGTCAAGCTAGATCCCGATACAGACAATACGACGGTTTTGAACACCGACCATACGGCCATCTTCCGAGATGCCAATAGCATTAGCTATGACGGGGAATGGCTCTGGTATACCAAGGGCGATCGAATCTATCGGTGTTCTTTCTCGGACTGGTCACCTCAATTTGTGGCGGATTTGCCGGATCGGGTGGAAGGTATTGGGGTTTGGCAACAAACCCTCTACGTCAGCAGTGAGCGTCGTAATGTTATTTTTGTGCTCAATGCTGAGACGGGACAGTATATTACCCAATTTCGTGCCCCTGGCGTTGGTTTAGAAAATATTACGGTAGATGGCGATCGGCTCTGGATTTGCGATCGCGAAGAACAAACTATTTTCTGCCTCGATCGGGCGACGGGGGAAGAGTTATTTAGCTTGTTGACTCCCTTTGAGAACCCCACCGGCATGGCCGTTCTTGAAACCGATGGCGATCGGGGGGAACTTTGGGTTCTCTATAGCGGTGATGAGCGTTTCATTAAAGACGAACCCAATAGTGCCGATCCCTATCGTCTAGCCGTGCGGGATCGCTCCCGTCTGCAGCGCCTCACTTACCAACGTCACCATCCCGAGCATCGCTCCTATACCCGCAGTACAGGTTACCGGGTGGAAATGTGCTACGTGGAAGAATTGGCTCCGTTGGATCCCATGGTCTTAAAGCAAGTGGAATGGCGGATTGCCCTGCCCTCCAGCAGCGATCGTCAGCAGGTGATTTCCGTAGAACCGTTTGGGCTACCCTACACCGAAGAAGAACAGGACGGGCAACGGGTAGCGGTCTTCCGCTTTGATGAACTGACAGAACATACCCGCCACGTTTTTGGCTGGCGGGCAGTCCTAGATCTCTACAGCATTAAATATCAGGTATTACCCCAGGATGTGGAGGAAGAGAAGACCCTGCCCCCAGATTTCGATCGCTACTTGGTAGACAATGAAGATCTGTCAATGGAGCATCCCACCGTCCAGCTTGCAGCCCAAGAGGCCAAGCGTAACGAGACAAACCCATTGCGGGTCATGCTCTGTATTCGGGACTATGTTTACGATCGTCTTTCCTATCGGATTCGCCCCCACATCACTCCTCCCCATGAGGTTTTAGATCGGGGGACGGGATCCTGTGGTGAATACGTTGGGGTTTTACTGGCCCTCAGTCGCTTAAATGGTATCCCTTGCCGCACCATTGGGCGTTACAAATGTCCCAAGGAGCCCGATCGCTTCCACGTTCCTCTGGAACCAGACTATAACCACGTTTGGCTAGAATTTTATTTGCCGGGGGTGGGCTGGTTGCCGATGGAATCCAATCCCGACGATCTGGGCTATGGCCCCTACCCCCTGCGCTTTTTTATGGGGCTGTTATGGTATCACGTCGAAATTGGTAAAGGTATCCGCTTTGAACAAGTGCTGGTGGAAGGAACATCCATTAAGGAAATGCCTGGGGATCTCAGTATTGGGAACTTAGCCATGAACCATGTGCGCTTTAAGATCCTTGGGGAAATTTCGCCAACATAAGGTTGCGGTTTCCGCTTTAAGGGGAAAAAACTAG
>JBMTZC010000195.1:0-8458 GCA_049455215.1 Prochlorotrichaceae cyanobacterium
ATTGGGTACTGTGGGGCACACAGGAACCTTCATGCTAGACATGAGCAACGCTTTACGAGAACCGACCTCTACTTTGGCTGGAGTAATCTTGTCAGGGCAAGTCAGTTCGTAGATTAAAGAATCCCCTTGCATTTAGGCAGGGGAGTGTCAATTGCAGCCTCAACTTGCAGCCAAACTTTGCAACTTAAATGATGGAATCCGCTGATCACGATCGCTCTGCCCCTTCAGAATCTGTTAGCCCGGAGGAATCTGGAACAACAGAGGATCTCGATAATTTACCGACCATTCCCCTCAACCGTCAGGTACACCTTCAGCCTACCCCTCCAGCGGATCAGCCCCAGCGATTGCAAATTATTCTGCCAGCGGAAGAAGCCCCTAAGCCCGTCTTGATGGATCCGGCAACGGAGGAGGAAGAGGGTGAGGAACTAGAGATTTCTCCAGATGTGTGGTGGGAAGAAATTTGGCAACAACTGCAGCAACGCTTAAGCGGGGGCGATCGTTTCTGGTCTGCAGGGCAGGGGGTTGATCTGGTGGCCCGGAATCGCCTCTTGGATGGTCGTCAACTACGGGAGTTTGCCGATCGCCTCGAAACCTATGATTTGCATCTCAAGCGGGTTTATACTAACCGCCGACAGACTGCGGTAGCTGCCGCTACGGCGGGGTATTCCGTAGAGCAACAGGACTTACCCAAACTGTTCGCAGGGGTAACGGAAGATTCCCCCTCGACTTTAGCGTTACCCCTTTACTTGCAAACCACCCTGCGATCGGGGGCGGAAATTCGTCATCCGGGTACGGTCGTTCTTGTGGGGGATCTCAACCCCGGCAGTGCGATCGTTGCGGGGGGGGATATTGTGGTGTGGGGACGTTTGCGAGGGCTGGTTCATGCGGGTTCAGAAGGAAACGATCGCTGTCTGATTTTGGCTTTACAGATGGAACCGACCCAACTGCGCATAGCCAATGTGGTGGCCCGTCCTCCCGGTGCGCCGCCGCAACCGTTTTACCCTGAAGTTGCTTACGTCACCCCTCAGGGAATTCGGATTACAGCGGCGAAGAATTTTACGCGAGGCTAGGGACTGTCATCATTTAGCGCTGCAGTGTTCATACGGCAATCGTTTCAGCCCCTAGTTATGTTTGCTAGAGCGGGCGCGGTAACCCTTAGACCGCAAGGCTTCTAGAATTAATTGATGACGCGCCCTAAGACTCCGAGGGTTGGAGTAATCCTTTCATCGTGGTGATTAGTTGTTTCAGTTTTACGGGTTTGGTGAGGTAGGCATTGGCCCCCGCAGACAAACAGCGATCCTCATCCCCCGGCATCGCTAAAGCCGTTAAGGCAATAATGGGGGTTTCCTTGTATTGGGAATCTTCTCGGAGTTTGGCAATGGCCGTTAAACCATCCATCACCGGCATTTGAATATCCATCAAAATCAGATCCGGGCGCAGCGATCGGGTCAGATCCAGCGCTTCTTGACCATTACTGGCAATCACTAACTCGTACCCTTTTGCCCCCAAATAATTTTGCAATGTGCTGACATTGGCTTCATTATCCTCCGCCAGTAAAATTAGGGGTGGACGGGTGGGCTCCACCGTCTCCAAGGTCGTGGATTCTAGCGACGGAGCGATCGGCACAGGGTGAGCCGCATCAAACTGACAGGGTAAATCCACCCAGAAACAACTTCCCTCCCCCAGCACACTCTGCACACCCACCGAGCCACGGTGCAGATCAACAATACGCTTCACCAAAGACAACCCTAAGCCCGTGCCACTGTATTGACGATTGAGGGATCCATCAATTTGCACAAAGGGTTGAAAGAGTTTCGCTTGATCCGCTTCAGAAATACCAATTCCCGTATCCGTCACCGCAAAGCGAATCCGATAACTGGGCGAATTAGTTTCCGAGGGGCGCACCGAAACCTCCAGATGCACCGAGCCGTCTTTCGGGGTAAATTTAACCGCATTAGATAGCAAATTAACTAACACCTGTCGCATTCGTCGTTCGTCTAACAGAACCGGAGAAAGTTGGGGTGGAAGTGTAGTTTTCAGGTGAATTTGTTTGCGCAGAGCTTGCTGTTTTACAAAAACAATACTACTGGAACACAAGGCCTCAATAGAGACTGGAGAACGATTTAATTCCAGTTTTCCGGCTTCGATTTTAGAGAGATCGAGAATATCATTAATCAGATCCAACAGATGGCGACCACTACGTTGAATGGTATCTAAAGACTGGCGTTGTTTTTCATTAATGGATCCCAGCACTTCTTCTAATAAGACTTCCGACATGCCCAGAACGGCATTAAGCGGTGTTCGCAACTCGTGGCTCATCGCCGCTAAAAATTCATCCTTGAGACGAGTAGCCCGCGCCAGTTCTTCATTCGTTTGTTGGAGACTCGCTTCCGCTTTTTTTCGCTGGGTAATATCTCCCATAACCCCTTCAACGGCCACCAGTTCATGAAACTCATTAAATAGGGGGTGCTGAGAGATTTGCACAATCCGACTTTCCCCATTGGGATGAGTAAACTCCATCTCCAGTTGTTGAAAACTAATCCGACTTTTTTGAAACTGTTGAATAGCCTCCTTTTGCTGGGCGATCGAACTCGGCGACCACTGAATTACATCATGCCAATCTTTATCAATCACATCTTGGCGAAAGAGACCAAAAATAGAGCGAATGCCACTACTGACATAGGTGATAGCCTGTTTTTCAACAGAGTAGCTAAACACCATGAAGTCATCCCCAATATCGTCCACTAAGCGCTGAAACTTAAATTGAGTTTGCTGAAGTCGTATTTCTGCTTGTTTACGAGCGCTAATGTCTTGTAAAAGTCCCAACAGCATGGGATGACTATCCTCAGTAGGCAGTATCGAGATAGAAACCGCAACGGTTCGCTGTTGCCCATTTTTATGCTGGATTTGCCATTCTTGAGAAATCACATTTTGCCCCCGACGAAGGGTATTCATCAACGCAATGACGCGATAGCGAATCTCTGGGTTGGCATATAAAATTTTTGGCCAGTTTTGGACATTAATTTCCGCCAGCGTATATCCGGTAATGTCCTCCATACCAGGATTCCACAGGCTAAAGCGAATGGAGGGAAAATCCGGCAGAATTTTGCACACGCATAAGCCTTCCGCCATGTTGTCCAAAATTTGCTGGCGAAATACACTTTCCTGTTGAATTTGTTCTTCTGCTGTCTTACGATCGGTAATATCAGCATTCACCCCAATCACCCGCAGGGGATGTCCTTGATCATCTCGTTTAACCAGTCCATAGGCTTCAATCCAGCACACCTTACCCGCCGGTTGAACAATCCGAAAGGTGACTTGAAAATCGGACTGACCTTTGAGAGCCTGCTGCAAGGCTCGTTTGGTCTGCTCTGCATCTTCAGGATGCAAACTACTTTCCCAAGTGTTGAAGGTTTGGGTTTCCTCTAATCTACCGTTACGTCCATAAATTTCATACATCCGATCGTCCCAAGTTAAACGATCGTTGACCACATCCCAATCCCAAATCCCTATACGGGCTGCCTGAGTGGCTAAATAGAGGCGCGCCGCCCGTTCTTCAACCCGTTGCTCTAGTTCACGATTCAGATTTCGCAGTTGAGAAAGGGTTCGTTTGGCTTGGGCAATTCTCCAGATCTCATTGGAGAGCAGTTGTACCGTTTCTAGATCCACATCCGTGTAATCTGTCGCTTTATTCCCCACCCCAGTTAACATCACGACCTTGCCATTCTCAATCACCGGAACACTAATTAAACGATGGAGAACTGCATGACCTTGGGGTAAGCCCTTTTTATGGGGATAGCTATCATAATCATTAAAGACAACCGGCTGATGCTCCCGCAGGGCATCCGCCCAAATTCCAGCCTGACTGACGGGGTAATGGGTATCAAAGGTAGCGGTACAAAAATGCTGGAGGGTACGGTGAGACCAGGCTACCAATTCGATCGTTTGTTCATCATTATTGACAAAGTGAATAAAGGCAATCTGACTCTCGGTTAAATCCTCCACCAGTTCCTGACCATATTGCAAAAAGGCCTGCTCGGACAGTGTTTCGGAGGCTGAGGGTAACGCCAGTAAGGCTTCAGCCCGTCGAGCCTGGAGAGAAAGCAGACGTTCCGACTCGTAGACCGAGGTGAGATCCCGCACACTGACCACTGCTCCGGTAACCTCACCTTCCGATTCCCGATAGGGGGCATACAACACATCCAGATAGTGCTGTTTCTGATCGGCAAAATTAAACCAAGCTTGATAATGAACCTGCTCACCTTCAAAGCAACGATCGAGATGGGGTTTTACGACCTCTTGAAACGTTTCTTCACCCATAACATCCACGGGTGTACGGCCGATAATTTCCGCCTTCGATCGTCCAAACCGTCGCGCATAGGTATCATTCACCACCCGGTATCGGTAATCACGATCGACAAAGGACATTAAATCTTGAGTGGTGGAAATAATATGCTCATACAGTTGTAATTCTTCTTCTGCTTCTTTTCGCTCCGTAGCATCACGACAGCTATAGAGAACAGTTCCTAACTTAAAGTTAACCTGTTTTATATTCACTAACAGATGACGAAGCTTGCCGGAACTATGCACAACATTGCATTCTTGATTAACAATTTCTCCTCGAGCTTTAACCAATTCAATCGCAGTAACAAAATCATCGCCTAAAATATGGGCAATATTCTTTCTCTCCCACAAATCAAGGCTAGAAACTCCAAAAATTTGATGGGCACTAGAACCAATAAAAACTAAATCCCCTGCATCATCCGTTAAAAAAATAGCTTCAGAGAAATTAATGATTAAGTTTTCGTATAGAGCTTGGGAGTGTGCCAGAGTACTCAGGGCTCGTTGACGATCGCGTTCTAGTTTCTTACGATCGTTAATATCGACAATCACTCCAATAAAATAGGAAGGACTTCCATCTGCGTGACGGACGAGAGAAGCGGTCAGACTCACCCAGGTAATACTATGATTTTTGCAAACATAGCGTTTCTCCAAGGTGTAGGTATTGAGAGTCCCTGCGGAGAGCTGATAAACATACTCCAAATCAATAGACAAATCGTCAGGATAGGTAATGTCCTGAAAAGAGAGTTGCATGATCTCTTCATAGTCATAACCGGTAATCTCACAGAATTTTTGATTGACCCGAATAAATTGTCCCGTGGGAGAAGCATGGGCAATGCCCACGGCAGCCTGCTCAAAGGTAGACTGAAAGAGTTGGGTTTGTTCGCAATCCCGTTCTAATTCACAATCCTGTTCTAATGATGTACCCCCCTGAGTGGAGGGAAGATTGATCAAGAGACTCCTGGCCGTAATCAAACTAAAATTGTTTGCCCCGCTCACCACAATCACCCCAGGCGGAGCAGACTCCTGAAATATCCCTTGTAAGAGCTCAAAATTCACCGCCGCCGCAGCGATCGTCATGGGTGAAGTCATGATCGCTTCAACTGTTAGGCTCTCTAACTGCTCAGGTTGCCGCCAATATTGCCCTAAGACTTGAATGACAGCTTGAGGGCTAAAAATCCCCACCACCTGCTCCTGATCAACCACTAGGCAACTCGAATGAGTGGACGCTATGTCGGGATCACTGGAACGATCATTAAGACAGTCCAGAACTTCCGTCACCAATGTCTGAGGAGAAAAAATGAGAGGGTTAGGAACGATCGCGGACTGCCATTCAAATTCCATAGAGCGTAGCGGAAAGAGCCTAGAATTGCATATATTCTCCTATTCTCTCCTCAGGAAAGAGAAATGGAAAAAAAACAGAGAAAAAACTTTACAACGCGATCGATAGAGTCCTTTCAAGCGTCAGCGGTTTCCTTGAGCCACACCCGAAACGCAACCCCCCTTCCGCCATCTCCCTCCGGTCGCCACATCCCAGCCGGACTGATCACCTCAAGTTGTCCGCCCATCTGTACCATCCACTCATAGGCCACCGCCAAGCCAATCCCCGTTCCGGGAATATCCCCGTGGGCTTGTACCCCTCGGTAGTGACGCTCAAATAAATGGGGTAAATCCTCCGCTGGAATACCGGGGCCATTGTCACTCACCACAACCCACTGCCATCCCGAATGTTCTCCCCCCGGCCGTAACCACTGCACCTGAACGGATCCCCCTGAGGGGGTGTACTTCATCGCATTATCAATGAGGTTACTCAGAGTCTCCCGCAGGGGATTAACCGCTGCTTGAATTGGAACAGCGATCGTTAATCCGGTATAGGCAAAATGTAAGTTGCGCTCCTCAGCGATCGCCTGCACCCCAGGGATCAACCACGCTAATACCGACTCTAAGTTGATCTCGCGCAGATCATCGTTCAGAGTGCCTGGCATAGGGGGAGGCAAGGTGGGCCGGATGGAACTGAGGACACGACCCGGCAGCACCAACGGAGAACCACTAGAATCCCTAACATCCGTTGAGGGCAACACCGATACCGGATGAAACTGATTCTTTAACTCCTGCAACAGGAACTGTAAACGATCGCTCTCCCGCACAATACTTTCCGCCACCGATCGATTCTGATCCTGCAACGACAACCGCCGCAGTAATAACTTTCCAAAGGTTTTCAGTGCCGTCAGTGGATTACGAATCTGATGTAACAGAGTTTCCAGAGCATCCTCCTGGCGATCCGCCTCCGCCTGCTTCTCTTGAAGCTGTTGCTGCAACCATTGCAACCGACGATCCATCAACCCCGCCCAAGTCAGGGTTTGGGCGACTTGTTCTAGCCACTGATACTCCCCCGCTTGCCAATCCCGATCGCCCCGACTGACCACCAAAGCCCCTAGCACATAGCGATCTTCCTGTAGGGGAAGCACCACTTGATACAGCAACTCCTGCTCTGCAGTCGGAAGAGCCGCAGGCAAAGCCAAATTCCCCGTTGCAGAAGTTCTCGGCAACGGTAAGACCTCCAGAGCCTTGGGCACATCCTCCCGCTCTTGTTCCTGTTCCGCAGCCAGCACAAACTGATGATTGAGGAGATTAACCGCCGGAATACTGGGATAAACCGCCACCGGACAGAGATCCTCTCCAGTTTCCGAAAGATAGACAATCCCCTGGGCAGATCCGTCAAACTGCATGAGGACATTGAGTTGAGCCTGGCACAGCGCCGTCAATTCAGGACTAAAAGGCATTTGCAGATCAAGAACGAGAGAAACAGATCTCCACCCCCCAAAAGATAAATCCTGGAGAAGTTGTTAACTTTTGTAAACATAATCGACGTTAAGATTCTTAAACTTTTCCGAAGAAAACGAGCTTTCTAGGCAGGGGAGCCAAACCCTAGAGAGGATTTGAGCCCGTCAAGGCGGGGATCACTTGATGGCGGGGGATTTGGGGAAAGTCACGCAAAATTATGTTTTTACGTTAAATGATATTGAAAGTCTAGCGGTAACTCGATATACTCTTCTCGGAATCTGTAATTCTTAATACACTTTAACGAAGCTCAGATTCTGGCTGAAGATGACTTGAGTATTCTGGATTCAATCCTCGAGCACGCTCTGCTATGAGACTCTAGGATGTTTCCCCTCCAGCAGCGGGGCTTTTGTCAAGACCCGTGGGGGGCGTGTGAAGAAAGTGTCTTTAACGCTCAATTGGGTAACGTGATTTTAATAGGGAGGTCAGGAGGTTGGCTAGAAGACGTAAACGCAAGAGCCGTCGTCGCATGGAAGGTCGCCGAATTTTGGAGAATATCCCCCAGTTCAGCATTGAATGCGGTGAAGATAAACCGGTTACTGCGGCCCGAAAGTTTATCCATGCAGAAGGAATTGCTCCACCTGCGCTGCTACTAGTACGACGTAATGAGCATACAACTGATCGGTACTTTTGGGCAGAGAAAGGGTTGTTTGGTGCTCAATATGTTGAGGAAAACCATTTTCTCTTTCCTAGCTTAAGAACATCTGAGACAGAAGTAGAACCCCTTAAAGTACCCTCAATGGTCGCTCGTTAGGGCTCTGCTAAGTTTACCAAAAGTTGGGGTCAGCCTTTGGGTTAAGATCTAGGTTACAAGACTTTTCAAGACAAGCAACGATCAGTCTTTTTCCCTTAAGGGAGAAAATGTCTGTGTCTAGCAGTGTTTTGGGAGAGGCTATATCTCAAGTTAGCGTATATGTTTAAGTAATTAGGGTGGATGCAACGTTAGGATTGCGCTACCCTAATTTTATTTTTTCAGGATCACCTCGACTCATGGTCGCAAGTGGCCGCACCGCACAGGTCATTGCACCCCTTAACCATTCCCTGTCCTTAAGAGACATCTGGAAAAATTACAAATTTTGTCGTAGACCCCAGGCAAGAATAGGAATTGTGCCGGGGGATCCAACCGCCCGTCACACTCAATTCAGGTTCCCTCAGGAAATCTCTCGTGACGTTGCTGCAACTGAGGGGGCTATCATCAATCAGCCATGAAAGGCTTATACAGTAATAATTTTAGCCCCTAGCGATAACAATGGGACAAGCGCGGCTCATGTTGATA
>JBMTZC010000196.1:0-8436 GCA_049455215.1 Prochlorotrichaceae cyanobacterium
CCCCCCCCCCCCCCCACAACGGTTTCAGCAGTCTAGTCCTTACAACTGATCTAGGACTGCTGTATCATTTTGAATTTTTTCAGGTGCCCAAGGTAAAATAACGTTTTAACTGTTCCATCTCACCATCCAGATGTTGCCCATCCGTTTAAGCTTACGAAATTTCTTAAGTTATCAACAGGCTAACATTGAATTTCAGGGACTCCATACCATCTGTATTTGTGGTAGAAATGGGGCAGGAAAATCATCTTTGTTGGAAGCGATAACGTGGGCATTGTGGGGGCAGAGTCGCACAACCTATGACGATGAGTTAATTCACGGTACGGAGTCTGAGGTGCAGGTGGATTTTTTGTTCCAGAGTCATCAGCAACTCTATCGGGTGCTGCGGACTCATCAGCGCCAACAGTCCACAGTTTTAGAATTTCAAGTGGTCAGTAATGTAGAGAACGATCGCCCCGGACTAGAGGATCATAGACCCTTCCAATTTCGATCGTTAACGGAAAAAGGGTTGCGGGGAACTCAGCAGCGCATTATTGATACCCTAAAGTTAGATTACGATACCTTCATTAATTCTGCCTATTTACGACAAGGCCGGGCAGATGAATTTATGCTCAAACGCCCTTCAGAACGAAAGCAGGTACTGGCGGATTTACTGAAGCTGGATCAGTACGATGCTCTAGCGGAAAAGGCAAAGGAGCGGACGCGGCAATTTAATATCCAGGCTCAGTTACTCAGGGAGAATTTGCAACAGGTTGATCAAGATTTAGCACAGCGGAAGGCTTTGGACGTACAGTGGAGCAACCTCAAGGCAGAAGTCGAGGCGTTGCAACACCAACAGGAGCAGGATCAAGCCTATTTAGATCAGTTACGGCAGGCAGAACAACAACGATCGTTTTTTCAGCACCAACGGGATCGGCTTCAGGGGGAAAAGGCAGATTGTCAAAGGGCGTTAGAGGCTGCCCAGGCGGAGCTAAAAACCCTAGAGCAATCTTTAGAAAACGCTGAACAAATTACAGCAAATTACCAAATCTGGGCAGAACTGCGGCAGGCAGAAGAGGTTTTAGCGAATAAAGGGATTCAGTTTCAAGCTTTGCAACAACAACGATCGCAATTACAGAGAGAATACGATCGTCAAAGGCAAGGGTTAGAAATAGACCTCCAAAAGTTGATTCTCCAGAAAGAGCAAACCGAGCAAAACATGCAAACGCTGGAAGCGCGTCTGGAGAAAAAAGAAGAACTGCAAGCCGCAATTGACAACTTACAAACTGCACGCCAAAAACTCGATCGGTTCGATCGATTACAGGCTCAGGCTATGCCCTTAAAGCAACGTCAACAGACCTTAAGTTTGGAGTTACAAAAACTTCAAGCTCAAGTCGAGGCGAGGCTAACCGACTTACGTTGTCAACTCGAAAAACTTCAAAGTGTACAGGAACAAGTGCCTCAATTAGAGGCGGAACTCTTAACCCTGCATGAGCAGATTGAAGCCTTAGATCAACTTAAACCCTATCGCAGTCAACTGCGGGAAAAGGGACAGGAACGGAAAAATTTTCTGGAGCGTTTACAAGCCCACCAGCGAGACTATGAGGCTCAACTTCAGGATCTCGATCAATTTCAAGATCGACTAGAACCCGGGAGCGACTGCCCGCTCTGCCACCGCCCCCTGGATGAGGTTCATTGGGAACAAGTTCAACACCATCAAACAGAACAACGCCAAGACATTGTGGATATGCTCTTGGTTTTAGCTGATCAACTCATGGTGTCGGAACGAGAAATTCAGGTTTTGCGGGAAGAATATCGTCGAGTAGATCAAGAGATTAATCATTATCCCTTACTGACGGAACAACGGGGAAAACTACAACAAAAACTGGATAATTTGAAAGCATCCCAACTGCACTATCAAAGTCTTTACGCAGAATTTGAGGAACTCGATCGTTGTCAACGCTTACAGACCTGGAATCTCCAGATTCAAACCGAACTGGCACAAATTGAAAAATCCTTAGCCGACTTGAACTATGACGATCGCTCCCATGCCTTAGCCCGAGGAGAAGTCGATCGCTGGCGTTGGGTAGACATTCGTGCGGCTGAATTTCGATCGATGGAAAAAGAATTGCTTAAGTTAGCGGAACAATTACCGCAACTCCATCGTAATATTGCGGATTTAGAAGCAGAGAAACAGGCCTTGCTCACCAGTGAAAACTATCAACAGATTCAGAGCCTCTCTCAAGATATTGCCAATCTAGATTATGATCTCAACGTTCACGATCGTCTGCGTCAACAACTCCGCACCCATCAAGACAGTCCTTTAGCCTATCAGGCTTTACAGCAAGCGCAAACTAAACTCCCCCAAATCCAAGCCCAAATTGAAACGCTACAGATCAGATTAAGCCAGTATGAACGGGAGTTGACAGAGCGTCAAACGCAACTGGAACACCTTCATAATTCCCTCGGACAATCAGTCTTAGATTTTGATCTCAATCGTGCCCTAGAGAAGATCAACACTAAACTGCAAAACGATCGTCAATGCCTAGCAGAAAAGCTTTCTAATTTAGGACGATTGGAGCAATCTCGATCGGCTTTAGAGCACCTTAACCAACAGCGGGATAGTAAAGCTCAGGAATTGGAGTCTTGCCACTATCAAGCCCAGTTATATGCTGAACTGATGCAAGCCTTTGGTAAAAAAGGATTACAGACATTATTGATCGAAAATCTTTTACCGCAATTGGAAACAGAAACCAATGCAATTTTGACTCGCTTAACCTCCCATCAGCTTCATGTCCAATTTATTACACAGCGATCGTCTCGTCGCTCTGCTCAGGATAAGTTAATTGATACCTTAGATATTCGCATTGCAGATATTCGCGGAACCCGTTCCTATGAAACATTTTCAGGGGGGGAAGCCTTTCGGGTGAACTTTGCTATTCGACTTGCCTTAGCCCGAGTCCTCGCCCAACGATCGGGATCTCCCTTACAATTACTGATTGTAGATGAAGGGTTTGGAACTCAAGATCATGAGGGATGCGATCGTTTAATTGCTGCCATTAATGCCATTGCTCAGGACTTTGCCTGCATTTTAATCATTACACACATGCCCCAATTTAAGGAAGCCTTTCAAACTCGTCTAGAAGTAGAAAAAACCACGACAGGATCACAAATTCGCTTGGTTTTATAATTGGGAATCTTGATGGATTTGTGGTGTACATTGTCTGAAATGAAAGTCTTTACTCTAACTTGAAGTCTACATAAACAGGAATACCCGATCGTCCATTCGCCGTAGTGGTAAATTGCCAGGTTTGCACCGTATCAAGAGCGGCTTGATCGAGGATACCAGAGCCGCTAGAGGAGCCTAACTGGGCAGAAAGAACATAGCCCTCTGGGTGAACATCAATAATGACCTGAACACTGCCACTGTGGGCACTCAGTCGTGCTTCCTGGGGATAGTGGCTAGGGGGAGGACACACTAGACACTGAAAAACTTCGGGGGCTGGGGGTGGAGTAGGAACTGGCGTAGGGATGGGAGTGGGTACCGGCGTTGGTGGAGGTGTAGGAATAGGTGTTGCTTTGGGAGTGGAACGGGTCGGAGAGATTGATCTCCCTGGGGAGGACTGGAGACGACCAACTGGGGCAGGATTTACCGTTGTTGTTGCGATCGTCTCGTTGCTGGGAGTGAGGTTCTGCAAGCCAGACTGGACAGCAGGTTTAGCCTCAGAGTCATCGGGAGTAGTCAGCTCGGTAGGCTGAGTAGAACTGGGCGGACTAGCTAGACTCGAAGTCGTTGCTGGAGCCGCAAAGGGCGAATCGAATGCTTCCTGAGCCTTACGATCATGATTGCTTAAGTCATTACTGTTCCTTAAGTCAAGATTTGCATAGGGTTGAGAAGAGGTCTTTTGACGCAAAGATTTATCATTTTTATCTTCAATTTTTGGGATTGAACGGTGAGAGTTTGGCCATGCTTTGGACGAAACGATCGCATTCAACGTTGAGGTTTTCTGGGGTAATGCTGTTGAGGTTACAGCAGAGGAATCAGATTGTATTGGTGGAACGATCGTAATCCAATCTACAGGAATATTTTCAGCCGAAGACGTAGCGGTTTTCAATGTCGTTTGCCAGTGAAAAACTGTTCCTAAAAGTCCTAGATGAACGGCAACAGAACTGGCAATACACCATTCCAAAAGGTGTGGGCGATATTTTAAGACTGTTTTCAGAAAAACCATGGCTTGCCAAACGGTGACGGGGGGGATATGATGTGAGCCGTCCAATCTTGAGAATTTAGATTTCCTGGAGGGAAGCGTAGTTCTAAAGGTTTGGTCTTAATAATTTTGCAACTTCAACAGTGCAAACGTTAAGTGACATTCGGTTCTGGTGGGGATCAGCCACCAGAGGTAACGGGGAAAGTCCGGTGCAAACCCGGCGCTGTCCCGCAACTGTGAAAAGGTCAAGAGTAAGTTGATTGCTGCCTTGCCTTTAAGTCAGGATGCCCGCCGCAATGTATTTGAGGGCTTTCAGCCCCTTGTTCCAATCTGCGAGGTACGGATTATGGGTTTACTGATTTTTTATCCTATTGCATTTTGCACCGCTCCGCCACAGCTTTTTACTAAAGAAATACTGAAGGAATAAGATCCGCATACCTCAATTCATTGTGGCGTTAGGCTTTGCCACTCGGCACCTGAACTCATCTCTACTACGGTTTAGCGTGCCCCTTCTTGAATTGGCTGATTTTATTTGAACCACAGAGTCCAAAAAGCACACAACGATCGCTTTTTGTGCCTGCTTTTTACTGCAAATTTTTGCAGATTTGTGGTTAGTCTTTTCAGCGCAAGAGTTAGTTCAAGAACGCTATCTTGCTCAAATCTTTTCGTGAAAATTTAGATTTTTAAGGCTTTTCATGCACAATATTATGCCCAGAAATTTAGTTTGGCTAACCCTAGGAACGATCGCATCTACTCTAGCTTTGCCTGCCTCTAGTTCCGCTCAGGAACAGACCGAAGACATTCCTGAAATTCGGGTGACAGTGACGGATAAATTGCTGCAGCAACCAATCTTTACGCCGTTTCGTCGTCAGGGAACGGTGCAGGAAACGACCCGCCCCACCTATGTCATTACCAAAGACCAAATTGAAGCTCAGGGATGGCGCACGGTTGACGAGGCGCTGCGGTATCTCCCGGGTATTTTGAGTGATGGTACCGGGGGAGGGCAACTGGGATCCCGGAGCGGACAATTTATACGGGGGTCGAGTAGTACCCAGGTTTTGATTTTGTTGGATGGTCGTCCCCTCAACGATTTAGGCTTATTTGGGGATTTTGATTTGTCGGAATTCACCACGGATCAAGTGGAGCAAATTGAAGTGTTATCCGGCGGTGGTTCGACCCTCTATGGTTCTAGTGCTATCGGTGGGGTTATTAATATCATCACCCGTAGACCAGATAAGGAGGGCATTGAAGTGCGTCCTACCTTACAATTTGGCAGTTTTGGGCTGAACCAACAAGGGCTACAAGTATCCGGTAAAACAGACGATCTGACTTGGCTGATTGGGTATAACCGTCTGGATGCAGAAAATAACTTTTCCTATCGCATTGATGATCAACAATTCGAGTTTACGGATCCGGGAGCAGATGCCACTCCTTTTTCGTTAGAAAGTACCCGGGATAATGCGGATGTGTTATATAACAATCTGCAGGTCAGGGTCAGCAATGAATTTAACGATCGCCATCAGGTTACCTTTAGTGCATTGTATTTAGATAAAAATATTGGTCTTCCCAGTGGTGTTCCCATTCCGGTGCCTAGCAGTGTGGGAGCTTTTAACAGTTTAACGCCTAATTTCCGTCAAGATACCCAGGAATGGTTAATGGATGTCACCCTCACTTCTCGCTTAGGGGAAGGGGATAATTCTACCCTCACAACTAAGCTGTACGCAGATACCTTGTACTATACCAGTTCTAATCCTGATGGTTTTACGATCGCTGATGATATTAAGCGGTTTAATTTAGGGTTTCAGACCCAACATGCCTGGCAACTGAGTGATCAGGACTTGCTCACCTACGGGGCAGATTTCCGTCAGGTCAATGCCGTGAATAAGACCACCTTATCTGATGGTACAAATCTCACGAATTATGATTCGACTTTGACTCAAGGAGCCCTCTTTGCCAGTTATCAGCGGGACTTTCTCGACACCGTTAGAGCCCATGTAGGCGTGCGTCAAGACTTTAATAGTTTGGCGGATGGTGGGTTTACCTCTCCCAGTGTTGGTGTGAGTTGGGATGCAACGCCCTTAACCACCTTTCGGGCTAATTATGCCCGCAGTTTTCGTGCCCCTTTAATTTCAGACTTAGAAGGCTTTGCCGCCTTTGGGGCGGTGGGCAATCCCGATCTAGAGCCGGAGCGAGGCCATAGTTTTGACATTGGGTTTGATCAGCAATTAGGCGATCGAGGGCTATTACGCTTTTCCTATTTTCTCAATGATGTCAGCAACCTGATTGATTATCCCCCGCCTACCTTCTCGCCGGTTAATATTGGGCGGGTACGCACTACTGGAGTTGAAACAGCGGTAAATGTACAGCTTTACCAAAACCTCTTTTTTCTGGCCAATTACACCTGGAATAATCCGGAAATTAAGGCTGGGTCAAATGAAGGTAATGAACCCTCTTTTCGAGGTGCCGATGTCTTCAATTTGGGCTTATCCTACGAAACTCCAAAAGGGCTCTTTATCGGTGCTTTTTTGCGCAATGTCAGCGATCGTTTTACCAGTAATGCCAACACAGAAAAATTAACGGGCTATACCACGATGGATCTCAAGGTACGGGTGCCCTTCCACGATCGCTGGAGCTTGGATGCTAGCCTCAACAATATTTTGGATGAAGCCTTTCAAGAGTATCCCGGCTACCCTGGCGTAGGACGTAACTTTCAACTGGGAGTTCGGGGTCGCCTTTAGGGAGCCCCTAGCGGTAAACTGGGACGGGCGCGGCTAATGTTGATACCGTAAGGGTTCTGGACTGAAATGATGACGCGCCCTAGGATATTCTCACCCCTCTTACCCCGTCGTTAGGATTTAGGATCGATCGTTTCTGTGAAATCTGCTCCCCTCTACTATGCCCTTGCCCTGCATACCACAACCCCTGATTTGGGGCTGGCCTTAGGCCCATGGGAGCGCGAGAAATCCGATCCAGAGCAACGCCGATCCGTCGTGCTGCCCCTGGGACGGGAGATGGCTGCGACCCTGCACCAGCACTTACAAACCTTTCTCGAACCGCAAGCCTGGAGCGACTTAAGGTGCTTGGCCGTAGCCAAGGGCCCCGGTGGATTTACCGGCACCCGCCTCGGCTTAGTCACCGCCCGCACGATCGCTCAGCAGTTGGATCTCCCGCTGTTTGCCCTGTCTACCCTAGAAACCTTGGCCCTTCACCATGCCCTCCGGGATCATGATGCTGCGCTGAAAACCGGGACGCACACAGTAGCCGTATCCCTGCCTGCCCAACGGGGCCAATTATTCGGGGCCATCTATCGTTGTTTTGCCGATCGTCCCCCCGAAGCGATCGTCTTAGATAGCGTGTATGAGCCAACCCCATGGCAAAGCACTTTAGACCGTCACGGGCCCGATCAAGTCCTGACCTTAACGACCACGGATCCCCTTGCCCACTCGGTAGAAACTTTATTAGACTTAGCCGAACGCTATTGGCACCTAGAGGATCCCACCCTCAGCCGTCCCCATTGGCTGCAGGCTCTGCCCTTCTATGGTCAACATCCCGTAGTTCTACAGCAGTCCTAGATCAGTTGTAAGGTCTAGGGCGCGTCATCAATTAATTCTAGAAGTAATTCTAGAAACCTTGCGGTATAGATCGATCGCCATAATGGCGAAAAATACTGTAAGTTTTTGGAGGAGCAGCAGATGGAATAGCGCTCTGCCCCGCTTCCGTATCCGTCACGCAAGCGATAAGGGCTGTAGTATGACCGATGACTCGCTAGAGCTAACAGAAGAGGAACTGACTAAACTCATCCCAGGAGTAGCAAACCCTATGTCTGAAACCGGATCCGCTTTAATCAACCTCAAAACCTTAACGGATGATGATTTAGGTACGCTCCTGGTTAAAGTCCAGGAAGAACAGGAACGACGGAAATGGAAACGCATTCAAGATCTATTGACGCAGCATTTGTTCCCCTTATCGATCCCGGACTTACATCGGATTCAAGAGTTAATCAGTGTCGAAATTCAAAATCGTGAAAGCTCTCCCCTCGGAACAGAGGGGTATGACGGCCAGAATGCTAAAGATTCCCTGACCGGACAATTTGGAGAGTGGACAAAGCGATCCGCTGCTCCCAGCAAAGATGTCACGATCGATGTTGAGGTTTCCAATTAAAGCTCTAAAGCTAACTGATAATAGCCCCTAGTACTTTGCGGCACAAATCCATATACCTTTCCGAACCGCCCTCATCCCCCAGCCCCTTCTC
>JBMTZC010000197.1:0-8403 GCA_049455215.1 Prochlorotrichaceae cyanobacterium
AAAACATCACCACTTGTCTGAATTGTTTTTCACTCATTTTTTCGAGCACCGCATTCCCTAACCAGTTACCGGGTAGGGCACACAGCCCGATAAATAAACCGTAGAGAATATATTGATGAGTGAGTAAGCCAAACAGAGAATAGGCCAGGAGTTTCGCTAGATTAACCACCAAACGAGCCACGGCCTGCGTTCCTAATAAAGCTTCTTTCTCTAGACCTAAGCTTAGGTAACAAGGCCCTAAAACAGGGGCCATACTGCCAATAACACTGGACAATGTGGCATAAAAGAAGCCTGCGGGTAAAAAGTAGTAAACCTTCATTTCAAAGGTTTTTACCCCCTGATTTTTCCGATAAAAGAAATAAAGGGTGGAAAACACCAGAAATCCCCCCACGATCGCCCCTAGGTAGTCAACCCGTAACCGGCTTAAAATAAAAGCTCCTAGAAAACTCCCCACTAAGGCCCCCGGTGTTTCCCATAAAATAACGTCCCAGCGAATATGCCGACGATAGGCAATCCCCCGATCGCTATTGCCCACGATCGCCCCGAGGGTCGTCACGGGAGGAATGGCTTTGGTGCCGAGAAATAGCCCCACCATGGGCATAATCAAGAGAGAACTGCCCCCACCAGACAGGGTACTGATAAACCAACTCACGACACTAATGCATCCCAAGCTAATTAAAATATTGAGGTCAGAATGATCTGCGAAAAATAAAAAATTCATTAGGAAAATCAAGGAAATTAACAAGGACTGTTAAAAGTAGGTAGTCTGCTCTTAGAAAATCAACTTGAGGACTCAAGGTAGGGCATCACAGAATTCCAATAAATTAAGTCATTAGAATCAAGGACACCTCAATGAATTGTGACGGATCCGCCACAGTCCAGATTTCTCACAGTCCAGGTTGCTATGCAGAAATAAACCTAAATCCATGATCAGATAAAGGGACGGGATCTAGGGTGATATAGAGCACTCAGGAACCGTTACGGCAAGATCTCTCAGGCTAACATCTAAGAACTTGAGGAAGAACATTCCACCAAGTAGCTGGAAATGACCCTTAACTGTTCCGAGGTAATTCCGGTACGGCTATGAATATCTTTGAGCCAATTCAAGGCTTCCCACACCTGAAGGTTTTGATAACGACACAGATACGCAACACAGACCGTAGGCGATCGTTCCACTCCTGCTAAACAGTGTACATAGGTCGTCCCTTTGCTCAAAGATTGCTGTAACAGGTTAACCGCTATGCCTAAATCCTGAACTAACAAGGGTTTAGATTGACGGCTATCCGGTAAGGAATATTGCAGGCACTGAAAGGTTTCGGTAAAAGCAGGATCCAGTTGTGCTTCCTCTGGATTACAGAGGGTTAGAATGCTTTGAAACCCACTCTTTTTCAATTCTTCTAAATCTCTCAATTCCGGAAAAGCACCCACCGCCAGTTTATGGGGTAAAACCCAGTCCCAACGGGCTGAAGACTCCTGTTTTGCCTCCGGAGGAAGACTTTGCTCCGGCTGCCACGATCGACGTAGATTTTGCCAAAAAGTGTTCAAAACCATCCACTCAGCCGTTTTTAAAGGACTTCCATTGGGAACAGAACGAGATGCTTTCCTGACTTCGGTGGGTCGCGTTTTAGAGAATGGGATCGTGAACCGTGACCAGCTTGGTGCCATCCGGGAAGGTCGCCTCAACCTGGACTTCCGGAATCATGGCGGCAATGCCTTCCATCACATCAGCGGAGGTGAGCAGGGTGCGACCGTATTGCATTAACTCCGCGACGGTTTGCCCTTCCCGTGCCCCTTCTAAAATGGCAGCAGAAATATACGCAATAGCTTCAGGATAGTTTAATTTTAATCCTTTTGCCTTGCGACGCTCAGCCAAAAGACCAGCGGTAAAAATGAGAAGCTTATCTTTTTCCTGGGGAGTCAGTTGCATAGCCTACCAACAACAGCGCGTTATCCCTAATTTACACCAAACTGGCAGTCCCCTTCAGGGGATCCCCCGGAAACCTGCAAACTTAGGAGACTAGACTGACAAAGAATAGGGATCCCCCGGTGGTCTGTGGAATTGCGGCTTTCAGTTGTTGGGGAGTGTAAGCGCTCACTTCTTGGATGGAGCAAAGTTCGAGACGATCGTTCCGTTGCAACTGGTAGAGAATTTGATTCAATTCTTCTCGACTGAGCGGCGGCTGGACTTTCTCCCGTAAGTAAAAGAGGGGCAGATAATTATCGGTATTCAAGTCACGATTGAGGTCTTGAATAATCTGCAGGATTTTTTCCCCATCTAAAAGGGCTTGGGATTGCCAGGTAGCGGCTTGGGCCGGATCGAAAGCCGATCGCAAAAACTGTAAATAAAGCCCGAGCAAATCACCACTCAACCACGGGGTATGGCCCTGGGGCTGGCACTCATCCCGTAAATAGAACAACCCTGCAGGGGTGAGCCAAACGTCGGTAATTTGGTACTTTTTGACCTTGAGCAAGCCCCGATCCACTAAATTTCGCACCAAGCGTAAGCGATCGTCCGTGGGAACGGTGGGGGGCAGAGCCTCTAGGGTTAGGAGATTTTTGTGACTGGCTTCTAAAATTAAGCGCTCATCGGGGGTAACGGGAAGGGAGCGGCTATCCAACTTCAGTAGGACTTGTCCAGGAGCCGCTAAGGTAAAATTCTGAATTTCTTGCTGAAAATCTAGCCAGCCGCGCTCTCGCAGATCTTGGCAAAGACGAACTCGTTCTGGAAGGGTAATATTCGCTTGAAACTTGAGCTTGTCTAAAGGGGCACGGTAATTCGGATAGCCTAGCAACCGTAGCATCAGTTTCAACTGACGGGGAGCGATCGTTAAGGAGTTTTGCACAGCAGAACACCCACCTCGAAATCCAGGAACTTCTCTTTATCATTTTAACAGTATATGGAGACTGCCTAACCCGCTAATCACGAAGCTATAGGTAGGAGTTATCTCCCCTGACTCACTTTGAGAAGTATGAACTTGTCCGATGGGTGTTCATTAGGAGTTGAATCAAACAGATTGAATTCAGATGTTTTCCTCCTCTTGGGAAATTAGGTGAATGGAACCTGCTACCTATTAATATAAGGGATAGGGTTCAGGAGAAGACGCTTTCTTCATCAAACTTTACTCAACAAGATCCCTTCCCTCGGGCGCGTCATCAGTTCACCCTGGAAGTGTTGTACCACTAGGACTGCTGGACTCGCCACACTGAATCGTACCTAAACTTAATCCTCAAGGTTGAATCCCACCATCCCCCATGTTGTTCTCCCCCTTTCCCCCGAACCTTGCTCAACGGTTTGAGTCTGGCCTGGCCGGATTAGCCTTAGGGTGCTCCACCTATCAAGCGGTCACGAGCAATTCTACCGATCGCTACTGGCAGCTTCTCCAGCACAATATTCTGCAGGTGAGTCATCTCGATCGTCCTTTGACCCAGCCCTCTACCCTAGAGGGGGAATGGTCTGTGCTCTGCGCGCTCCCCTGGATCTGGGTGTTACTGGAGGATGGGGTGAGCCAGCAGGACTGGTTAAGCCAACAACCGGATCCCCGCATGGTGTTGTTGTTTGAAGGATTTGAGCAATTCAGTTCCAGTGTTTCGCCAAAATCTGGAACTTCAGAATCTAGGATCACCAACTCTATCCCCTCACGGTTAAGCCCTTTTCCTGCCGCCCAAGTGGTGTGGCAGCAGGCGATTCAACTCACCCAGAATGGGGCAACCCTGACTCAAGGTTTAGAGGACTGGCACAGGGATCCCGACCTCGTGGAAACTCCCGCAGATCTTAAAGCGATCGGTATAGCCCTCTGGTTAACCTGGCGGAGTGACAATCTCCGTTTGATCCTGGCCCAAGCCCACCGTCTTGTTTGTTCCTCAGACCCCTTCAGCCCATTGCTGTTGTGTTTTGCGGGGGTGTTCGGGGGATTTGCCAGGGCTCCAGTTCCCTGGTCACAGGTGCCTGCGGGGCAGATCGATCGCTCACAGTTGCGTCAATCCAGCGATCGGCTTTTCCGGACATGGGCTGGAGGATGGTCTCAGGGCGCATCATCAATTCATGCTAGAAGCCTTGCGGTCTAAAGGTCACCGCGCCCGCTCTAGCAAACCTAACTAGGGGCTGAAACGATTGCCGTATGAACACTTCAGCGCTAAATGATGACAGCCCCTAGAAAACTTGTGCCGGATCTGCCCGCATCACTTTTTGGAGGGAAATTAAGCCGGAAAGACTACACATCACGATCGTTAAAACCATGACCAGCACTAGGCGCGGCAGGGTCATCCCCACGGGCAAGGTGCCAGCGGTCGCATTGAGGGTTAACTGATAAAAGGCTAAGGATAAAAGCAAACCGGGAATATAGCCGAGAAAGCTCAGTATTAAGGCTTCCTGCAGGATCACTTTACACAGAAATACATTGCTATAGCCCAAGGCTTTAAGGGTTGCATACTGTCGGAGATGTTCTGAAATATCGGTATATAAAATTTGATAGACAATGACGACCCCAACCACCCCGGCGACTGCAACCCCTAGGCTAAAAATAAAGCCAATGGAAGTGGTATTAATCCAATAATTGCGATCCCGCTCTGCAATGCCCGCATTCGTGAATACTTCTAATTCCTGGGGGAGAATTTCTCTGAGGGTAGAGACGATCGTTTGTGGATCAACCCCTGCTTCTAATTGGATTAAGCCTAAGTTAATGAGGTTTAAGGGACGGGGCTGAAAATAACGTCGAAAATTTTGATCACTCATAATCAACGTTCCATCGGCGGTAAACCCTCCCCCCATATTATAAAAGCCACCAATCTGAATCTGACGTTGGGAGGCTTCCGTTTTCAACCCTAAGACTTGGGGACCAAATTCAGGACGGGAACGACGATCGAAGAGGACTGTATTGATTTGTCGTAAGGCCTGTTTATTCTCAGGATCCTGATATTCCGGAAAGGTGAAAACGGGATCTTCGGGATTCACACCATAGACAAATAAAGCTCGTTTCTGCTTAGTTTCAACGTTGCGCCATTGCATAAAGTTTAAGTATAAGGGCATCACCCTTTTGACCCCTTGAACCCCCGCAGCATGATAGAGGTAATCAATCGGAAAAGAGACACTCGTACTCAGTTCAATACTTTTGGTTGAGGTAATAAATAGATCAGCATTAATAGCGTTATACACTTGGGACGCACTGGTGGACAGTGCCCCGAGAAACCCTAAGTTCATGAACATAATCATCACGGCAAAGGCAATGCCCAGTACAGCCACGAAGAGACGGTTCTTTTCATGCAGTAAGTTGCACCAAGCCAAGGGAGTCTTCATCAAAGTTCACAGATGCGTTACGCTATCGCTAATCATCTTACCGATTTTCCTCGCGTTGCTGCATGTTCTCCTCTTCCCAGCTCTTAACCCTTCTCCAAGTCTCTTTGGGACACACGACCTTACCCCAAAATCTATCTCTGCAAACCTTTACGGGGGTGTCTACCGATAGTCGCACGGTGGAACCGGGTGAACTCTTTATTGCGTTACGGGGTGAAAAGTTTGATGGTCATCGCTTTCTGAGAATGGCTCAAGAACGGGGGGCCGCTGGAGCGATCGTTGATGATCAATATGACCCTGCAACGATCGTCGATCTGGACTTGCCCCTCTGGCAGGTGAGCAACACCCTCAAGGCTTACCAAGCCATAGGACAATGGTGGCGGCAGCAGTTTCAAATTCCCATCGTGGGGGTCACGGGATCCGTCGGTAAAACCACTACCAAAGAATTAATTGCGGCGATGCTTGGGCAACAGGGCCCGGTTCTAAAAACCCAAGCCAACTTTAATAATGAAATTGGAGTGCCTAAAACCTTACTCCAACTGCAACCGGATCATCACCAGTACGGGGTCATTGAGATGGCGATGCGTGGCGCGGGGGAAATTGCCGAACTCACCCGGATTGCCCAACCCACGATCGGATTGATTACCAATGTTGGGGTCGCTCATATTGAACGCTTGGGATCCCGCGAAGCGATCGCTGCCGCTAAGTGTGAACTATTGGTGGAAATGCCCGCCACCAGTACCGCGATTCTCAATGCAGATAACCCGTTGCTGATGGAAACCGCCGCAAACTGCTGGACAGGACGCACCCTCACCTTTGGCTTAAGTGCTGGAGATATTCAAGGCAAATTAGTGGATCTCAATACCCTAGAGGTGGACGGGAAATGCTTCCACCTCCCCTTGCCTGGAGAACACAACGCCGTGAACTTTCTCGCCGGTCTGGCGGTCGCTCAGGTCTTAGAGATCCCTTGGGCTAGCCTAACCCACCTGAAACTGAACTTACCGGAGGGACGATCGCAGCGGCATACCCTGCCCAACGACATAGTGCTCCTAGATGAGACCTACAACGCAGGCCCCGAATCGATGACCGCAGCCCTCAAACTGCTCATGCAAACCCCCGGTCAACGCCACATTGCAGTGCTGGGTACCATGAAAGAATTGGGCTATCGCTCCCTCGCCTTCCATCAAGAAATTGGTCAAGTCGTTCAACAGCTTAATCTAGATGCCCTCTACGTGCTGGCGGATCAGCCAGAAGCCGAGGCCCTCGCCACCGAAGCAACCCCTGTACCCGCCTCGATTTTTGAGTCCCATGAAGCTCTAGCCCAGCAATTACTCACCGACTTACACAGCGGCGATCGGGTTCTCTTTAAAGCCTCTCGCTCCGTTGCCCTCGATCGGGTGGTTGAGCAAGTGTTGATGGGCATGGCCCCTGAACAGTGAGCAGATCTAAGCCCGTTCACCCCAACGCTGGAATTTTGATGATGGTGATGAGGGTACTTCCTGCAGCCCTTTTAGCACTGCGCTGATAACCCAAAGCCTGATAAACTAATGAAGAATTTTATTGAATTCTTAAGGGACTGTTATGGAGATTGGGCAAAAGGTAAAAGTTTGTCGTCTACGCGATCGTCTTGGGGCTGAAATGATTGACTCCATCAAAAAGCAACCGACTGGGCAAATCCAGGGCTTCAAAATGGTAGACGGTAGCGGTGTGGGCGTTGTGGTTTCCTTTGAGTCTGGCTTAAAGACTTGGTTCTTCCCGGATGAAGTCGAACCTGCCTAAACACCCTCGGCATAGTCATTTTATCGCTAATGGATGACAGCCCCTAGTACGACAGTTACCCGTACAGGGCGGTCTCAATCCTCCCCCTGCTTAAGCTTTTCCCTGCGGGTTCACTGTTTCGCAGGGAAAGTTCACACTGTAGCGTCTTGAGATCTTTAAGATGGCTTCAGTTTCCCTTCTTTCTGCAGATTCCATGACCCAAATCCTAACCCTGCTCGGACAGGACACCCTCAGAAACCAAATTTTGTCTAGTGCGATGGCTCGCCGCAGCGCAGCCCAGGGGCAAAAGGTGTTGCTCCTCTCACCGGATCAAAGTCCTGCACTCGATCTCCTGTTTGCAACCGCCGTAACGGGGGAACAGCAGGAAGTGGAATCTCACCTGTGGGTTCAGCGATTACAATCCACCCAGTTGCTAGAGCGCAGTTGGGAAGATTTGAAAAAACTGGAAGCGCAATATTTACGAACGCCCTTTTTAAAATCGGTTTACGGTCAAGAATTATCGATTTTGCCGGGTATGGACAGCGCTCTAGCCCTCTATCAACTCCGGGAAGAAGTCACGAAGGGACAGTGGGATCTCGTGATCTTTGCCGGAACCCACAGTGCCGAAACCCTACGCATGTTGGGCATGCCGGAGGTGATGAGTTGGTACCTGCGGCGCTTCAGATCCGTATTTTTGGACTCGGATGTGGCTAAGGCTGCACTACCGTTTTTGCAGCCATTGGTGGCCGCTGTCTCTACGGTGAATTGGTCTGAGTCTCTGCTGACGGAACCGGACAACCAAATGACGAACCTGTTGACCCAGGGCAGCACAGCCGTGAGTGATCCACAGCAAGTCCTCGCCTATTTAACCACTGGTGCTGATCCCTTCTCGAGTGCTACAGCCCAAAGCCTCTGGGGGATGGCTCAACAGGTGGGCCTCACGATCGCTGGGGTTTTGAGTTATCCTGCCACAGCGGCCGCCCCCCTCCAGGAAAAATTTGCCCCACTGACGGTCAGCCCGATTCCCTTAGACAACCTAGAGGCGATCGATTGGGCGGCCCTCAGCGCAGCATTACCGCCCCTCGACCAAGGACTTAGCGCTCCCCGTGCCCTCACTATTGATATTGCCCAACGCCAAGTGCGAGTCTTTTTACCAGGATTTGATAAAAAGCAAGTGAAGCTGACCCAATATGGTGGGGAATTGACGATCGAAGCGGGAGATCAGCGGCGCAACATTGATCTACCGCCAGAACTCTCTGGCAAAGCCGTGGCAGGGGCAAAATTTCAAGACCATTATCTCATTGTCACGATCGCTGCCTAAAGTTGTCAGAAAAGTTGCCAGAATAGGTTAAAGA
>JBMTZC010000198.1:0-8367 GCA_049455215.1 Prochlorotrichaceae cyanobacterium
CCCCTTTTTCAAGGGGGGCTAGGGGGGATCCACTCAAGTTTTGCGATTGCAACGAACTGATGTGTACACGATAGGCTTTCCAGGGGCGGCTAAACCCGTTGGTCTCAAGACCGATCTGCCCAACTACCCTCTTTTCTTTTCTTATCTTAAGCCGATGTTTATTAGCGTTGTTATTCCGACCTATAACCGCAAACCTATTTTAGAAAAGTGTCTCAATGCTCTGGAGCTTCAGCAATTTGTCCCAGCAGAGCCGTTAGAGGGCTATGAAGTGGTGGTGGTGGATGATGGATCTACGGATGGTACGGTGGCCTGGTTAACAGACAATCCCCGCTATCCCCATGTGCGGTTAACCCAGCAAGCTCACCTCGGCCCCGCCGCTGCGCGAAATTTGGGGGTGCAGATGGCCCAAGGGGACACGATCGTTTTTATTGATAGTGATTTGGTGGTGACCGAAACCTTTTTGCAGACCCATGCCACGACCCTGCAAAGGGCCTACGATCGTCATGCCCACCAGCGTTTTTTCACCTATGGTGCCGTCATTAATACCTGTAATTTTGACCATCCCACCCAGGAACCGTATAAAGTCACGGACTTTTCAGCAGCCTATTTTGCGACAGGTAATGTGGCGATCGCCCGCACTTGGCTGGAAAAAGTCGGGTTGTTTGACACGCAGTTTCAACTCTATGGGTGGGAAGATTTAGAATTGGGGGTGCGTTTACAACAGGAAGGCTTAACCCTCATTAAATGCCCCAAAGCGGTGGGTTACCATTGGCACCCTCCCTTTTCCCTCGCCCAAATTCCCCGTCTGATTGATCAAGAAGAACAACGGGGACGGATGGGGGTCTTATTCTATCAAAAACACCCCACCTGGAAAGTCCGGTTAATGATTCAAATGACCCTTTTTCATCGCATCCTCTGGGGCATTTTATCCTTAGGCGGACGGTTAAATGAGAAAACCTTAGCACCGCTATTACAGTGGCTTATCGATCGTCAACGATCGCAATTGGCCCTAGAAATTGCCCGTATTTTCTTAAACTGGTACAACGTTAAAGGGGTGTATGCCGCCTATGCAGACTGGAAAGCAAAGTCCACTGCGTAGGAGATGAAGGCTAGGAAATTAAAGCTAAATGAAAACCCATAGCACACTCATAGCGATCGAGACAATGATCCGTTGATGAGTCCTTGTCGTCCCGTAAAGGTTTGCCGCAGTCGAGCTTACCGGATTTCCAACGAGGTTCCCCCTCTAAACTGGCCAACAAACAGCCCCCACAGACTTGCTGGGGCGATAGAATTTGGGTATCCGTAACCATCATTAACATAGTCTTCTTCCTCTCACGTCCAACAGGGTACTAATCGTTAGGGGTAGGAGTACCGCACCACTTTATTATTGAAGTCCTACATTAAACTATTGTAGTAAGATCCCTAGATTATCTGTATTTTCTGACACATTACTTAAGTTTTTCTGGTGTGCTCCATGCCTGTTTTACCTCGCTTCTCCCCCCTCGATCGCTCCGGTTCTCCTCTGGTTCCGCCACACCACCGCAGGCTACTAGGGGGGATCTTGGCCCTGATTCTGGGGATTGCCGGGAGTGGTTGCACCCCTGTGGCGTTAGATCGGGCGAGTCAAAGTAATCAGGTTTTGGTGGGAGTCCTCAGTGATCCCAAGACCTTTAACTATGCTTTAAATCAAGAATCGCCCAATATTTTTAGCTGGACTTATGAGGGGCTGATTACGACCCATGGCATTACCAGTGAAGTGATTCCAGCGGCGGCAGAATCCTGGGAAATTTCAGCGGATAAGCGAACCATTACCTTTACCCTGCGGGAGGGATTACGCTGGTCAGATGGGGCTCCTTTAACATCGGATGATGTTGTTTTTACCTTTAATGAAATCTATTTTAATGAAGCCATCCCCACCGATAGTCGAGATATTTTACGGGTGGGAGACGATCGGGTTTTACCCACCATTACGGCCCTAGACGATCGTCGCATTCAAGTACAAGTTCATGAACCCTTTGCCCCTCTATTACGCAATCTTGGCCTACCCATTTTACCCAAACATAAATTAGCGGAAGCAGTACGCACTTTAGATTCAGAAGGTAATCCTAAATTTATTTCCATGTGGGGCAATAACACCGATCCCACGGAAATTGTCTGTAACGGCCCCTTTGTTTTAGAAAGTTATAGTACGAGTCAACAGGTAGTGTTTAAGAAAAATCCTTACTACTGGAAAAAAGATGATCAAGGTAATTCTCTGCCCTACCTCGATCGTTATCGGTGGAGAATTGTCGAAAACCAAAATACTGGTTTACTTAAATTTCGTTCCGGAGAACTGGATTCCTTTAGCCTCCGCCCCGAAGATTTTGCCCTCTTAAAAAAGCAAGAAAAAATTGGCGATTTCACCATCTATACCGGCGGGCCCGCCCCCGGCACCAACTTTATTTCCTTTAATCTCAATCAAGCTAAACGAAATGGTAAGCCCTTAGTTGATCCCATCAAATCCCGTTGGTTTAGGACCTTAGCCTTTCGTCAAGCCGTTGCCTATGCCATCGATCGCCAGGGGTTAATTGATACAGTTTATCGGGGCTTAGCCGTTCCCATTTATTCCCATATCAGCGTCCAAAGTCCCTATTATTTATCCCCGGAAGAAGGATTGCCCACCTATAGTTATGATCCGGAAAAAGCCAAACAATTACTCTTAGAAGCAGGCTTTACCTACACCCCTCAAGGTCAACTCTTAGACTGGGATCAAAATCCCGTTGAATTTAGCCTAATCACAAACTCAGGCAACTTAATTCGTGAAAATACCGTTGCACGGATTAAACAGGATCTCGAACGGATTGGCATGAAAGTGAATGTCAGTGCGATCGCCTTCAATCTCTTAGTGGATAAACTGGATCAAAGTTTAGATTGGGAAGCCCATCTCCTCGGTTTTACCGGCGGGGTTGAACCCAGTGGCGGGGCCAATATTTGGCAACCGGATGGTGGTCTCCACACCTTTAATCAATCGAAGCCGGATTTGGAGGGGTGGGCAGTGAGTGATTGGGAAAAACAGATTGGTCAGTTATATATTGAAGGGGCGCGGGAGTTAGATGAAGCCAAGCGCAAAGCCATTTATGGCGAAGCTCAAAAGCTGGCTCAGGAACAGGTTCCTTTTATTCAGCTTATTAATCAAATGACGATGGTTGCGGTGCGCAATAAGTTTGAAGAAATTCAATTTTCTGACTTGGAAGGGCCCTTCTGGAACTTGGATGAACTGCAACTCAAACTAGAACCGTAAGCGGGAAAATTTAAGGGACGAGTGCGCCGTAAGTTGGTAGTCAAGATAAGATGAGAAATACCCTCAAAATTACTATTATTGGTTGTGGCATTGTCGGAGCCTGTTTGGCCTATGAACTCTCTGCCCTCCCGGAGGTTGAGGTTACCGTGGTGGAAGATCGATCGCGTCCTGGAGAAGGGGCCAGCGGGGCTGCCCTGGGCATTTGTATGGGGGTGATTAGTCATAAAACGAAGGGCCGCAATTGGCGCTTACGGCAGGAGAGCCTGAAACGCTATGACGATTTAATTGCCGAACTCGAAGCGGAGGAGGGAGAGCCCATTCCCTACAACCGTCAGGGGATTATTAAACTGGCTGGGGTTGAGGAGTCTTGGCAGGGCTGGGAATGGTTGCAGAGCAAACGGCAGCATCAGGGCTATGCCTTGGAGTTGTGGGGGTTGCCCCAGGTTCAAGCCGCGTTTCCTGCCCTCAACTACAGTACTCTGCGCGGGGCGATTTACTCTCCCCAGGATCGCCAAGTGCATCCCCGCAAGCTGGTGCAAAAATTGGTGCAGGTGGGGCAACGCCGGGGCGTTCAGTTTTGCTTCAATGCGCCGGTTCAACGCTTAATACACCGCAAAATATCCGGGCAGGAGCGAGTGACGACGGTGGTGTTGGAAAACCAAGCCTTGGAGACGGATTATGTCATTCTCACGGCGGGGGTGGGCAATAATGCCGTCATCGGTTCGATCGCTGCCGGGGAAGCCTCGCCAGAGCCAGACTTTCAGCCTGTGCTAGGACAAGCCTGGCAGGTGCTCTTGCCGGAAAGCCTTTGGGCCGGGCCGACCAGCGAGAGGGGGTTACATCCGGTGCTGACGGTGCGGGATCTCCACTTTGTCCCGTTGGGGCCCACACCGCAATATTGGGTCGGGGCAACGGTGGAGTTTTCCGGTGAGGGGGAATCCGGGGATCCCCTGCCCTCAGAAACGATCGCTAAGGAACTGTGGCAACAGGCGATCGAGATTTGCCCGCCCTTAGGAGAGGCGACGATTCAACAGCAGTGGTGGGGCTTGCGGCCGCGCCCACTGAACCAAGCAGCCCCGGTGTTGCAATGGTCTCAGCGGCTAGATAATCTGCTCTGGGCGACCGGGCATTACCGCAACGGCATCTTTTTAGCTCCTGCAACGGCCCTGTGGGCTAAGGAACAAATTCTCAACAAACTGTAGATCCCCTCGAAACCTTTAGCCTTTGCTCAACATGGCGACCACAACGCTGAGGCTTTCTTCATAGAGCATATCCCGTCCCCAGCTTTGCAATTGTTGAGACAGGAGCAGTTCGGCCCGTTCATCGGAAGGTGGGGCCACCTGTTCCGTCCGACAGGACTGGGCACTGCCCCCTGCTTCCATACGCATACAGCCGGTGGTTTCTGAACAGAGAATGGTGCAACAGTTGGCGTTAGCGTTGGTAGACATTAACCGTAAACCAATGAGGTCACCGGGAATTTCCCCCCAGTCAGCAGTGGGTACCCCGGCCAATTCTGCTTCGATTTTGCGATCGTTAATTCCCGTAAACTCAAAGCGCATGATGTCATAGTCTCCCCGTTCGCGGCTTTGTTTCACAGGTTTCCAATTAAGACGACTGGCCAGCCAGCCTAAAAAGAGCAGGGCTTGCGCGGGATTTCCTTTTTCATAGTCGATCGTAATCTGATCGAGATCTACTAAAGATTCCCGGCGATCGGGGGGATCAAAGGCGGCAGCCGTTAACTCTTGCCATGCGGCTAAGCGGTGCCAGTTCAGATCTGCCACGTAGGTTTCCTGTTCAATGAGCCGATGCATCCGTACAAATTCGCTCTGGGGATCGCTAAAGTAACAGGAATCGAAGATCATGCAGGTACAGTGGCTGGAAAGCTCTTGAAAGAGCAGTTCCTCCGGGTTGGGGGTGGCTTTCCACCAGACAAACTGAGGCAGATCATTAATCATTAACGATCGCACCAGTTCCCCTTGATGTTGCAACTCCGATTTTGGCCCCCGCAGGGTGATGTATTCACAGCACATCAACTCGCTGTCATGGCCTTTGGTAATGGGGCAGTAGGCGGAAACCTGGCTCGATACGGCTTCTTCGGGATCGATGGAGGGACAGAGGGTAATAATGCGGCAAGGGTTTTGGGCGGCAATGGCATCACTAATGCTAAAGCCCCGCATGTTGGGATTTTTAATGACTAAACGATCGTTGGGAGCCTTTTGGATTTCTTCCCGTAAGCGGGCTAAGGTGGCGGGATCAACCCGAGCGGTAATGCGGAGATCGTAGGCTTTTTGAGCTTCTCGGATGGCTTGCTTGGTGGCGGGGCCATGAATCCCATCAATGGGGCCGTCATAAAAGCCTAAGGCGGCTAAAAGTTGCTGAAATTCCTCCGGCTCATACACGACAATACTAAAGGTTGCTGCTCGACTGGCAAGGGACTTACCGCCAATTTGTTGGCTGTGCCAAATACTTTGCAATTCAGCCTCAATGCGATCGAGGGAGATGTCCTTAGGTTTTTGCAGGGCAACAATAGGAGTAGGCATGGCGGGAGGAGTGATAGGGGATGGATCATCTCACCCCAAGGGGGATATTGATTTAGCCTATAGTAGGGCGGAATTTTAGATCCCTCTACTTTTCTATAGCTTGCTTTAAGAATGAGCGAATCCCTGAAGGCAGAAGAGTGCAGCGCGGAACTAGCTGAAGCGATCGGGAGCACCAAAAAAGAACGGGACAGACTAGTTGCCCCGTTCGGGTCTGAGCTTGAGTGCTAAAGCACCACACCTCAGTATCATGATCAAAAACAATAAACGGTACCGTTGGAAATGAAGGGCTACACCGGGTCAAGGCGAGCAATTAAGATCCCAGGACTTGGTTCTTGATTTTGTTAAATTCTTGAACCAACTCAACGCGCTTTTCAGCTTCCCACAGATAGCGATAGGTAAACCACACGCTATAGCCTAAGCCCACTAACTCCAAGAAGGGAGCCAGTAGCGGGATTTCATGAACTACATCCAAAACCGCGAGGGTTACTTTCACCGTAACGATCGCGCCGAGGAAGAGAAGAACGACGATAATAACCTGCTTGTACTGCTCAAAGACACTAGAAATAACATCTAAGGAAATGTACTTCGAGAACTGAGCAAATACTTGCTGCCAATCGTTGTCTGGCTCAGCACTGCCTTCTGCATTACCGAGGTGAGTCACAGTGCCAGCTTCTGGTGTAGGAGAAACCGCACTGGAACTCTCACTGCCAGATAAGGGGGGTTGATCAAACTTTACGTCTGTACTCATCACTAAATCATCTTAAAATCAGGGTCAATGCAAGAGCCAAACTTAAGACAGAAGAATTTGCTTCAGCAGGTGCCGAAACCTTTGCAACCGCCTTAATCCAGCCACTAACGTTTTGAAATGGAGAACGAGCTGCTCATCGAATTAAGCTTCTGGAGTGGGAGCTAGCAATGCTGCGCCTGAGCCAAAAACCTCACAGGATCAAAAACTTCCGTACCGGCGGGAAAACTCAATGTCCGTAGCCTATTCTCCCAATTCTGGATCACTTCGCCTCAAGGATAGCCCAAAATGTCAGACCGTGAAGGTTGCACCATTGCAGTTCACCACTTCGATTTTGTTCATTGTGTCCCGTTTTCACGGGAAATCCCAGCGAGAGTCGTTTGTTGTAGCCCTAGAATAGGGCCAGAGGATGAGCAGGATACCCCTCTCCTCGGAAAAAGACTATAGAGACAATTACCAAATTACGGGGATCAATGGCCATCTATGTAACATTTGTTAAAACTTTAGACCTCCTCAAAAACCCTAAGGCGGATTCTGGGGTCTGCCCTGAACCCTTTTGTGATCCCTCCGCTTCCTGAAAATCAAAAAATCCAAGCCTACCGCAGTCCTAAAACCGTGGAGTGGTGTGCGCCCGGAGAGTTCACACCACATAATCAAATTAGAGTAGGGCACTCCAGTCCGCAGGCTTCCCTTAATAAATTGCTCACTTTCACTTTCAGTAAACCGCCCAATCGAACCGGGGGTTCGCTTCACTGGTCTGCCGGAGTTGGCAGCAGAAGGTGGCGGCAAGAAAAAGGGGCAGGCGACAAAGCAACCCACCCCCATTCAGCAAAATGCCTCGCCTTAACTTAAGTCTAGACTGTCAATGAATTCTTCAGGAATGTCACCATTTTTACGACCAACGATCGCAAAATAATAGAGTGGTTTTCCTTCAATAGACAGGCGATGTCGATACCGTTCTAGATGGTAAAGATTGAGATATTCAGAGAAAATTAATTCCCGCATTAATTTAGAAAAACCGGTGGTTTCACGGTGCTCTAAAAAAGTCTCTTTGACATTAAAAGCAACCCAGGCATTGGGGGTCACTAAACGCAGTGCTTCCACAAAAGCTTGGACCGGAATATCTCCAAACCCAAGGGCCGCAACAGTGGTCAAACAGTCTAAGTTCCAGGATTGAATGGACTCTCGATCGCTATTGGAGAGATTACACAAATCCATCACAAAATAATCGTCATAGAGGCCTGGGCGATCCCGTTCTAGGGAATCATAGGCTTCGGGAATAATATCCACCCCCACCAGGCGGGAAATGCCGTGGGCTTTAAGGGCTTCCCCCATCATGCCATTCCCAGCCCCCACATCCAAAACCCTCAGTTCCGTGAGATTAGAGTCACTTTGTTGTAGGGTGAGTGACAGGATCTCTGCAACTTTTTTAGGAGAATTACATTTTAAGCGATCGTAAAAGAGTTGCTCATACAACCCCGGTCTTCGATAAATTTCGTCATAGTCATGAAAGCGAATTTTTCGTTCTTTTTCATTTTCCAGCAGGAGAAAATAAGCTTGATCTTGTTCGAGAGATAGGGTATCTGAAGCTGGAAATTTGAGCCGATTTCTTTTCTGCATGTAGTCTTGCTCCTAATCTTTAAGTTTTCATTCTGGATGCTTTACGTTAGTAAAATTCCAGATTGATGTTGTTGCCTACAGCGATGGTCACGGCGAGAGATATTTTACATCCTCTATTACGCGCACTGAGAGATAGTTGTGAAGCCTTTATAATGATGACAAAACGAAAACCCAATTCTCCT
>JBMTZC010000199.1:0-8323 GCA_049455215.1 Prochlorotrichaceae cyanobacterium
GAAGGGGGAGGCTTGCACCCATTTTCTCGGTCAGTGGATGAATGGGAAGTCTACCCGGTATGGGTTGTATCAGCACCGGGCAGATCCCGGGTCTTAATAGGTATTCAGTAACGCTTCCAGTTGCCCCGAGTACTCCAACCCATAAAGTTCGTCACAGCCGCCAATGGGACGATCGTTAATGAAAATTTGGGGAAGGCTCCGCCGTCCACCAGCCCGCTCTGCCATCTGCGCCCGAGCTTCTTCGTCACCATCGATCGCATATTCTTGATACTGCAGGCCTTTCTGATCCAGCAGAGACTTGGCCCGCAGGCAAAAGGGACAATATTGCCACGTATAAATTTCAATATTTACCATAGAACCCCCCAGGATGGTCTTTACATTTCTTCATTAATTTAAACGGTTATTGAGGGTTGCGATCGTCTTTTTTTGAGGAAAACCCCTACAGTTAACATTTGGGTTGCTGCGGCAAGTCGGAACCAGGATTGACGACAGAGATTCCTGAGGGGCGCTACCGTCAGGTCATGCTCAGACAGGATGCTCAAACCATGAATAGCCCAGACTTGAGGGGAAAATTGAGGGATAGAGTGATGACGGAAACGATGACGGAACCAAGTTTATTTGCCTTTGACTTTGACGGGGTACTCTGCGACGGCGTACTGGAATACTTTCAAGTGGCCTGGCGCACCTATAGTCAGATCGCCCCTCAAATGGGGATTCAGGAGACTCTCGACCCCCTTCAACCCCCCTCAGAATTGTTTGCTCCCTTTGCCCAAGGGCGAGCCGTCATTGAAACCGGCTGGGAAATGCCCTTACTGATCCATGTCCTGCGCCAAGGGCGATCCCTAGCGGACATTTTCGATCGCTGGTCAGAGATTCTGGCGGAACTCAAGGCTGCCACCCAGATGCCTGCTCCCTCGGAGTTGGCCCATCGCCTAGATCAGGTCAGAGATAACTGGATTGCAGCAGATTTAACCGACTGGTTAGCCCTACACCGCTTTTATCCTGGCGTGATTGAGTGTCTCCAACAACTCCGCCAACAAGGACACTCCTTAGCGATCGTTTCCACCAAAGAAGGGCGCTTTATTCAACAACTCCTCGCACAATCTCAAATGGCCTTTCCCGCCGAGCAGATTTTTGGCAAAGAAGTGAAGCGATCGAAAAAAGAAACCTTAAAAACGCTGATGGCGGACTATCCCCAGTGCCAGATCTTTCATTTCCTTGAGGATCGCTTGGCTGCCCTAGCCGCAGTGAAAGGCGATCCTGCCCTACAGTCCGTCAATCTTTATCTAGCAGGATGGGGATACAATACGGAGCGCGATCGGGAGTCTGCCCGCCAAGACGATCGCATTCAATTGTTAGAAACGATCGCAGAACTACCGGTTTGACGGCCCTAGTTGCTGCCGGTAAAAATCACATCGGTGAATTTGCCCTGCACTTCGTTGAGCGATCGTTTCCGCCCATCTTCTTGCCAATAGTTAATTACCTCAGTTGCCCGGTTGAGGAGTTCGACTCGTTCAACTTCCGTAATCCAATGCTTGGCTTCCAATTCACTTTTCAGTTGTTCCCAAGCATCATTGCGGGGCCAGAAAAAATAAGCCGTTAGAGGGCTTAACCCCTTGCCCACGACTTGATCCACTGCGAGGGCAACGTTTTCTTCTAACCAGAGAACTTTTAAGACAAACTTAGCCGATGTTGAAACCTCTGTCACCGAATTCTGATCCCTTACATTACTAAAGTACAGCCCGTTATTGTACCCTAGGATTGCTGTTTTGTCTTTGTTTGATCGCCCCGGTGCCTCATGATCCATTCCCCCTCTGCTCCCCTTGGTGTTGCCGTCGTTGGTACCGGATTTGGCCAAAAAGTTCATATTCCCGGCTTCCAAACCCACGATCGTACTCAGGTGGTGGCGGTGTATCATCGCGAACCCGCTAAAGCGGCAGCCATTGCGGACGCTCATCACATTCCCCACGGCTGCTCAGATTTAGACACCCTCTTGGCGCTGCCCGAGGTGGAAGCCGTCAGTTTAGCCACACCGCCCTTTCTCCATTTTGCGATGGCGAAGGCCATCCTCAAGGCAGGGAAACATCTGCTGCTGGAAAAACCGACCACGTTAACCGTCGATGAAGCGATCGCCCTCCAGGCATTGGCCACCGATCGCAACTTACAAGTCGTTATGGATTTTGAGTATCGGGTCGTGCCGGAATGGCAATACTTTCAGGAACTGATCGCTCAAAATTATGTGGGAACGCCCTACCTCATTCGCATTGACTGGCTCATGTCCAGCCGAGCCAATCCGCAACGGGCTTGGAATTGGTATGCTCGCAAAGACCAAGGGGGCGGAGCCCTCGGTTCCTTAGGCTCCCATAGCTTCGACTACATTCCCTGGCTCTTTGGCCCCGTGCGTCGGCTCCAGGCTCACCTCAGCACCGCTATCCGAGAACGGCCCGATCCCCTCCAGCACAATCAACTCAAACCCGTAGACTCCGACGACACCTGTTTGCTCACCTTAGAGTTGGAAAAAGGAACCCCGCTTCAACTTGCCATTAGTTCCGTCAGTCAAAATGGCCGAGGCCATTGGATTGAAGTCTATGGCGATCGCGGTACCCTCATTTTGGGCAGCCCCAGCCAAACCGATTACATCTACGGCTTTAAGATCCAAGGGGCTGCTGCGGGCGACACCTTAAAGGAATTCCCCCTTCCCGATCGCTTTGCCTTTCCCCATGCCTATCCCGACGGTCGTCTCTCCGCCTTTTTACGCATCATCGATCGCTTTGTGAAGTCCATTTACAGCCAACAGCCCGTAGCCCCCTCGCTGCAGGAAGGCATTTATTCCCAACTCCTCATGGATCTCACCCACCAAAGCGATCGAACCGGACAATGGGTCAGCGTTCCAGCCTTAAACCGGGTCTAAATCAACACAACTTTACCCGAGCAAAAACAAGCCAAAGCGGGCAGCGATTCCTGAGTCAGAGAACCTTAATCCGCTTTGTCGTTGGGTAGACAAGCCAACAAAAGAAAAATCGGGGATCGGCTGTTACCGCCCTTTGATAGACTGGGATGATGAAAGAAAGATTAAGAACCCAGGAACATGTTTTGCATGAACCGACGTTTCTAAGATTTCACACCATTTCTTAAAAATACAGGCAGTTGGGAGGAATACCCGTGGACTCAACCCTCGGATTAGAAATTATTGAAGTCGTCGAGCAAGCAGCAATTGCTTCTGCTCGCTGGATGGGTAAAGGCGAAAAGGATACCGCAGATCTTGTTGCCGTGGAAGCAATGCGGGAGCGCATGAACAAAATCCACATGCGGGGTCGTATTGTCATTGGGGAAGGAGAGCGGGATGAAGCCCCCATGCTTTACATCGGTGAAGAAGTGGGGATTTGCTCTCAAGAAGGTGGCGCAGCCTTTTGTAATCCTGAAGAACTCATTGAAATTGACATTGCCGTTGATCCCTGCGAAGGAACCAACCTCGTTGCCAAAGGCCAAAATGGCTCCATGGCGGTTCTTGCCATTTCCGAAAAAGGGGGGTTATTCCATGCTCCCGACTTTTACATGAAGAAGTTGGCTGCTCCTCCTGCTGCCAAAGGTCATGTAGACATTAATAAATCCGCGACCGAAAACCTGAAAATTCTCTCTGATTGTCTCAATCGTTCCATTGAAGAATTAGTGGTGGTTGTGATGGATCGTCCCCGTCACAAGGAACTGATCCAAGAAATTCGCAACGCAGGGGCTCGGATTCGTTTGATCAGTGATGGTGACGTTTCTGCTGCCATTTGTACCGCCTTCTCCGGTAGCAATATTCACTGCTTGATGGGCATCGGTGCTGCTCCCGAAGGTGTCATTAGTGCTGCTGCCATGCGCTGTTTGGGCGGTCACTTCCAAGGTCAACTGGTGTATGATCCTGCGGTGGTCAAGTCTCCTGAAAGTGAAAAGTGGACGAAAGAAGGCAACTATCAACGTCTCAAAGACATGGGCGTTGAAAACCCCGACAAAGCCTTTGATGCCCATGAATTGGCTTCCGGTGAAACCGTTCTGTTTGCTGCCAGTGGTATTACCACCGGTACCTTAATGCAAGGGGTTCGCTTCTTCCATGGTGGCGCACGGACTCACAGCTTGGTCATCTCCAGCCAGTCTAAAACGGTTCGTTTTGTAGATACCATTCACATGGTCGATGAACCTAAGAGCATTGCTTTGAGATAGATCTGTATCGGTTCATTTTGGCGGCGGCACAGCCCCCGCCAAAGTCTCTACTCTTGCCTAGAAAGAGAAAATAAGCTTTGAATCTTGGGGTATCAACTTAAGGCGGAAGAGTGCGGCGCTTCGCGCTGCACTCTTCCCTTAAATTTTCTCGCTTTCAGTGGAAAGCCGAATCTTGCAAGGTATCTTGAAAGAAAGATTCATTCAAAATTCAAAATCGTAATATTTACCGCTCAAGGAACCACTGTTGATGACACTGGTTCTTTTTGTTTTAAACTCCTCTCCCCTTCAGTCAGAGTTACAACAGACCCTCAAGACGGCGACGAATATGATCTAATTGCTCCGTTGAATATTCCTCTGGTTCATCATCGGCGGCATTCCCACCCGTGTCCTTGGCCGACTCTGCACCAGAGCCATCTGCTTGCCAAGTGGTTTCTTCCAAATTATTCTCCGGTGGCACCAAGAAAAAGCGATCGAATTGATTGGTAGGTGTAAAGCCCCGAGGGACTAAACAGGCTTCGTAGTTCGCATCTTCACAAAATTCTTCAATTTCTTGGCGATCTAAATGTTCAATAGACGGGGGTAAAAAATCTTGGGCTTCCAAGAGTAACGAGTAACGAGTGGCATCATCTTCATCCTCGAACATTAACACCAAATGTCGATCGCCCATGGATAAGGTGTGAATGCCTTCATTTTCTGTGCCTGGATTGAACAGCAAAACAAAAACTTTCATTTTTTTAAGAAGTTGTAAATTACAGATTTGAGAATATTTTTAAGATAGGCTGCAACAGCAGTAAAAAAAGTGTCAACGGTCAACGGTTTGATCAAAATTGGTGATTCTACTGTGAATCTCCACTGTAGATTTTCACCGTGAATTATAGGGGATTTAAGTTTTGGCGAGATTGATCTGCTGGGCGTGAGGGTTGTCATCCTCAAAACCGGCAGTCTTGATGCTAATCAGCTTAGCCTTCCAAGGGCCATTTTGAAGTTTGTTTTGAATTTTAAGGTTCCCATTCCTGCCGTCAAGCCCGCAAGCAAGTCCCAAAGTCCGATGGATTACTCCTCCGTTGGTGAAGATTGCCCGCAACAATGGTGGTCAATGCCTAAACTATCCAGTAATAAATCACTGACGGCATTGGCAACGACGAATTCATTGAAAAAACTTTTAGAAAAATCGAAATTTTTCATTTCTGTAATGATCGCTAGGACAAGGGTACCCACATCGGTTTCCCCCTCTAAGCGCTGACGGACATAGACTTGGGCTGCTCGAAAGGCAATGGAATGGTTAACGATCTCAGGAATAAACTCTTGATCTAGCCAAGTATGCAACGATCGCTGTAGCCATTCTCCTTCCTGCTGAGCATTCGTTGCCAGAGGTAGGGTAATCGCTGGAATGGGATCCGCCATAGGCATGGTCTCCTTAAGTCAACAGATTTAAATCAGTCGCTGCTACATCGCATAACGACATGTGGCATAACTATAAAACATTGTTTGGAGGCATTTTCCAGTTTTGCATGAGCTTTAACATTTCTCAAATTCTGGATGGATACGCTCAAGGCTACTTTCTCATGGCAGAGGATGATGGTGAGTTGAACTGGTACTCTAGCCGCAAGAGAGCCATTATTCCCTTGGATAATCGCTTTCGTTATCCGAAGTCCTTGCAGCGAGTTCTCAACCAAAAGCGATTTGAAATCGCCATTGATCGGGCTTTTGATGCGGTGGTGGACGGATGCGCCAACCGGGAAGTCACCTGGATTTCGGAAGAACTGAAGGAGATTTATGGCGTGCTCCACCAGGCTGGGTGGGCCCACAGCTTTGAAACGTGGCAAGGGGATCAGTTAGCGGGGGGAATCCTGGGGATTCATCTCGGGGGGGCGTTCATAGGTGAGTCAATGTTCTATCACATTCCCGACGGATCGAAGGTGGCCATGGTGGAACTGGTGAGATGTCTGAGAAACTGGGGGTTTGTCTTATTTGATGCGCAAATGAATAATCCTCACCTTGCTCGGTTTGGAGCCACGATCGTCACGGAACGGGAGTATTTGCGATTGTTGCGCCATGCTCTGCATAACCCCTGTGAATTCCAACTCAGCCGTCCCGGTCAGCTTACCGTCTAATCCGTCTAATCCCTGTCTAATCCCGATGTGAACTTCCCTAAAATGATATAGTTTGTCGTTCAGGTTGTTTAGCCACACGGTGCCAAAACAGCTTTGTCAATGTCGATCGCGGGCTTTCAAGGAGTAAGAAAAACAACAATGGGTCTGGTGGTACAAAAATATGGGGGAACCTCCGTCGGTTCAGTAGAACGCATACAGGCTGTTGCCCAGCGCATCTTAGGCACGATCGCACAGGGGCATCAAGTAGTGGTGGTGGTTTCAGCCATGGGAAAAACCACGGATAGTTTAGTGCAACTTGCCCAGGACATTACGGATACCCCCAGTGTGCGGGAAATGGATATGTTGTTGGCCACGGGAGAGCAGGTGTCCATTGCACTCTTGAGCATGGCTCTGCAAACCTTGGGACAGCCGGCCCGATCCATGACGGGGTTTCAGGCCGGGATCATCACCGAAAAACACCATGGCCGCGCCCGGATTTTAGAAATCAAAACGGAACGAATCCACCATGCCTTAAACCAAGGTGAAGTGGTTGTTGTGGCAGGTTTTCAGGGAACGAGCGTTACGGACAACCTAGAAATTACCACCCTCGGTCGTGGCGGATCCGATACCTCCGCCGTCGCCTTAGCCGCTGCCTTACAGGCAGATTGCTGCGAAATCTACACCGATGTCCCCGGCATTTTAAGCACCGACCCCCGCATTGTGCCCGAGGCCCAACTGATGGCCCAAATTACCTGCGAAGAAATGCTGGAGTTGGCCAGTTTAGGAGCTAAGGTCTTGCATCCTCGGGCGGTAGAAATTGCCCGAAATTATCAGGTTCCCCTCCTCGTGCGTTCAAGCTGGACAACCGATCCGGGTACCCAAGTGCTCTCTCCCTCTGTGGATACCGTCCCCCGGCCCCTCAATAATTTAGAGATTGCCCGACCCGTAGACGGCATTGAAATCGATCGCCACCAAGCCAAAGTGGGCATTCTCCATGTGCCCGATCGCCCTGGGATTGCGGCTCACCTCTTTGGAGCCCTGAGTCAGGCCGGTATCAACATCGATTTAATTATTCAATCCATTCAGGACGGTCAAAGTAACGATATTGCCTTTACCGTAGACGAAACCCAGTTAGAGCAGGCAGTTCATATCACCGCCGTGAGCCTGGCAGAACTGATGGACACCGGACTTGAACAGGTACGGCACCAAATTCAAAGCGATGAAACGATCGCTAAAGTCAGTATTTCAGGGGCAGGAATGATTGGTCGGCCTGGGGTGGCGGCGCAAATGTTTGCTGCCCTGGCTGCTGCGGGAGCCAACATTCACATGATTTCCACCTCCGAAATCAAGGTCAGTTGTGTCTTAAGTCGTTCCGATGCCGATGCAGCGATCGCCGCCTTGTGTCAAACCTTTGAATTGGAAGCTTCTTCCGAGACCCGCATGGGGTTGAGATTAGCCGACTGGGGCAAAGCCCCCCTGAACGCCATTCCAGCGGTACGCGGGGTTGCCCTAGACGAAAACCAAGCAGAACTCGCCATTCGTGCCGTCCCCGATCGCCCCGGCATGGCGGCTCAAATTTTCGGACTGCTGGCCAAACACCTCATTAGCGTGGATATGATTATTCAATCCCAGCGTTGTGCTGAAGGGACGGATGGCGTTACCCGAGATATCGCCTGTACCGTTAGCAAAGCGGATGCATTGACGGCTCAAGCGGTGTTAACAGAAGCTATGAAAACTTTAGGCATTGGGGCGGTGGAAGTCAATCCTCAGGTAGCTAAAGTCAGTATTGTGGGCTCGGGCATGGTCTATCAAGAAGGAGTTGCGGCAAAAATGTTTGCGGCCTTAGCCCAGGAACAGATCAACATTCAGATGATTGGCACTTCTGAGATTAAAACCAGTTGCCTTGTCAACGAAGCTCAGGGCAAAGCCGCCGTCGGGATCATCCACAAAACCTTTGGCCTGTCCGCATAACACCTCTATTCCCTTTCTCTGGTGGCAGGCGCAGTCTGACGGGGTAGTGACTCGCC
>JBMTZC010000200.1:0-8288 GCA_049455215.1 Prochlorotrichaceae cyanobacterium
GGGGCGGGGTGGTTCCAGCTTTCCACTGCAAGGCTTACCACCCCGTCAGGCTTCGCCTGCCACCCCTCCAAGGGAGGGGAATTTTAAACGATCTAAGCCCCTACCGCTTCCTTAGCGGCATAGAGCACTTCCACCGTAATATTTTCAATCCCCCGATCGCGGGCAAACTTTTCGGTATTCCGCTTCACTTTCCCTCGGACAAAACCGGGAATTTTATTGAGTTCCGCTACGCCCTCCCGGCTCCAATGCAAATCGGCATCCACGGTCATCGATTTTGTGATGACTTCCTTGGTGTCGTGACCACCAAAAATTTCCAATAGGTGATCTTCCATGCCCAAAGTGAAGGAGTTGTAGACCAAATCGACGATCTGATTTGCGCCCTCATAACCGAGAAAGGGCTTGTAGCCCACTGGAAAGTTTTGGATGTGGATGGGGGCAGCAATGACTCCGCAGGGAATGTCCAATCGTTTACCCACATGGCGTTCCATTTGGGTTCCAAAGATGGCGGCGGGTTCTTTTTCCGCGATCGCGTTGGCAATGATGGAGTTGTCATCGGTAATCAAAACCTCATCACAATATTCACTCACTTGCTGACGGAACCAATCTTGATCATAGGTACAATAGGTTCCAGCTAAAACGACATGAATTCCCATTTCTCGCGCTAGCAGTTTGGTCATGGCTACGGTATGGGTCGTGTCTCCGAAAACAACGGCTTTTTTACCCGTTAAGTTCTGACAGTCAATCGATCGGGAAAACCAGGCAGCCTGAGAGACAAAGCGAGTTTGGTGATCAATAAACTCGTCATAGTTTGCGCTATGTCCCTGCTCGTTTAGAATAGCTTGAATAGCACGAATACACCGGGCCGTTTCGACAATGCCCATGGGCGTAATGTCCACAAAAGGCATTTGGAATTTATCCGCTAAAAATTGGGCGGTCATTCCCCCCAGTTCCCGATAGGGGACGAGGTTAAACCAAGCTTTGGGTAGGTTCTTGAGTTCATGGACTGAAGCTTGATGGGGAATAACGGCATTCACTTCAATCCCCAAATCCGTCATCAACCGTTTGAGTTCGGTACAATCATGGTTATTGTGAAAACCCAGAGTGGAAATGCCAATAATGTTAACGGAAGGTTTTTCAGTTTTAGTGGTGGATAAATCCCCTTGCTTTTCCGCTTTTTTGAGGTAAAACTCAACAATTTGTTGCAAGGTACGATCCGCAGCTTGGAGTTCATTGACCCGGTAATGGTTAACATCAGCGAGTAAAACATCGCCTTTGGTTTCCATACTGGCTCGCTCCACAAAATTCTGGAGATCTTCCTGCAAAATACTAGAAGTACAGGTGGGAGTCAGTACAATTAAATCGGGATGCTCTTCTTGATCTTTGCGGGTAATATTATCCACAACCTTTTCTTGAGATCCCCGGGCCAACACATTACGATCGACCACACTGGTTGTGACTGGCGTAAAATCCCGTTCCCGTTCCAACATCGATCGCATGACATTAAAATAGTCATCCCCCAGGGGTGCATGCATAATGGCATGAACATTTTTAAATGAACTGGCAACCCGAAGGGTACCGATGTGAGCAGGGCCTGCATACATCCAGTAAGCTAACTTCATAAGTAATTATTCTCAGGTTTAGGACAAGCTAAGGGTGATTTTGCAAGCAGACGATGAAGCAGATGAAACGGGAAAGGAGACTATAATCTCTTGACTGTCCCTCGATTTTGCCAAAGCTTGCCCCCGGAAGTAAAATTTTAGGGAAACTAGACATGATTTGTAATAAAAACCAGGATGTTTTGTTACAGGCTGAAATAGAAAGTCCGCTCCGCATCGATCGCTGGCTGACGGCTCAACTTCCAGACTATTCTCGATCCCATCTCCAAAAGCTCATTGAGGCAGGGCAGGTGTGGCTAAACGATCGCCCCTGTCGTTCTAAAAAAGATTTGGTCCAGCGGGGGGATTGGGTACGGCTACACATTCCAGAAGCAGAACCCCTCCAGGTAGAAGCAGAGCCGATTCCCCTGGATATTCTCTACGAAGACGACCAACTCCTCATCCTCAACAAACCGGCCGGTCTGGTGGTTCATCCCGCTCCTGGCCACTATCAGGGCACGTTAGTCAATGCGCTGCTGCACCATTGCCAAGATTTAGCGGGCATTGGCGGCGTGTTGCGGCCGGGCATTGTCCACCGTCTGGATAAAGACACGACCGGAGTGATGGTGGTGGCAAAAACCGATCGCGCTCTGCAACACCTCCAGGATCAAATCCGCAGCAAAACCGCTGGACGGGAATATTTCGGGGTAGTCTACGGCGCACCGGCCGCTGAGTCCGGCACCGTGGAGCAACCTCTGGGCCGTCATCCCCAGGATCGCACCAAAATGGCGATCGTTCCCCTAGAGAAAGGTGGACGCACCGCCGTTACCCATTGGCAACGCTGGGAACGCCTCGGCAACTATTCCTTGCTGCACTTTCGCTTAGAAACGGGACGCACCCACCAAATCCGAGTTCATAGTGCTTTTTTGGGACACCCGATCGTTGGCGACCCCCAATACAGCGCAGGCCGATCCCCAGGGATCAAGCTCTCCGGTCAAGCCCTCCATGCCTGGCGCTTAAGCCTCCTGCATCCCCTATCCGGGGAAGCGATCGTGACCACGGCCCCCCTCCCCCAGGATTTCCAAAAACTCTTAAAGAAATTAGGATCCCAGGGAATCCCCGCAGACGATCGTTGATGTCAACATTTGAGCAGATAGTCCTATGAACCAATGGCAGAACTTTTTAAAAAATCTCGGGGAATGGCAGGGCAGCTTTACCCAACTCACCCCCGAGGGGCAAGAAATTCGCTCCACCCCCTCCCTGCTGACCCTGGAAGGATTTGAGGAAAATCAGCGGGTGCAGTTTCGGCTCCGTCGCTATGCCGATTTTAGCTATCCCGATCCGCCCATCCAGGATTACAGCCAGGACTATCGCTCCCTAGGGCGGCAAATTGTCTTTTTTAATGACGGCACGTTTTCTAAAGGCCCGTGGCAGTTGGCTCCTTTTACGGAATTTGGGGCGGAGTTTGGACACATTGCTGGAGATCGGCGGATGCGCCTGGTACAGCTTTACAACAAGGATTTGACCTTAGGATCTCTCACCCTGATTCGGGAATTTCGCAAAGGGACAGCGGCCAAAGAACGCCCACCGCTGACGATCGAACAATTGCTTGGCACCTGGCAAGGAGAAGCCTACACCGTTACCCCCCAATGGTCTGAAGCGATCGTCACCCCTACCGAATTAACGATCGTCCAGGAGGGGAATCGCCTTCAGCAGCGTCTCAGCATCGGGGATCAAACCCTCAGCTCCACCGGAACGATCGAGGGCAACACCCTTCACTTTACGGAAACAGCCCCTCGCAAAGTGTTGTTGTTACCGGATGGGGCTTCTTGCTTAACCTTAGATCGCTTAGAACTCCGGCAACCCTTTTTCCTGGAAGTGGGGTGGCTGGTGGAAGACCATCTACGGCATCGCTTAATACGTCGCTATGATGCCAGTGGGGCCTGGGAGTCTTCTACCCTAGTCATTGAAAAACAGCAGCACCTCAATTAAGGGTTGTGGGCAACTGCACCACCCAGCACCCTCCCTATTTCCCTCAATCCCGTACATAGGCTTTCCACTCAAAACCAAAAATTTAATGAAAGTGCGACGCTCCGCGCCGGACTCTTCCGCCTTAAGTTGGTCGCCCGTACATAAATAGACCTTGATCTAGGAAAAAGATTACAAATCTATAAGAAAACCGCTAGAGTATAGAGGGTAATTTGACTTATGTTTAGATTGGTAAATCCGTTGCAACAATACATCATCATTGTTAATGCATAGGATTAAACAACCTAATCGTTGTCTCAAAGTCAGAGTAGCGGTTCTGTACTGGTTTCCAGTGCGGGGGCTCGGTTCTCATGACCACGAAGAACTACCGTATTTGTACAGCAAATTTAAGATAAGTTGAGGAAGACGTTTTATGCAGCAGCTTCAGGCAAGCCTTGAACTGGACTATCAAAGTGCGACTTACAAAGATGCCTATAGCCGGATCAACGCGATCGTCATTGAAGGGGAGCAGGAAGCCCATGATAACTACATGGCGTTAACCAAGTTGCTGCCTGATAGCGAAGCAGAATTGGTCAAACTGGCAAAAATGGAACGTCGCCATAAAGGAGGCTTTCAGTCCTGTGGGCGCAATCTCAGCGTTACCCCAGACATGCAGTTTGCTCAAACTTTTTTTGCAGACCTTCACAATAACTTTAATCGGGCAGCCGCAGAAGGCAATATAGTAACCTGTCTGCTCATTCAATCCTTGATTATTGAGTGCTTTGCGATCGCCGCCTACAACATTTACCTGCCCGTAGCGGATCCCTTTGCTCGTAAAATCACTGAGGGTGTAGTTCAGGATGAATACCTGCACCTAAACTTTGGTGAACAATGGCTCAATGCCCGCTTTGAAGCTTCTAAAGCTGAGCTAGAAACCGCTAACCGTGAGAATTTACCGATCGTCTGGCGGATGCTCAACGAAGTAGCCGATGATGCTTCGGTGTTAGGCATGGAAAAAGAAGCCCTCCTGGAGGACTTCATGATTCAGTACGGTGAAGCTCTAGGGAATATTGGCTTCAGCACCCGCGATATTATGCGGATGTCTAGCCAAGGGCTAGCGGGTTAAGAATCGTTGATCCGATCGTCCTGCGCATAGCAGGATAGAGACTTTTCAAAAAGCGGTAGGGAGAGCAATCTTCGTTACCGCTTTTTTATGTGCTCAGGTTTGGATCTTATTTATCCAGTTTCAGCACCGCCATAAAGGCATCCTGAGGCACATCCACCGTACCGATCGCTTTCATGCGTTTTTTCCCTTTCGCCTGCTTTTGCAGGAGCTTTTTCTTCCGGCTAATGTCTCCGCCATAGCACTTGGCTAAAACATCCTTGCGCAGGGCGGGAATATTTTCGCTGGCAATCACTCGGGAACCGATCGCGGCCTGTAGGGGAATCTTAAATTGATGGCGGGGAATCAGTTCTTTGAGTTTTTCCACTAGGGCTTTGCCCACGTAATAGGCTTTATCTCGGTGAACAATATTCGCCAGAGGATCCACCCGATCGCCATTAATCAAAATATCCATACGCACTAAGTCATTGGTGCGATAGCCAATAAAATGGTATTCCATACTGGCGTAGCCCTTCGTCCGGGACTTCATTTGATCGAAAAAGTCCGTCACCACTTCCGCCAAGGGAATTTCATAGATTAAGGTGGTACGCTCCTCCGTCAAATATTTCATATCTTTGAAGGTTCCCCGACGAGTCTGGCAGAGTTCCATCAAGGCCCCCACATAGTTCTCTGGCGCAATAATATCCACCTGGACATAGGGTTCTTCAATGTGATCCCGTTCCTGAGGCGGCGGCATTTTACTGGGGTTATCAATCATCAGTTCCTCCCCATCCAGCAAGACCACTTTGTAGACCACGGAGGGGGCCGTAGTAATCAGATCGAGATCATATTCCCGCTCCAGGCGCTCCTGGACAATTTCCATGTGTAGTAAGCCCAGAAAGCCGCAGCGGAAGCCAAATCCCATAGCGCTGGAAACTTCGGGCTCGTAGTTGAGGGCGGCATCACTGAGTTTGAGTTTATCTAGGGCATCCCGCAAATCAGGATACTGATCGGAATCGGTGGGGAATAAGCCACAAAAGACCATCGGTTTGGCTTCCACGTACCCGGGCAAAGGTTCCGGGGCTGGAGCCGCCGCCAGGGTAATGGTATCTCCCACTCGGGCATCGGCAACGGCTTTGATAGAAGCGGCTAAATAGCCAACTTCGCCAGCATGCAGGGAATCTACCGGGCATTGGTTGGGAGAAAGTACCCCTAGCTCGTCAATTTCATAGACCTTACCGGAGGCCATCAACAGCACCTTGTCACCTTTGCGCAGGAGGCCGTCCATGACGCGGAAGTAAACAATAACCCCCCGATAGCTGTCGTAATAACTGTCAAAAATCAAGGCCCGGAGAGGCTTGTCCGTATTGTCGGCGGGGGGGGGCACCAGATGAATTAAAGATTCGAGAATTTCCTGAACTCCAATTCCCATTTTGGCGGAAGCTTCGATCGCTTGGCTGCAATCTAAACCAATGATTTCTTCAATTTCGCGCTTCACCCGCTCTGCATCAGCCCCAGGAAGGTCAATTTTGTTGAGAACCGGAATAATTTCGAGGTCATTTTCTAAGGCAAGATAGACGTTTGCTAAGGTTTGCGCCTCTACCCCCTGGGACGCATCCACCACCAACAGCGCCCCTTCACAGGCAATCAGCGATCGGGAGACCTCGTAGGAAAAGTCTACGTGCCCCGGAGTATCAATCAGGTTTAAGACATACTGCTGACCATCTTTGCCTTTATAGTTCATGCGGGCGGCCTGCAGCTTAATGGTAATGCCCCGCTCCCGCTCCAAGTCCATGCTGTCGAGAAACTGAGCCTTCATTTCCCGCTCTGCCACGGTTCCCGTATCCTGGAGCAAACGATCGGCCAGGGTAGACTTGCCATGATCAATGTGGGCAATAATCGAAAAGTTACGAATTTGGGGAACAGCAACGTCGGTCATAGAGGGTTGAGGGCAGGGAGAAATCGGTTTACTTAATATTATGGGGCTTTGCGCTAACTGGGTTCAAGCGATCGGTTTTCCTCGGGGCGATCGTCCCCATACGGAAATTTCCAAAAGCGGAAGTGCCCGCCCCCTCAAGGGATACCGCCGGAACCCGTCTCCAGAAAACCTAGGGCGCGGGTGGGCGTTTTCCTCACTTGCACAGGTCTGAGGCTTATGATTAAGATTTAAACTCGGTACAGGCTGTCTAAATCCTTGTGCTTTAGCCTCAGCCCTTTGGTTTCCCTATGATTTGGAGTAAAGGCAGTCTATGATTTGGCCGTTCAATCGCCACAAACGCAAAATTGCCAAAATTGAAGTGAGCGGCTTAATTGCCGGCGCAACCCGAAAACGGGTTTTGAAAGCCTTAAAACAAGTCGAAGAAGAAAAATATCCGGCCCTCTTGTTACGAATCGACAGTCCAGGCGGTACCGTAGGGGACTCCCAGGAAATTTACAGTGCCCTGAAACGCCTAGGGGAAAAGGTCAAAATTGTGGCCAGCTTTGGCAATATTTCTGCCTCTGGTGGAGTTTATATTGGCATGGGGGCAGCCCACGTTATGGCCAATCCCGGCACCATTACCGGTAGCGTTGGGGTCATTCTGCGGGGCAACAATCTCCAGCGCCTTTTAGATAAAGTCGGGGTTTCCTTTAAGGTCATTAAATCTGGCCCCTACAAAGATATTCTCTCCTTCGATCGAGACTTAACGGAACCGGAGCAAGACATTCTGCAATCCTTAATTGATACCAGCTATCAGCAATTTGTGGAAACGATCGCTGCATCCCGTAACCTCAATGTGGACGTGGTGAAAAGTTTTGCGGATGGTCGCATTTTTACCGGACAGCAAGCCGTAGAATTGGGATTAGTCGATCGCTTAGGCACCGAAGAAGATGCGCGACGTTGGACGGCCGAATTGACAGGGCTTGATCCAGAAAAGGCAGAGGCAATCCTCATTGAAGAACCCAAGCCACTGCTCAACCGCTTTATCTCCAATGAATCCCTATCCCTAGACTCACGGAACCCCTTCCTGGTAGCCCTCGGGGCCAGCCTGGGATCCTCCCCGCTGGGACAGGAAAGTTTAGATTGGTTAAGTTTTGAATTGAAACATCAGGGACAACCCCTTTGGCTTTATCATCCTTAAGGGGTGTTTAATGGTCAGGGAGCTTTTTCAAGTTCCTGGTGTTTTTCCCGTGTAAACACGATAAAAAACGATAGTTCTGATACTTAGCTTAAGGAGGATGCCATCGTGTCTTGGCGAGTGCGTGCAATTCGTGGGGCAACCACTGTTTCAGAAAATTCAGCAGAGGCAATCCGAGAAGCGGTGCAAGAACTTTTAGATGAACTAGAAGCCTGTAACACCTTAGATTTAGATGAGATTGTCAGTGTCACCTTTTCCGTCACTCAGGATTTAGACGCGCTCTTTCCTGCGTCCGTGGCGCGATCCCGTCCAGGCTGGAACAATGTTCCCTTATTGGATGTCCAGCAGATGCATGTGGCAGGCAGTTTAGAGCGGTGTATTCGCCTCTTAATTCACTTCAACACGCCTGATCCCCTGTGTGTCATTCACCATCCCTATTTGCGTCGGGCCAAAGCTCTCCGGCCGGACTGGAACCTTGCCCCAGTCACACTTCGTTGAGTTTTGAGT
>JBMTZC010000201.1:0-8285 GCA_049455215.1 Prochlorotrichaceae cyanobacterium
ATGAATCCTTTTATCCAACGCTACTCTTCCCGTACCCATCACCTCGACCAAACTGTTCTCACTCAATACCTGAAACAAGCGAAACGCTACCATCGCATTGCGGGCTACTTCACCTCATCTCTCTTTGAAATTGCGGGAGAATATCTGGACAGTATCGAAGAAGTTCAGATTGTCTGTAACTCCGATGTGCGATCGGAAGACATCAAAATTGCCAAAATTCAAGAGTCCAAACTCCTGGGACGGCTGAATAACTTGCCCGTCGAAGCGGAATCGCTACTCAATAGACCACGCTACCAATGGCTTTACCAGTTTCTTGATCAGCATCCCAACGCCATCAAGGTCGCCCCGGATGATATTTGTGGTTTTGTGCATGGCAAGGCCGGAGTGATTGAACTCAAAGACGGGCGCAGAATCGGTTTTATGGGTTCCATGAACGAAACCCGAGCCGGTTGGCAGTCCCATTACGAAATTGTCTGGTCGGACGAAAGCCCAGAAGGGGTGGACTGGATCCAAACGGAGTTTGATGCCCTGTGGTCGAAGGCTGTTCCCCTCCCCAGAGCGATCGTGCAGGAAGTCAGACGGCGGGCACACCGGGTAGAAATAAAACTGGAAGAGCAGAATGACGATGAGGGCATTGCTCCAGCAGCCTTAGTCGAATCTCCGATGTACCGAGAAGGGCTTTCACTGCAACCCTGGCAGCGGGCTTTTGTGGCGGAATGCCTGAAGCACCTCCGCTGGCATGGTGCAGTCAGACTCCTGCTAGCGGATGAAGTGGGATTGGGCAAAACCCTTTCCCTGGCTACAGCAGCCCTGACCTTAACCCTAATCAGTGAACAGGAAATTGCTAAAAAGGGGACTTCGACGCGCAGACAACCGATCGCTATTTTTGCTCCGGCAACCCTCACCGAACAATGGCAAACAGAACTTCTGGATAAGCTGGGTTTACCCTGCGCTCGGTGGTCTTCCCAAAAAAAGGTCTGGCTCGATCCGGAAAGTCGGCCCATTTCTCCGGTCGGCCCAGAGAACATTGTGCGTTGCCCCCTACGGATTGGCATTATCTCCACAGGACTAATTGTGCAACCCACCCAAGAAAAAGAGCTTCTCAATCACATCAACTTTGAAATTCTCATCCAGGATGAGTCCCATAAGTCTCGCAGAAAGCAAGGAAAGGGGAAGGAGGCCGGAGAACCCAATGCACTGCTGAGTTTTATGCTGAATGCGGCCAATCGTTCTAAGCATGTACTGCTAGGGACGGCAACACCGATACAAACCCAAGTGGACGATCTGTGGGATCAACTACTGATTCTGCATCGCGGGGAAGGGCGTTTTGTACTGGGAAATGAGTTTAGTCCTTGGCAGACCCCCGGAGAAGCGGTCTCTGTGGTCACTGGCAAAGAAGCGATCGATGATCTAGAAGTTGCCTGGCGATATTTGCGATCGCCTTTGCCCCCAGTAGAATCCTCCGAAGAAAGTGATTTCCGTAGAGTGATTCATGAAATTCGGGGAGAGTTAGGGCTGAAAGCACACCACTGTTACACCTCTGCCTCCGTTGTCCAACTCCCCAAAGAAATTCGAGATGACCTAGAGGACTTACTCCATCGCCCCAAGGACAACATGCAATTCTTCCAGCGCCATAACCCTATTGTTCGTCATGTCGTACTGCGGAAGCGTAAAGTTCTGGAGGAGGCTGGTCTCCTTCAGGAAGTAGGGGTTGAACTCCATCCCAAACAGGAAAAATCCCGCGACCCCAATGCCTTTGTTGTACTCTTTCAGCGACGCGCCTTAAGAACCGATGAAGCTTTTATACGAGCCTATGAAGCAGCCCAGGAATTTGGAAAAGCCTATGGAAGACGAGCGAAAGGGGCTGGCTTCATGAAAAATCTGGTTGAACAACGCCTGTGTTCCAGTTGGATTGCGGGCTTCAAGACGGCTCAGACCTTGCTAGAGAAACAAGCCATTCAAGATGAAAGTGATTACGAAGCAGATGAAATAGTCGATATTTCTGTTGATGAGCAAGAAACGCTACAGGACTTGATCCATGCCCTAGAAGATATGCAAGGAGAAGATCCGAAGCTCAAAGCCGTCAAACACTATCTGCTCCAGGAAAAATGGCTAGAGCATGGCTGCATTATTTTTAGCCAGTATTACGATACGGCAGAATGGGTAGCCGAAAAAATTGCTGCACTGTTCCCAGATCAGTTACTGGGTTTGTATGCCGGTGCCGGTAAAAGTGCATTGTTTAGAGGCCCAGACGATCGCAACAGTGCAGAACGACCCACCCTTAAAAAATTAGTTGAAGAAAAAGCGATCGGGATTATGGTTGCAACGGATGCAGCCTGCGAAGGTCTTAATCTCCAACGATTGGGGACACTCATCAATATCGATCTACCCTGGAATCCCACTCGACTAGAGCAACGAATTGGCAGAATTAAACGCTTTGGGCAAACCCGGCCCGTTGTGGATATGCTCAATCTCGTTTACCAGGAGACCGTTGATGAAAAAATATACGATCGCTTGTCAGAACGCATGGAGGAACGCTTTGAAATTCTCGGTTCCCTACCGGACACAATTCAGGACACATGGATTGAGAACATCGAAAATCTAGATGAGAAGCTAGATGAATACATTGATGCCCAAAAACGGGTAGATGGCTTCGACATTCGCTACAACGCAAACCTGGATGCTGAGGAGGATGAATGGCGAAACTGTGCCCAGGTTCTATCACGTCGGAGCATTGATACTTTAATGAGAAATGGCTGGTGAAGGCTACCAACTTAAGGCGGAAGAGTGCGGCACTTCGCGCCGCACTCTTCCGTTAAATTTTTTCGCTTTGGTTAATTGCTTGAGTAAGCCTTGCTCTCCCAAAATTTCTTCGGGGTGGAGGCACCTTCGAGGAGTTCATCTAAGAGGTGGTCTACTTGGGTCAATTCTATGCGGCGGCGAGGCATAAGCAGTCTCCTTCTAAGGTTTGTTTAGTTTTCCGTTTTCCGCTTACACAAAATAATGTACAGTCTCTTTAAATTTTTTCGCTTTCAGGGGAAAGTCCTCTAACGGCTTGCCAATTTAGCTTTTCAGCTTTTCCGTGACGATCGGAGGATCGCATTTGCGTAGAAACGCGCTATAGTGCAGATTGGATTTTAATTTATTTAATTAAACTTTATCTTTTACGGCTTTTTACTTAGAGTCACTTAAAGCAAGCTAGTTACTTGTGCCTTAAGGGCTTGCCTTGCTCCGCGATAGTCCATTCCCCTGCTGGAGTTAGCTCGAAAGCATCCAGGACTGGGATGCTTTCCAGTCTGAACCCCAAGCTGCGATCGGGGGATGTAACACCCTAGCGGTAACACTGGGAAGGGCGCGGCTACTGTTTATACCGTAAGGGTTGTGGCCTTCATCGATCGCTCGCCCTAATGTTTTTCATAAATGAACCATAAATCTTAAGAAAGTGTAAAATTAGGTTACAACTCTTGGAGGGAATGTGTTTTTACGACTGGCGGAACAGCATCGGCAATTTGTCCGAGATTTGGTGATGAGTTTGCAGGCCTTAGCGATCGTCTTAGAGAATCAAGGGTATTTAGCCTCTTGCTACACCTGTGGCGGTGAAATGAGCAGTGCCTCATTTATGGTCAGCCTGACGGATAATCATTTAATTCGTTTTTTGGTGTCGGACTACGGCATTACCTGGACTGAACTCCGGGACGATCGGGAGTTGATGAAACTGGAAGGGGCAGAGGCCATTAACCAACTCCAGGAATTAGCCAATTTAGCTAAATATCGAATCCAACCCGCAGAATGCAACCTTGTCCGCACTCCCAACTAGGGCGCTTCATCTATTACCCTTCAGCGTAAGACCCTTAGGCGTTTCCCCTGAGCATCCGATAATCCTATGATCGTGGCCCCGGCTTGCGCTAACGTTTTAAGATGAGCAACAGCCGCCGCAGTAATGCGTTCTCCGGGTAGAAACAGTGGAATTCCCGGTGGATAGGGACAGACGAGATCCGCACTAACCCGCCCGATCGTTTCCGCGATCGGCAGATAGTCCTGTGGTGCAAAGTAGGCTTCCCGAGGAGAATAGGAAGGCATCACGATCGGGGGAAGATTAGCTAAATTAACGCTCGTTGCTAAATGGACAGTGGTTAAGGGTTCGCCCCCTTGCTGGAGGGGCAACTGGGCTAAAGCCGAGACTAAACGATCGCTATCGGCAACGGTATGGCCCAGTCCAAAGAGAAACGTTAAACGGGACTGCTGCACTAACTCCGCCAAAATTCCCTGCTGATCCAGACACTCATCCACCGCAAATCCCGTCAGCCCCCACTGAGCAGTGGCGATCGTTAGGCGACTGCGATCGTAATAGCGCCACGGCAGTGGAGTGGTTTCCGGTTGCCAGTAGGGAATGTGGGACTGTTCAGACAAACTGCAACGACAGCGATCGGCCAGAGTAAGCACCTTCTCCCAGAGGGTTTCCCCTTGGGTTGCCATCTGGTATCGTGCGGCATCCAGGGTCGCCAGAAGTAAATAACTGGGACTAGTGGTGTGGAGTAAGTTTAGGGCCCCTTGTATCCGCTGGGGATCGATCCGAGATCCGCGCAAGTGTAACATCGCCCCTTGGGTGAGGGCTCCTAGGGTTTTATGGCTAGATTGAATGGCCACATCTGCACCACAGTCTAGGGCACGGGGGGGCAGATCGGGATGGAAGCCAAAATGGGCCCCGTGAGCCTCATCCACAATTAAGGGAACATGGGCTTGATGGCAAAGGTGAGCGATCGTTTCCAGATCGGCACATAAACCTTCGTAGCTGGGGGAAACGATAAAAACCCCAACACAATCGGGATGTTGAGCTAAACCCTCCTCGACCCGTTGAGGATCTAACGGGGCAGCGAGATCCCAGTGGGGATCATAGGCGGGGGTAAGGAAAACGGGGTGAAGCCCACTCAAGACCAGTCCAGTAATGGCGGAGCGATGGACAGTGCGGGGGAGTAAGAGTTTGACGGGGGCAGAAGCAACCGGGGGAACGATCGCTAAGAGTGCCGCCATGATCCCCACGGTGGAACCATTCACTAAAAACCAAGTTCGATCGGCATGAAAGGTCTCCGCTGCCAGGGCTTGAGCGTCAGCAATTACCCCTTCAGGATCGAGTAAATTATCTAACCCCGGGAGTTCCGGTAAATCATGGCGAAAGAGTTCCGTCCCCCAAGCCTGCGCTAAATCCGGCAAAATGCCTTGGCCCTGCTGATGTCCTGGCGTGTGAAAGGGAACTGTTTCCCGCTGGGCAAGTCGCCACAACTGCTGCCAAAGGGGCATATTGGTAGTCATAAGGCTTGATGCTCAGAACGCTTAAAGACTCTACCAGAACTGGCGTTTAGGGTGAATGGCGAGGAAAAAGAGGATATAGGTAATGGCAAAGAGGAGCAAAAAAATCCACCCCGGCACGATCGCAAATAGACCCGTTCCCCTCAGGACGTAGAACAATAGGGTGAGGAGAAACGTGGTAATAAAAACTGCAACACGACCCTGAGCAAACCAGGCAAACATTTTCTGCATAGGTCACCATTCAACGTGTTGGCGTTCTTGAACAACTTGCTGACAAATTTGTTCCGTTTCACGGGCTAAGGTTCGCCAGCAAAATCGTTTTTCTAAATCCGCATAGGCATTTTCAACCCACTGCCGCGATCGTTCTGGATTTTGTAAGACTTCTAAAATTCCCCAGGCGAGGGAATCGGGATCATTGGCAGCGGTGATCATGCCGGTACTTTGATGTTGTACCACTTCACAGAAACCACCAACATCAGACACCACCACGGGAACCTTAGCGGCAAAACTCTCTAAGACAACAATTCCAAAGGGTTCATACAAACTGGGAAACACCGCACAGTCCGCGATCGTTTGAAATTTATCTAAATCTTCATCCGGCATGAAGCCCGTAAATTGACAAAAGTCATGAATGCCCATAGATTCCGCTAAATCTTTGAGGTGTTGGATATAGCCTCCTCCAATGACAATGAACCGTACCCCGGCCCCAAAAGCATTAATGACCTTAGGTGCCGCTTGGAGCAAAACTTCTATCCCTTTTTCCGGGGCAATCCGCCCAACATAGTAGACAATTTTTTCTTCGTTTGCCGCAAATTTTTTGCGGAAACTATCATAATCAAACGTTGGATCTTTACGCTTTTTATGGGGACGAATGCCATTATGGACAATATCAATTTTATCCCCTGGACAATCTAAAATCTTCTCTACTTCGTCCTTCATATATTGTGTACACACAATGACTCGCCAAGCATCGTGGGTTAACTCTTTCTCTTTGTCATTAATATAAAAATTAGTTTCGTTATGTAAGCCGTGGCAACGCCCATATTCTGTGGCATGAATTGTGGCAATGAGAGGGATTTTAAAGAGATGTTTGAGGGCGATCGCCGCATCGGATACTAGCCAGTCGTGGGCATGAATCAGATCAAAGTCTCCCATTTCCTGAATCAATTTCCCTCCCTTATTGCCCATGCTTAAGTTCATTTGCCCAACCCAGGCAAAAAAATCCTCATTGGGGGGAACCGGTACGCGATAGACATGAATGCCTTCTACCCTTTCCTGAGCCGGTGCTTCACCAAACTCAATGGTCAGCAAATGAATTTCATGTCCCAAGTTGATCATCTCGGGGTAAAGCTCTGCTACATGCCGAGCAATGCCTCCCACAATCCTGGGCGGAAATTCCCACGCGAGTACCAGAATTTTCATAACTGTTCAGTTGAAGTGAGCATCCCGATCCGATCCGGCTCTTGCTTAGAAAATGATTAGATCTAGTGTAGAGGATTACTATACATTCATGACCTATCGGTTTTGAATTGCTTGACGAAAGCCAAGGACAACACAAATATTCGCTAAGGTTAAAAATACTTCTGCCCCACCGTGTAGCCAATCTACGTCTGCGAGGGGTTGTTGGTACTGGACTTGGGCGTAGATACCGGCAGGAATGGTGACAAAGACGAAAACGAGGGTGAGATAAAATCCGACTAAGGCTAAACGAGGGGTTTGCCCCGATCGCGTCAGAAACCAGAGAAACCCTAGATAGGGAAAGAGGGACAAGGCAAACAGGCTTTCCTTGGAGAACATGAACCGTAAAGCAAGATGAAGGAATGCCTCAAATCATACCGCAGTAAGATCGCGGGCGGAATTTTATCTGGTGAAAGGCGGAAGTTCAGATCCTAGAGCGGTGAAGTGGGTAGATGTTGACGAATGAATATACGATATAATTTCTTAAAAAGCTTTCTGAATCACCAATCATCAATACTAAATACTGGGAGATCCCCAATGTCTACAGTCAAACTCACATTGGCCTTTGTTGATCCGGAACTAGACCCAGAAGAACGGGAAGAACAAGCCCAGCGCTTTAGGGCGGAACTTAAACAAATGGAAGATGAGGTGGAATCCGTGGCCCCCGTCGCAGATCCCAATCCTCCGGAGGGCAATAAATCCCTCGCCGGTTTCCTGCCTGGCTGGCTTTTAGCGGAAGTGAGCTTAGAAAATGCCGTCAAAGTCCTGAGTTTTATGGGCGATCGTCTGGGGGGTAAGCCCATTGAAATGGAACTGGAAGGCAACGGCAAAAAACTAAAAATCTCCGCCGGGACTGTAGAAGATCTGCAAGCTGCCATCGCAGAAGCCAAAACCTTTTTGGGGGCGTAGGCGCTCATCATGGCAAAGCGAGCGTTACTGATTGGGGTTAGCAACTATCAGGAGGATCTCAAACCCTTGCCTGCTGCAGTGCGTGATGTTGCCGCTCTGGCAGAGGTTTTGCGAGACCCAGAGATGGGGGGCTTTGATGAAGTCAAAACCTTCGAGGATATTAATTCTCAACCAATGGGGGAGGAGGTTGAAACCTTTTTCCGGCAGTCGAAGCGAGATGATTTAGTGACCTTTTTCTTTTCGGGGCATGGGGTCAAAGACGAAAAAGGTAAATTATTTTTTGCTACTCCCAATACCCGCAAAGACTCCAAAGGTAACCTGCGTCGGGCCACTGCCGTAGAAGCTAGCTTTGTGCAGGATGCCATGAATGACTGTAAAGCCAAACGACAGGTGGTAATTCTGGACTGTTGTTTTAGCGGAGCCTTTGATCCTGCTCTCCAAGCAAAAGACGATGGTAGTGTCGATTTAGAAACACAACTGGGAGCCGAGGGGCGGGTGGTGCTTGCGTCCTCCAGTTCTACCCAATATTCCTTTGAGCAAACGGGAGCGGAACTGTCTTTGTATACCCGTTACCTGGTGGAAGGGATTAGCACTGGGGCTGGAGATACCAA
>JBMTZC010000202.1:0-8268 GCA_049455215.1 Prochlorotrichaceae cyanobacterium
GGTAATTATGAGCTTCGGTCTGCAATTTCTGAAGCTTTTGCTGTAGCCGTGCTTTTTCTTCGTCAGGAGCAGTAGCGATCGCTTTTTCCATATTATAGATTTGTTGCTGGTAGAGGTTCAGCAACTTCTCAAGCTGACAGCGGCGATTCTCAAGGTTTTCTGGCGACATAGTGATTACTTCGATTCTGGCGTGCTCTCAATTGATTGGGCTTGCCCTAGAGCGCGTTATCCATTAGGTCTAGTTTTTCTGGGCAATCAATAAAGACTGGATGCCTTGTTCTGCCAAGTCGAGAATCTGGTTCAAGTCCTGACGGCTAAAACTACCCTCTTCCCCTGTACCTTGAATTTCAATTAACTCCAGGTGTTCTGTCATGACAATATTGCAATCCACCTGGGCTTGCACATCTTCATCATAGTTGAGATCCAAAAGAGGAATGCCGTCAACAATGCCCACAGAGACAGCTGCGACCGCTTGGTGTAATGGATTTTGAGTCAGTTTGCCTTCCGCCACCAGGGCAACGATCGCATCGGTTAAGGCCACATAGCCTCCGGTAATCGCAGCGGTACGGGTTCCGGCATCGGCCTGCAAAACATCCGCATCAACGAGCAAGGTATTTTCGCCAAGTTTTTCAAAATCCAGGCAAGCCCGCAGGCTGCGGCCAATTAAGCGTTGAATTTCCTGAGTTCGCCCCGACAGTTTCATAAACTCACGGGGTTGGCGGCTGGGGGTGGCCCCCGGTAACATTCGATATTCTGCGGTGAGCCATCCCCGTCCAGTCCCCTCTAAAAAGCGGGGTACACCGGGCTGGAGGGTTACGGTACAGAGCACCTGAGTTTGGCCAAATTGAGCGAGAACGGATCCCGGAGTCGCTTGGGTAAATTGATGTTGAAACTGAACCGGACGAAGTTGATTAGGTTGACGACCATCAAGGCGTGGAAGCGGCATGAAAAAATCCTTAGGCAAGATCTAATTTGGCAAGAATCGATCGGGTGGAAACCACATGACGGTTTAAGCCTAAACGTTTGGGATCTGCCCCTAGGGCTAAGGCAATCAATTGAGATAAATGCAAGATCGGTAACCCCAGAGGCTGACCTAGTACCTTCTCCACTTCCGGTTGACGGGAATCCAGTTGCAAATGGCAGAGGGGACAGGGGGTGACAATGCAATCGGCCCCAGCCTCGATCGCGGCTCTGAGGTGTTGACCTGCTAGGCTAAAGGATTGCTCGGTGGCATAACTTGAGAGGGGCCAGCCACAACATTGGGTGCGTCCTTCATAAAAAACAGGATCGGCCTCCAAGGTCTGAAACACCTGCTCCATAGATTGGGGATTGTGGGGATCATCGTAGGGCAAAGAATCTTGGGCCCGGAGCAGATAACAGCCATAGAAGGCAGCACATTTGAGGTGCATTAACGGACGGGTGACCCGCCGCTTCACTTCCTCCAGACCATAGTCCCCCACTAGGGCCCAGAGCAGATGTTTGACGGGGCTGGTGCCTCGGTAAGGCAGGCATCCTTCCTGGGTCAAGAGGGTATTGACGGTATTGAGGTAGTCTGGACTAGCCTGGTGTAAACGATCGTTCACTGCCCCCAAAACACCTTGACAAGTGCTGCAATGGGTTAACAGTGGTAAGTTGAGTTCCTCTGCGAGGGCAATATTGCGGGCATTGACGGTATCTTCTAGTAGTAGGGAGTCTTCTTTATAAGTTCCAGAGCCACAGCACGCCGCTTTTTTCAACTCCACCAATTCAATGCCTAGCAATTTGGCGGTTACTTGGGTGGAATCGTAGAGTTCCCGACAGGCTCCCTGAGCCACACAACCGGGGAAATAGGCATATTGCAGAGTCATGGTCTTACCTATAGCAGCACTTTAGGAATAAGCCGAGCCCCAGAGATGAGTCTATGTGGCTTAAGCTAATGAGAGCGATCGTATCACCGATCGACAAATGCGCACCGGTAAAGAATGTGCAGATCTGTAGATTCTTGATGGCTCACCGGAAGATCCCTCGGTCTCAGTGGTCTCAGTGCTCACTACTGAATGTTGCCTATGTCCCGTCTGATCATTTTTAGCCGCTATCCCCACCCCGGCAGCACCAAAACCCGTCTCATTCCTGCCCTGGGCGCAGAGGGGGCGGCCAACCTGCACCATAAAATGGCGGAGCACATGGTTCAACAGGGGCGATTGCTCCGCGATCGGTTTGACCTCAGCCTAGAAATTCACTTTACCGGCGGTAGCCTTCAGCAACTCCAAGCCTGGCTAGGTTCAGATTTGCACTATCAACCTCAGGTGACCGGATCCCTAGGCGATCGTCTCAAGGCTGCACTCCAGACCCCTGTTGCAGTAACACCGCATTTTTCTGACACCGAAGCTTCCCCAATCTCCGACTCCCAAATCTCTCACCCCGTGGTGATCGTAGGTACCGATTGCCCCGCCATTTCAGTAGAGTTGCTAGAGCGATCGTTCCAAGCCTTGGAACAGGCTGATCTCGTCATTGGTCCAGCCTGCGATGGCGGATATTACCTGATTGGTTTGAGGCAAAACTACCCGGAACTGTTTGAGGGGATTACTTGGAGCAGCGATCGCGTCTTTCAAGAAACCATCGATATTGCTCAACGCCAAGGATTAGCCTGGGCCGAGCTAGAGCCTCTCCCAGACATCGATCGTCCTGAGGATTTGCTGTATCTCCCCCCTGAGCTTCGAGATCTGGCTAACTCCACTCTGCAAGGTTAAGAATGGCGTATCTTCTTGCGGGTGTTGAAGACCACATTGCCCCCCTCTTGTCCCTGTTCTAGCACCAGTAGGGGAGTCGGCTTAGCCTTTTGATCCCACTCCATGGTTAAGAGTCTGCCTTGCACGGTAGGCTGCCAGTATTCATCCTCATCCGTGGGTTTAATGTAATGCTCAACGCAATCAATCAATTGAGCGATCGTCTGAGACGAAGGTTGGGTCGGAATCTTCACTAACTTCACCTGCACCCGAAATAGAACTTTGCGTTCTTCAGGACGATCGCGGGGGGCATAGGAAACATCTAAAATCGTATCAACATGTCGTCCAGGAATAGCAACCCCAATCCCCATATCCGTTTGTTTGGGGCGCAAAATAGCCGCAACTTTATCTTTAATTTTTGCCCTGATTTGCTCCATGATGGCATTGTTAAAATGCTCTTCCTCCATCCTCATCCTCAGGTAATCCAGGTTAAATTCGCGGGATGCCACCAAATCTGGATTCTTTTCCATTTGAGAAATGGTATTCAGCGCTAACTTCAGCTTCCTCGTCAGTTCTTGGTTTTTATATTGTTCAAAGCGAACCTGCCTATTCACTTTTCTGATCTGTAAGCGGTAGGCCAGGATCGATCCAAGAAGAGCAATACAGAGTGCCGAAGAAAGTCCTAACCAAGGATTATCCTGCACTAATTGAACGACATTGACTTGGGCTAGAACCGGTGGCTGAGATTGGATCAGCTTGGGGGGGGAATTCAACTTTATGGGGGTATTCATAATCTCTATGGCAGATAAGTTATCGCATAACCGTTTGCCCTGATGAAGGTCATCGGACTGTCAGCACTATAGTACGATGCTTCTAACTTAGAGATTAAATCCAGAATTGTACGTGAGTTCAGCCCGAATGATTGAGGAATAGAAACAGGGTTTCCTTGTGATTTATATCTTGGCACAAAAAGGAGAGGGTGGAATTTTAATTTTCCACCCTCTCCTTTTACCTCAAGACTCGGGCGCGTCATCGCCTATTGATGACAGCCCCTAGCTATCCTTTGGCTACGATCGCCTAGGGAACACCGCTATAGAAAAAACTACAGTCTGACCTTAAACATCGTAGTACAGGGACAACTCATAGGGATGAGGACGCAGACGCATGGGGTTCACCTCATTATCCAGCTTGTACTCAATCCAGTTGGTAATGAAGTCTTCAGTGAACACGCCGCCTGAAGTCAGGAACTCATGATCCGCTTCTAAGCATTTGAGGGCATCCAGCAAGGAGCCAGGAGTGGAAGGGATCTTCGCCAACTCTTCAGGACTGAGATCGTAAATATCCACATCCAAAGGATCGCCAGGGCTAATCTGGTTCTTAATGCCATCAATCCCTGCACAGAGCATGGCAGCAAAAGCCAAATAAGGATTGGCGGTGGCATCGGGGCAACGGAATTCCAAGCGCTTCGCTTTGGGATTATCGCCAGTTAAAGGAATCCGAACAGAGGCGGAACGGTTCCCTTGGGAGAATGCCAGGTTCACCGGAGCTTCAAACCCAGGCACTAAACGCTTGTAGGAGTTGGTACTGGGGTTGGTTAAGGCCAACAGTGCGGGGGCGTGCTTGAGGATCCCACCGATGTACCAGAGGGCCATGTCGCTGAGATCAGCATAGTTGCCTTTTTGGAAGAAGAGGGGCTGACCACCTTTCCAAATGGACTGGTGAGTGTGCATCCCGGAACCATTGTCATTAAACAAAGGCTTGGGCATGAAGGTTACGGTTTTACCGTATTTCTTCGCCACGTTCTTGATGCAGTACTTGTAGATCATCAACCAGTCTGCTGCTTCAATCAAGCGTCCAAAGCGGATACCCAATTCGCATTGTCCCCCGGTTGCCACTTCGTGGTGGTGCTTTTCGATCGGCACGCCGAGTTGGGCCATGGTGAGCAACATTTCACTCCGCATATCCTGGGAGGTGTCTGTCGGAGCGACGGGGAAATAGCCTTCTTTGTAGCGAGGCTTATAGGCCAAGTTGCCCCCTTCTTCTTCCCGACCAGAGTTCCAGCGACCTTCTATGGAATCGACATAGTAGTAAGCGTGGTTTTCCCGCTGATCAAAGCGCACATCGTCGAAGATGAAGAATTCTGCTTCTGGACCAAAGAAAGCGGTATCACCAATACCCGTGGTGTTGAGATAATCGATCGCTTTCTGGGCGATGGCTCGGGGACAGCGCTCATAGGGTTCATTGGTACGAGGCTCTTTGATCGTACAAATCATGCTGAGGGTCGGCTCTTTCATGAAGGGATCGATCCAGGCAGTATCCGGATCCGGTGCCATTGCCATATCCGATTCGTTAATCGCTTTCCAACCCCGAATACTCGATCCATCGAAGGCAACCCCCACATCAAAGCTACTTTCGTCAATCTGATCGTGGTGAACGGTTAAATGCTGCCAAATTCCTGGCATATCGATGAATTTCAAATCAATCAGCTTAATATCCTGCTCTTTGATCATTTGCAGGATTTCTTGAGGGGTCTTAGCCATGAACTTCTCCTTAACGGATAAAACTAGGGTGGACTCAGCATGGTTGGCCGCAATGCCACGCAAACGGCATTACACAGGGCTGCAATGATCCGAGATAGCCAAGGGATTTACCACACTTGCCACTGCGTATTCATTTCACATCCGATAAATCCTATGAATGCTGTTACCTATATTTTTGTATCCAAAGCTACAAAATCAATAAAATTTAGCTTATTTTCATAGAGTGTTTTATGGTTAAGAACGATAATTCAGCTGAGGGACCGATTCCCGTCGCAGAGCAACGGCCCAAGCCAGAATCAAACAAATCAACAAAAAAGAAGTACCCCCAAAAACTGGGAGTACTTCCTAGACTAAACGCATCTGCAAGATGCTCGAATTAGAACCTCGTTTTAAGCTTCAAAGGTTGAACCCTTTAGCTCATGGCAGCCGCACTGCGATCGTAAGTGATCCGGAAGGAAGGATGAACCTTACCTTGAATCCGGTTCCAGTAAGCTCCCGCATCTTTGCTGGGAAGACCAACTTGAGCTGCTAAGCGGGTTAACATCGCTTGCTGACGGGTTTTGATCGCCCGTTGATGGCTAATCATCAGTTCCCGGGAGCGATCGACAACGTGGCTGACCGGGCGGTTGGGAGCAGTTTGTGCTGCACCGTCCGCTGCATTAGTCCGATAGGCAACGCCCCGATACACTAAATCTAAGCTGGGTTGTTGTACATATTGCTTCGTGGGATTGCAGAATTTCCAATCTAAACCCCGATAACGTCCCGCCAATTCGCCTTCCTTGGTTTCTACTGCAGGGGGAGTATATTCGTAAGCTACGCCGCGATAGGTTAATTGCATAATCGCCTCCTAAATTTACCAAAATTGAGTGGTTTACTAGAATGCCCGAGGGCTTGACTTCAGAGGCGCGTTCCTTCAGGTAACCCCTACTTCCGTCTCTTCTTGAAGATGCTACTGCACCTTTTGTGAGGAGATGAACGATTTATTTTCTGTATCTATTGTTACTATTTTTGCTTTTATTGTCAAGCTTTCTTGTTTTTTGAGGTGATGCGATCGATCGTGCTATGTCTGTAAATGCCTACAGGAGAGGGTTATAGCCCCAGGGATCGATCGTTACATTTCGTCATGAAGTCTTGACGAAAGCTGAGAGGGTTAAAGGGTTAAAGGTTGTCCGCGGCCGAGAGGCTTGTGAGCCTGTTTCTAGCCAGGAGCAGTACCGCAATCCGTTCCCCTACACTCCTACACCCCGATACACCAAATCTAAGCGGGGTTGTTGTACATACTGTCTCGTGGGATTGCAGAATTTCCAATCTAACCCCCGATAATGTCCCACCAGTCCGCCTTCTTTGGTTTCTACTGCAGCAGCAGTATATTCGTAAGCTACGCCGCGATAGGTTAATTGCATAATCGCCTCCTAAATTTACCAAAATTGAGTGGTTTACTAGAATGCCCGAGGGCTTGACTTCAGAGGCGCGTTCCTTCAGGTAACCCCTACTTCCGTCTCTTCATTGAAGACGCTACTGCGCCCTCTGCGAGGAGATGAACGATTTAACTTCTGTATCTATTGTTACCGTTTTAATCGTATTGTCAAACTTCTTTGATTTTTGGAATGACGAAATCGATCGTGCTATGTCTGTAAATGCCTAGAGGAGAGGGTTATAGCGCCATCAAACGATCGTTACATTTCGTCATGAAGTCTTGACGAAGATCTGGGAATCTGAAGATTGTCCCCAGAAGAGAAGATTGCGGGCCGGTTGCCCGTCGGGCTCAGCACCTTTACACCACGACACCCGTTCTGGCGTAGATTCTTGGGCAAAGTTAAGACAAAGCTTTGAGGGATGAGGGGTGAGAGGTAGCCGCTGAATAGGAGGGTAAGGGCTTTTAAGGTGTCGGGGCGGCGATCGTTTAGAATTTAGCTGCAACTCTTTCTTGCTGTTTCCATGTCCCGCAGCCGATCGTTACAGTTTTATGTTTTGTCTCGTCTTGCCTTAGCCCCCTTGATGCTGTGGCTAGTTACAACGATCGTTTTTCTGCTTTTGCGGGCGTTGCCAGGTGATCCGGTTGATGCCATTTTAGGGACAAAGGCCTCGGCAGAAGCAAAGGCAGCCTTACGGGAACAACTGGGCTTAAATGAATCGATCCTGCATCAATATTTTGACTACCTCTGGCAATTACTACACCTAGACCTAGGTACCTCCTTAACCAGTCGGGGACAAACCGTCACCCAAATTATTCATGATTTTTTCCCCGCTACCGCCGAATTAGCGATCGTGAGTCTGGGCATTGCCTTTGTGGTGGGCACCAGCATCGGGATTCTCTCCGCAACGCAACCCAATAGCCCTTGGGATTTGGGAGGGCGTTTATTTGGCATCCTCACCTATGCCGTACCGCCCTTCTGGGCAGGGATGGTCTTGCAACTAATTTTTGCCGTGGAACTGCGATGGTTTCCCATCGGCACTCGCTTTCCCATTGGCACCGCTTCCCCGGTGGGCCCCACGGGTTTGTATTTAGTGGATAGTCTGCTCACCTTTAACGGTGAACAATTCAGGATTGCCTTGTATTACCTCATTCTGCCCAGTCTGACCTTGGGAATTTTACTGAGTGGCATTTTTGAGCGCATTGTCCGCATTAACCTACGCCAAAGTTTGCAGGCAGATTATGTCGAAGCCGCTCAGGCACGGGGCATTCCTCCGTCTCAGATTGTGCTCAACCATGCCTTAAAAAATGCCATGATTCCGGTGATTACAATCCTAGGGTTAACCTTGGCCGCCCTGTTGGGGGGCGCATTGCTGACAGAAGTTACCTTTTCCTGGCCAGGATTAGCTAATCGCCTCTACGAAGCTATCTCGGCACGGGACTATACAACGGTACAGGGCATTATTGTTTTTTTTGCAGCGATCGTTGTTCTAGCCAGCATAGCGATCGATATTCTCACCGCCTACATTGACCCGAGAATTCGGTACTAGGGGTTGTCATCATTTAGCGCTGAAGTGTTTATATGGCAGTCGTTTCAGCCCCTAGTTAT
>JBMTZC010000203.1:0-8263 GCA_049455215.1 Prochlorotrichaceae cyanobacterium
GCTTTGTAAGCATAGGTCAATCTTCACTCCCTTGTCAAGGGGAGGTCAGGACAATTTGCCAGAAGCCCTCGGTACACCGCTGTTTCCTCCTTTTCTTCACTGGTTTTCCAAGGCCATTGGCTGCCAATCCATCTGACAATCCCGGTCTGGGTCTAACGAAATCTTCGCGGGGAGTATGGTTTGACAGAGATGGGCTTGATCCAGTTGTTCGGCACTAACTTTTGCGTCTTTCAAGTTTGTTTTGGCTAAATAGGCCCCTTGCAGTTGAGCCCCTTGCAGTTGAGCCCCCCGCAGGATTGCCCCTTGGAGGTTCGCATTAAACAGAGTGGCATCCTGGAGATTTGCGCCCCGCAGAATTGCGCCCTGTAGGTTTGCGCCCCGCAGAAATGCGCCAGGGAGTTGAATTTCCACTAAATAGGCACCGGGCTCTTCTGCGCCTAAATTAACGGCGGCTAAAGATTGGGATTCCCAGGTACAGGCTGGATGTGGTGCACAGAACCAAGGAAATTTTCGTCGCCAATTTGCCCCAGGTGAAGCATTGAGGAACTCTAAGGCTAAAATTCGTCCCCCACTACCGGATTGTCCTGTGGCGGAGGTAATGGTTTGCCATGCCGCCATCACTTCTGAATCCCTACGGTGTTTCTCAGAGCCGATATAGGTAACAAAGACAATAATTAAACTGATGCTACCGGCAATTTCTAGTAGTTTGACGATCCCGAGGTTTTCAAGATCGTGAGCCAGTTGATCCAACCCTTTTTCAACTTTTGTAGATTCCCACCAATTGATAAACGATCGCCATCTCTGGAAGAGATTACGCTTTTTGGGGTGGGTGTGCATGAATCTGATGGTGTCCTGAAGCTTTTGGTGTCTTTCGCTGGGGTAAATGGACATAGTGTCTGGCTCAAATGGCGGGCTTAATTTTGGGAAGCGATCGTTCTTGACCTCTGCTGGTTGAGTTCAGGAGCGATCGGCAAGATCACTGGCACCGCATAGTTTCCGGCAACAGCAGGCTTAAGCTGAACGACTCTACTTCTGGCGACTAGAGGGTGCCCAAACTCCTCATTTCAGGTTAGCGGTTTGGAGCAGACTTCCCGTTAAACTAAAGGGCCGAACCTGTTCAATTTTCACGGGAACGATCGTCCCTTTGAGTTCCTGAAAGTCCCCGCTGAAGAAGGTAATGCGGTTAGTCCGGGTGCGCCCCATGACTTGCTGTGGATTTTTAGGGTTGATCCCTTCCACTAAAATCTCTTCTACCCGATCTTGATAGCGGAGCGATCGTTCTGCGGCTTTGGTCGAGACGAGATGATTCAAGCGTTGTAACCGATCTTCCTTGACGGTTTCAGGGAGTTGATTTTCCCACAGTGCTGCAGGGGTATTCGGTCGCGGCGAGTAGGCTGCGGTGTTGAGTTGATCAAAGCCAAGCTCCGCCACCAGGTTAAGGGTATCTTCAAACTGCTCTTCTGTTTCACCGGGAAAGGCGACGATCGCATCGGCGCTGATGGCCGCATCGGGAATGGCGTGGCGAATTTTCGCAATAATCGATCGATAGCGATCGGCGGTGTAGCCGCGCCGCATTGCCTTGAGAATGTCATTATTGCCGGACTGGAAGGGAATATGAAAATGTTCACACACCTTAGGCAGTTCGGCACACGCCTGAATTAAACGCTCTGTGAAATAACGGGGGTGACTGGTGGCAAAGCGGATACGATCGATTCCCGGCACATCATGGATGAAATAGAGCAAATCCGTGAAGGTGTGCAAATGCCGTCCTTCTGGCGTAACACCCGGTAAATCTCGCCCATAGGCATCAATATTTTGGCCCAACAGCGTAATCTCTCGGTAGCCTTGGGTGGCCAGGGTTTCAATTTCTGCCCGAATCGCTTCCGGAGTACGGGACTGCTCCACCCCACGCACGGAGGGCACAACACAATAGGTGCAGCGTTCATTACACCCATAAATCACATTAACCCAGGCGGTGATTTCGCTGTCGCGGCGGGGTTGAGTAATATCTTCCAGGATATGGACCTCTTCCGTGGCCACCACCTGCTGTCCCGCAAAGACCTGCTCTAAGAGATCCTGAAGCCGGTTAGCGTGCTGGGGGCCCATCACTAAATCTAGCTCCGGCACTCGGCGCAAGAGTTGCTCCCCTTCCTGCTGGGCCACACAACCGGCCACCACCAAGGTGAGATGGGGATTGGTTTGCTTCCGCTTCGCCTGCCGTCCCAGGTAGGAATAGACCTTTTGCTCCGCATTGTCTCGGATGGTGCAGGTATTGTAGAGAATTAAATCTGCGTCATTGGCATCCGCAACACCGGTATAGCCCATGGTTTCTAAAATACCCGCCATACGTTCCGAGTCTGCCTTATTCATTTGGCAGCCAAAAGTAGTGATGTGATAACGGCGAGGGGATGGCAACATCGGCTTATTCGGGAAAGAGGAGAAATAAAGGACTGAAGATAAGTGTGAAAGGGCGTTAGAGGAGGGAAGCAACTGAAGGCGCAAGGCATAACCAGGTATACCCCGCACAAGACTGAGAGTTTGCCTGGATTGACCGTCCTATTGGCTCCTATTGGGTGAACAGCCTGAGAACGGCAGGATTAGCGTCCTAGATTAGCCCCCTAATTATACTGAATCCGTGAAGGAACGCCAGGAGCAGCCGCTTTGCGATCGAGTCACCGACCCGGTGCTGGTTGCCCATAATATTGGCAATATATTGGCAATCACCAAGGTTGAAGAACAAACGTTGGACGAACCGCAAATTATGCGCTTTAATCAAAGCGCCAATCTAAACCTCGTTTTAGAGGCCGTCACTCAAAGCGAAATAATTTCACAATTTAATGCTAGAGTTCGGCGCACAGCACTGTACTCTACCGCATTGACCTTAGTGGCCCTTTTGGAGTGGAGCACTGGTGGGTCTACCGGATCGAACAAGATGGCTGCTGGAGAAAACTACGGGAATCAAGCCGAACGGAATATGACACAACATAACATGGTCTTAAATCCTAGCTTACAAGTGGTCTTGAGCTGCTTAGACGTTCAACTGGAAGAAGAGTTGATCCGCTATCGTCGCCAAAAGGCAAAGGCTCGTTCCCAGACCAGTAAGGGCAAGAATAATCCCCTGGCAGCCCTTGATTTAAGCGCGTTTACCCCGTCACCTCTACGCCAAACGTCTACCACTGATTTTGCTTTAAAACCGGCGGCTCCGAGCCACCATCCCGAGATGGATCCCAGTATTCTCTCTGCTCCACTATCCGCTCCACGGTCAGAGACTCCTCCTGTTTCCCACCCGGATCGAGATTCCTCGTCTTCGGAACACCCCCTTACAGAGTTTGCTGATCTGGCTGATGTGGCTAGAGCGGCTCTCGATCGCTATTCTGCATTACTCGATGATTCCCCCCTAGAACAATCCCAAATCGAAGCAGATATGGCGGCTTTTGCTCAGTCCGTTGCCGTGACTCCCATAGCGGCTGAGTCGCCGGAAGTGGATCCCTCGGTCTCCCAGGACGATGCAGCGGAACAGACTGAATTTGGACAGACCGACTCCGAAAATTACGTCATTTTGACGAACACCTATACAGTCCAACCCGTAAGCTGGTCAGAGGCGCTGTCGTCTGAGGATGAGCCCACGGTTTTGGAAGTCAACCCCACCAACCCCCTAGAAATAGTCGAAGCCATTGACCTGCCGCCCGAATTATCTGAAACGGAGTTGTTGGCTTTGGGGGCTTCTCTAGCGATCGTTGAAGCAGAGGAAATGGCGTGGCCAGATTATGAGGTTAGTGATGAAGATGATCTCTGGCCCGATGAATTGGACGAAGAGCCTTGGGGGCTAGTGGCCACTGATGCACTGCCGCCTCAAGACGAGGATCACGGCGTGGTAGAAACCCCAGAAACCCCCTCAGATCTGTCCATCCCCGTATCAGACGCGATCGCGTCTCCTAGTATTCTCGAAGATGTCCCGGCAGATTCGCACTCTGAAAGCCTTTTTCCTGAAAATTTCCCAGAAGCTCTAGAATCCTCTGCTGATCAGCCTGTCCTCTCTCCAGGGTTGCCTAGGGCGAACAGTCCTTATCCCACTCGGGGCTCTCGCTTAGTTCCCGTGGGACATCATGTCCCCCAACCCTTAAAACCCGTAGGTCTGCAAGGCAATGCCTTAAAGCCGTTAACCGATGGCGGCTATTTAGCCTCTTCCGAAGCGCTTTTAGACAGTCTAGACGAGGAAGAAGGGAGCCAGGACTGGGCGAAAAAATTAAGCAATCTCTTCACCCCGCAAGGGATCGGTTCCGCCTTGCTCTTGGTCTTCTCTGCCCTAGCGATCAGTATGGTGCTGCTGAACCCTACTTTGGTCAACCATTGGAAATTAGGGCGCTTGGGGGGCTCCCCATCCCCTGAATCCGCCGGAGAAGTGGTGCCTGAAATCGTTGTTGAAGACGATACTCAAGAGCCAAGCGCTTACGATCCCTCCTCTCAGGAGTTTTTAGATCTGGATCTCGGTAATCTCAGCAAAGTCAAACCTAAAGATCCGGTCTCTGACCCAGCTTTACCGGCGCTCCTGCCACCGCAACCCGATTCGGCAAGTTCTGCTCTAGAGGGCAATACGGGTACTGAAACGGAAATGTTCTCGAACCTGCGGGAATCCTTGATTGAGTCCAGTGAGACTTCTGTTCCTACAGAAACCTTCAGATCAGAGCCGCAACCCCCCGTTCGCTCCAGTGCAGCGGCGGTATCTGCGCCTAGTCTCCCTAGATCCACTGCTGCTCCGCGGGCCGCAGCCCCCCCTCAGCCGCCTCAACCCACGATTCTGGAACAACCGGCCCCGATCGCTCCGCCTGTAGTTCCCTCTTCAGGATCCCAAGCCAGTGGTGAGTCCTATGTGGTGATTACGCCCTACACCAGCGATCGTTTATTGGATCAATCCCAATCGATCGTGCCTAATGCTTATTTGAAGAATACGGAACAAGGGGCAAATATTCAGTTTGGTGTTTTTAATGATCCCGATGCTGCCGCAGCGTTGGCGGAACAACTCCAGCAAGAGGGTATTCCCGTAGAAGTGGTTCCTGCAGAACCCTAAATCCCTCACCCCCCGTTCCCCGGCAAGCCATCTCCAACAACGAGAGAGGGCGTGTCCCTCTCCGGAGGGACGCTAGCGCGTTCTGGGGACGGAGGATGAGGACGGATACGCTCAGTCCCACTGGATTTGGATTAGGAGGCTAAAGCAACTTGTAGCATTTCCTGAAGCTGACCATTTTGATACATTTCAATCAAAATATCCGAACCCCCAATAAACTCACCGTTAACATAGACCTGGGGAATGGTGGGCCAGTTGGAATATTCCTTAATGCCTTGGCGAATTTCATAATCACTCAGCACATCAAAGGTCTGAAAAGGAACGCCTAAGATATTGAGAATTTGCACAACATTATTAGAAAAACCACATTGGGGCATGAGTTTATTGCCCTTCATGAAGACGACAATTTTGTCCTGATTGACAATGGTATCAATTTTGCTCTTGATTTCTGGAGTAAGGGTTTCAGACATAGTAATTTGAGTTGCTTGAGGTTGTTTAGCGTTTAGCGATCGGTTTCAACTCGGCACAGACAGGCTTTGAGCTAGGGCGCGTCATCAATTAGGTCTAGAAGCCTTGCGACATCAAGGTTACCGCGCCCGCTCCAGCAAACATAACTAGGGGCTGAAACGACTGCCGTATAAACACTTCAGCACTAAATGATGACAGCCCCTAGTGTGCCGATTGCAAAAATAGTCTAGCACTTGTTTCTGGCGACCAACTTAAGGTGGGATCGTGCGACGCTCCCCACCCTTCCGTTAACTTTTTTCCTCTCAGAGGAAAGCCTTGTGTCTAGAGGATTTTATCTAGCCCGTAGATGAGGCCTTCTAGTTGCTGCACCTTACGAATGGCGAGCAACACCCCCGGCATATAACAGGCACGATCGCTGGTGTCATGGCGTAGGGTATAGAGTTCTCCCGGTGCCCCAAAGATCAACTCCTGATGGGCAATTAAACCCGGTAGACGAATACTGTGAATCCGAATGCCTTCCGCTACTTCTGCCCCCCGGGCTCCCGCTACCTTCTCCGTTTCTGCAACCAGGGGCTCATTGTAGGTTTGTCCCAACTCGGCGAGTAATTGCGCGGTTTGCAGTGCAGTGCCACTCGGGGCATCGGCTTTTTGGTTGTGGTGCAATTCAATAATTTCTAAGTTTTGGTAAAAGCGAGAAGCCGCGATCGCGGCCTGCTGGAGCAGCACCATGCCAATGGAGAAATTGGGAATCACCAAACCGCCCATACTGGCTTTGATGGCAAATTCACTTAAATCCTTTAACTGTTCTGAGGTTAAGCCTGTCGTGCCCACCACCGGACAGATGCCGTAGGCAATACCGGCACGAATGTTGTCATACACACAATCCGGGTGGGTAAAGTCCACCATGACGGGCTTTTGTCCTCGCCCCTCTTGACCGGCATAGGCCAACGTCCCTTGCAAGTCCTGGGTAATCACAACCTCTAGTGCCCCGCAGCCCACCACTTCGCCAATATCCTGCCCCACTAAATCTGGACGGCGGACGATCGCACCTACGAGGTTCATGTCCGTGGCTTGGGACACGGCGCGAATCACTTCTCGCCCCATTTTTCCCGTCGCACCGTTAACCACAACAGGGATAGGCTGGGAGGGCGTGGGAGTCTCAGTCATGGCATTATCAGGACGAATGGTTAAGCAGGTCTCATCCTATCATTTCCTTGGCATGGCGGAATCCAGCCGATCGATCCCAGTCTGAGACTGCCCAGAACTATTCCTGCTGACGGTCAATCCACCCGCTCTCGCCTTCCGTTGATCCCCTCATAAAGGTCTTTAATGGAATCATCCCAAAAAATTGTGAGGACGATCGCGGAAAGTGATACAAAAGCCTATAAATTTGGTAGCCTGGACAGACTTAGCGTTTTGCGCTGGGGTCACGCAGGGCGCTATCCTCGACTCCGGATCCTGCAAACCCTTTACGACCAGACTGTGGGGCGCGGGTCGTGTCACAGTTTCGTTGATCTAACCAACAAGTTTATTCATTTTATCGATAGGACACCTGAAGAAACGTGGACATTGTAATTGGACGGGGCAAAGTTGCCCGCAGAGCCTACGGCATAGATGAAATCGCTCTGGTACCAGGTCAGCGCACCGTCGATCCTGCGGTTACAGATACCCATTGGACGATCGGGGGGATCGATCGAGAAATTCCCATCATTGCCAGTGCAATGGACGGCGTAGTGGATGTCAAGATGGCGGTGGAACTCAGCCGGTTGGGGAGTTTAGGAGTCGTCAACCTAGAAGGCATTCAAACCCGTTATGCCGATCCAAACCCCATCCTCGATCGCATTGCAGCGGTGGGTAAAGATGAGTTCGTTACCTTAATGCAAGAACTCTATGCCACCCCCATTCAACCCGACCTGATTGAAAAGCGTATCCACGAAATTAAGGCTCAGGGAGGCATTGCCGCCGTTAGCCTCACCCCCGTGGGCGCAACTAAATTTGGTGATGTGGTAGCTAAAGCAGGGGCGGATCTAATCTTTATCCAGGCAACCGTGGTTTCCACCGATCACCTCGGTCCCGAAAACCTGGAACCTTTAAATCTGGCGGAATTCTGTCGAACCATGCCCATGCCCGTCATTTTGGGTAACTGCGTGACCTACGAAGTCTCCTTACAACTGATGCAAGCCGGAGCCGCCGCCATTTTAGTGGGGATTGGTCCCGGTGCCGCCTGTACCTCCCGGGGTGTGTTGGGGGTTGGTGTTCCCCAAGCCACTGCCGTAGCTGATTGTGCCGCTGCTCGGGATACCTTTTATCAATCCACCGGACGTTATATCCCCGTGATTGCCGATGGAGGACTCGTGACCGGTGGCGACATTTGTAAGTGTATTGCCTGTGGTGCCGATGGTGTCATGATTGGATCCCCCTTCGCCCGCGCCGCCGAAGCACCGGGTCGAGGCTTTCACTGGGGTATGGCAACCCCTAGCCCTGTCCTGCCCCGAGGTACACGCATTCGCGTGGGAACCACCGGCACCCTAGAGCAAATTCTGCGGGGCCCCGCTCAGTTAGATGATGGTAGCCATAATCTTCTCGGAGCCCTGAAAACCAGTATGGGAACCCTCGGTGCCCAAACCCTGAAAGAAATGCAGGGAGTGGAAGTGGTGATTGCCCCCGCCCTCCTCACGGAAGGAAAGGTTTATCAAAAAGCCCAACAACTGGGTATGGGACGGTAAATTG
>JBMTZC010000204.1:0-8261 GCA_049455215.1 Prochlorotrichaceae cyanobacterium
TGAGTCGTTTAGCGTGGGTTTTCCATAAAGGTTCCAGCAATCAACCTTGCCTCGCTCAGAGAGGCCTTGGCAAGGGTGGAAACTCCGAGCCAATCCCATCCTCCCCCTGGCTCAGAGACCGCTTAGAGAAGAGGGAGGGAGCCCCCAGGGTTAAACATCCAGATCCGTGTCTGCCGAATCACCGGACTCCTCATCTTGACGAGAACGGGATAACTGGTTGATTAACGTTAAAACGCGGGTGCCCCGTTCAATGGAGCGATCCTCCAGAAAGACCACTTCCGGGGTTCTCCGCAAGCGAATCCGGTGCCCCAGTTCTGCCCGCACAAATCTCGTTGCCGCCTGTAGCCCTTGCATCGTTTCCGCCCGAGCTTCTTCACTGCCGTAAATGCTGACATAGATTTTGGCGTGTTGTAAATCGCCGGAAACATCTACATCCGTTACACTCACCATACCCGCCCCGACGCGATCGTCCTTAATTCCGGTGATGAGCATCTGGCTAACTTCCCGCTTGATCAGTGAAGCGACGCGGGACACGCGACGATCAGTAGCCATAGGACAATCTCCTTACAAACGTTTCTGTGTCTCTAATAGTAGCGGGAGATGAGCAGAGCGTGACTGAAAATCCAAGGTGACCCGTGACGGGTGAGATCACTGTTCAAGGCAGCACAATCCAGAGATTGCCATTCCCTGGAGCCAAGTATCAACAAGATCGGTATTGAACCCATGGGCACACCGCTTAAAGGAGGTCTAAGAGTTCATGAATCACCCGATAGACCCAGCTTAATTCTTCGTCGGTAATGCAATAGGGGGGGAGCAGATACACCACAGATCCTAAGGGCCGCAGTAAAACCCCTTTAGCGATCGATCGTTCCCGAATCAGGGCACTGATGGAATCGAGATACCCCGGTTGTTCACTCTTGAGTTCAAGGGCAGCGATCGTGCCGGTGACGCGGTAGTTGTCCACGAGGGGATGGTCTTGAAAGGCGGTTAAATGACTGTGGTGAAGGGCTTCCAAACGCCGAAAACGGGGTTCCGCCTGATACATCAACTCCCACCCCGCTAAGGCTGCAGCACACCCCAAGGGATTGGCGGTAAAACTATGGCCGTGGTACAAGGTTTTGGCGGGATCATCACTATAAAAAGCCTGGTAAATCCGATCGCTACAGAGGGTCACCGACAGGGGCAAAAACCCTCCCGTTAAGCCTTTCGATAAGCAAATAATATCCGGTTCCACTTGGGCTTTCAGGCAGGCAAACCAGTCTCCAGTACGGCCAAACCCCGTCATAATTTCATCGAAAATCACGATCGTTCCCCTAGCTTGGCACCGTTCCACCACCTGCTGCACAAACTGAGGACGACACATCCGCATGCCCCCCGCCCCTTGGACTAACGGCTCCAGGATCACAGCAGCATACTGCTGAGGATTTTGATCCAGTCTTTGCTCTAGCTGTTGCAGTGCCTGAGCCTCTTTTGCCTCGACCTGTTCATCTCCCCAATGGGTGGCGGGAAACGGCAGAAACTCCACCGTCATTAACAAATCATCAAAGGCCTGGGTGAAAATCGATCGCTCTCCCACCGCCATGGCCCCAAAGGTATCTCCGTGGTACGCGCCTTCAAAGGCCAGAAAGGTCGATCGTTTTTGTCCCTGATTGACCCAGAACTGATAGGCCATTTTCAGGGCCACTTCCACCGCCGTTGAGCCATTATCAGAAAAGAAGACATGCTCCAAACGAGGCGGTAACTTTTCCTGTAATTTCAGGGCTAACTGTTCCGCTGGCTCATGGGTAAACCCCGCAAAAATCACCTGCTCTAAGATTTGGGCTTGGGTATAAATCGCCTTAGCGATCGCCGGATGGGCATGACCGTGGACATTCACCCACCAACTGGAAATGGCATCTAAAATCCGCTGGCCATTCTCTAGGGTTAACCAAACCCCTGCCGCAGACTTGACTTTGAGGGGAGGTGGGGTGGTTTTTGCTTGGGTAAAGGGATGCCAAATGGTCATTTCGCAAAGGGGAAGCCGAAAGAGCAACGCAGAAAGCTCAAATTTTACCCCGATGGCTGACAATCAACCAGCGTTGGCGGATGGAGCGTTCCCAGAACGGATGACATCGTAACTGCCCAAAATTCGGATCACTTCCGTATGGGGTTGAATGGCCTCCAAGGCATGGAGCACCCGATCGTCTTGGCGATTGCCTTCTAAATCAATGAAAAACAAATAGTCCCCCAAGGATCGTTTGGTGGGCCGGGACTCAATCCGACTCAAGTTGATGTGACGATCGGCAAAAATCTGTAAGGGCTTGAGGAGGGCACCGGGAACATTGGCGGGTAAGGTAAACCCAATGGAGGTGTGAGTTCCCCCCGGAGAGGGATCCAAACTAATCAGCCAAAAGCGGGTGCAATTGTCGGGATGATCCCCAATGGGATAGCGCAACACGGGGCAGTCGTATAACTGAGCGGCCCGTTGCGCTGAAATCACCGCCGCATCAGGTTCAGCCTTCAACTGCTCTAGGGCAGCCACCGTGGAATGGGTGGGCACACAACGGCAATGGGGTAAATGGGTTTCAATCCAAAACTGACACTGGGACAGGGCTTGGGGGTGAGAGTAAATGGTTTTAACTTGGCTGAGATCCGGACTATGGGAAATCAGAGCATGGAGAATGGGCAGAATTAACGCTTCCTGGATTTGTAAGCGATCGAGTTGCCAGAGGGTATCTAAGGTAAAGGTAACGCTACCCTCAATAGAATTTTCCACCGGCACCACCGCAAAGCAGGTTTCCCCCTCCGCCACCGCATAGAGGGTCTGAGCGATCGTGCTGTAGGGTTGTAGTTCACAGGACTGACGGAATCGCTGCTCCAGGTGCTGGGCCCAAATTTGGGCAGCCATTTCACTATAGGTTCCGGCGGGGCCAAGGTGTGCCAGGGTAAGCATCGTGCTGTCCTTAATCTTCATCTAAGGGGAGGCCAAATTGGATACGACCTTTGCCAAAATAACGCCCAAACTGCATTTCGTAGACCTCATCTTCGTCCTGAGTTTCCACTTCCAAATCCGAGCGAGGATAACTCACACAGAGTAAGGCATAGCCCTGCGCCCGCAAGTCTGGCGATAGTCCCATCGCTTCCGGTTGTTCCACCTCGCCCGAAAGAATGCGTACAGCACAGGCGGTACAGGCTCCATTACGGCAAGAGTAGGGCAGATCCGCTGCTTGTTGTTCCGCCGTTTGCAAAATATAGCGATCGGCGGGGACTTTGACCTGATAGGTGCGCCCCTCTTGGCGGTGATGGATAGTAATGGTGTACGTCGGAGGGAAGGCAGAACTCATAGCGTCTCTCACTGGATGAATCCAGTTTGGATGAAGGTGCGTTAATCACGCTAGCAGACGATCGCTGCAATATTCAATCTTTACCCCCTGCAATCTTGGTTCTGTGGCCCTAAGGTTAGCCCCCGTTCGACAGCAATAATCACATCGTTAAAGTCATTATCCTCAAAGAGGGCTTAAAATCTGAAGACATGATGATGAATCTGATGATGACCCCATTGAGACCATTCGAGAAGGTATCTATGAAGGCTGGCAGCAGGCATTGACGGGTAATTACAGACCCATTGACGATCGTTTCCGCTGACTCAAATCGATTTTCCCGATCGCTTTTGGAAAGATATTCGCAGGCTTGCCAAACGATACCGAAGTATTCGACTGGATACTGCCGAAATCTGCCAACTTCTAAATGATGCAGAAGATCGCTAAAGCTCTGACGTATGATAGGGGTCACTTCTGAATGCCTGCACGAGATCAATTTCATCAGTGTGTAAAGCAAGCGCTTATTAATTCTGGTTGGATCATTACCCATGATCCGCTGTACCTAGACTTTGACAGTACCCGAATTCAGATTGACCTTGCTGGAGAACTGCTTCTTGGTGCTCAACGCGGTAGTGAGAAAATTGCGGTGGAAGTTAAAAGCTTTCTAGCTCCATCTACAATGTATGAGTTTCATTTAGCGATCGGTCAATGTTTTACTTATCGTATTGCTCTTCGAGCGCAGCAACCTGAACGAAAATTATATCTCGCTATTCCGGTGTTTACTTATGAAGAATTTTTTTGTAGATCTCTTGCTACCGAGACTGTACAGGAGGCAAAGCTTTCCCTTATTGTTTATGAACCAACATTGGAGGTTATCTTAAAATGGATCGACTAGAGGAATATCGAAACTGGATTCAAGAAGTTTTGAGAGACTATGGAAATATCAAACCGGCTAACGGAGAGATTCAAGTCTTTACCTGTTTTGATGTAGATCAGGATCATTATCAAGTTTTTCATGCCGGTTGGAACCAGTATAAGCGCATTTTTGGTGTGTTAATTCACATTGATATTATTGATGAAAAAGTATGGATTCAACATGATGGCACAGAACTTGGAATTGCGAATGTACTAGTTGAAAAAGGAATCCCTAAAACGGATATTGTTCTGGGTTATCATGCGCCGGTTATGCGACAGTATGACACCTTTGCCGTTGGTTGAAATTCATCCTCATCCTTATCTAAATCTTCTGGTATAGCGATACGGCTACGAGTTGCGTATGATGTGAGGGTGCTATCTGAGGTGACCCCCATGACCCTCTGTATTCATGATCCCTGCAAACACCAGAACCCAGATACCGCCGAAACCTGCCAGGCTTGCGGCAAACCTCTACGGATTCATAATCAGTTTCGTCCCCTCAACCAGATTGGCGAAGGAGGCTTTGGGCGTACCTTCAGAGCGATCGACGAAGGGAAACCCTCCCGACCCTACCGAGTCATTAAGCGGTTAATGTTCAACAACGAAGCCCTGCGGCAGGAGTCGATTCAATATTTTCAGCAGGAAGCGGAACACCTAGAGCGCTTAGGGGATGATCCCCAAATCCCTGACTTGATCTGGAACGGTCAAGAGGATGGATACTATTACATTGTTCAGGAATATATTGATGGGCAAAATCTGGCTCAGGAATTGAAAGAGAGCGGCCCCTTTAACGAAGAGAAAATCTGGCAAGTTTTAGAGGAGCTTTTACCCCTTCTGCAACGGCTTCAGAATGTTCAAGTCATTCACCGGGATATTAAACCCGCTAATATTATCCGTCGTCGTTACGATCGTTTCCGCTGACTCAAATCGATTTTCCCGATCGCTATTCTCCTGTGCCAAAAACGATCGCTGGGGATCCCACAGTGGAACCCCAAATCATTACAAAATGTGAAGAAAATGTTTCTTCGTGGCGCTTGGTAAGATTATGAATTTATACCTAACCCAGGTAAACTCTATGCATTCTATCGAGATCGTAAAACAGGCTCTAGAAAACTTCCGCAGTAAGCACGAGGATACTGCTGCTCCTACGATTGTTTGGAAGGGTTATCACATGACTAAGAAAGAGGCGTGTGTTGTAATTCAAGCCCTTGAGCATGAGAAGTCTAGGTTAAAGGAATGGCATCACAACACTACAACAGGAGCCAATGTTACTAAGACTGTAGGCAAAGGACTGAGCGAAGGTTAAAAGGTAGCTGCAAAAGGTATGGGAGTGTTTCATCGGAGGCAAAAATGGACAGTATAATTATCATAACTTGTAGCAACTGTAAGCAAAAACTAAGAGTGCCGACAAATCGCGGCAAATTAGATGTTAGTTGTCCCTCGTGTAGGAACAGTTGGTCATGGTCACCGCCTTATGGAGACCTTTTCACACGCCTTACAGATCTTGGTATTAATTTCCCTAGTCAATATCGTTCTAGGGTGCAGCAAAGACTGAATGACATTCTTAATTATGAGCCTAAAGTAGGAGTTCTCGGCAAGACTGGCGTAGGAAAATCTAGCTTATGTAATGTTTTATTCGGTCAAGATGTTTGCGAAATAAATGACATTGAAGCCTGTACTCGTAATGCTCAAGAAGTATTGTTATCTATTGGGCAAAAAGGGATTAAATTAGTTGATGTTCCTGGAGTTGGAGAAAGTCGTGAAAGAGATAAAGAATATCAAAATTTGTATCGAGAATTGTTGCCTGAATTAGACTTAATTTTTTGGGTTTTGAAAGCAGATGATAGAGCTTATTCCTCAGATGAAGAGTTCTACACAGGAGTAGTAAGAGAACATATTTATGCGGGTAAGCCATTCTTAATCATCATGAATCAGGTGGACAAAATCGAACCATCCGATCAATGGGACAGGCAGTATCAAAGACCTCAAAATAGGCAGAGTCAGAATATCGAAAGGAAAAGAGAAGCCGTAGCTCGTTCCTTTGATATAAACTTAGCGCAAGTTATTCCTGTCTCTGTCCGCTATAAATATGGACTGAAGGATCTTGTTGATGCAATGATCTATGCCTTACCTAGAGAGCAAAAGGCTGTCATTTTAGATAGAATTATGGAGAATCGAGAAAGGGGAAACGATGGAAATACGAATGAACCTGATATTATCTCTGATCGTGCTAAAGATGTTGCTAAAAGGGCATGGTGGGAAGTAACATTAGAAGTCATTAGACAGATAATAGACACGGCAGGAGAGGCCATTGATAAAGTAGCTATACCTATCCTTGAGTTCTTGCCTTTACCATTTCGTTCATTGAGGTAAAATCAGCTTTTATTTCTGGCGATTGAACAGAAATCATTTACAAAGTAGCAAGCGATCCCTGGTTTCTTGTTGATTGAAACCCAGACTGAACAATGCCTACTCGGGAAACCGGAGATGTGAGGAGTTGCGATAAAGGGGATCTAGGGAGTTGCGATCGAGATCCCCGGTTTCTGTTGGCTTCGTTGTGAGATTTTGGAGTTCCCTGAAGAAGAAACCGGGGATCTGTTGGGGTGTGAGGAACGATCGCTACTTGGGATCTGAACGCAGAAGTGGGAACGCGGAAAATAATTAATAATTATTAATTCATAATTATTAGTTGGGGGTGTGAGGAACGATCGCTTATGCTAAAATCATCCTCAAAAAACTGTTAAATTAACGTACAGCGTTAAGTGTTCTGCGAGGAGCTATGCGTTCAATTGAGCAACTGGTTGAAGAAATACTGTCCTTGCCTAATGCGTCAAGAGCACTACTTGCAGATAAGTTGGTAGAAAGCTTGGAGTTTGATGCGGACTCAGACGTTCAGCAATCGTGGGTGAATTTAGCAAAAACGCGCAGAGATGAAGTGCGGGATGGTTCTGTGCAAACGATTTCAGGAGATGAAGCCCTAGCTCATGTGAGACGACTGATTGAACCATGAGGTATGTATTCCACCCTGAAGCTCTTAATGAATACGCCGAAGCAGTTCAGTATTACGCAGAACAACGAGTTGAGATTGCCCAAGCATTCATAAATGCAATTGAGGATACAATCTACCGCATCCGCGAATCTCCAAGCCGCTATGCTGCTATTGACGAAGATGTTCGACGGTGCATGGCGCGTAAATTTCCTTATGGCATTCTCTACACGATCGAACAAGACTACATTCTTATTCTGGCAGTAATGCATTGTAGTCGTGAGCCTGGGTATTGGAAGGATCGTCAGTAGAAGGAGTTTTGAATTTTGAGTTAGGGAGTAGGGGACAGGTTACAGGGAGTTTTTGAAGCGGGAAAATAATTATGAATTATGAATTATGAGATGGGTGTGAGGAACGATCGCTATAATAAACTAGGTTATGATCAAACTGCACACAGAGATTTCCAGACATGTCTCAACATTCTATTCGTGAGGCACAGGAGCTTTTGCCGAACTTAATTGAAGAAACTGCAATTTCGCATCAGCCCATTTTAATCACAGGCAGTCATAATGCAGTTCTCATCGCTGAAGAAGACTGGACTGCCATCCAGGAAACACTCTACCTACTTTCGATTCCGGGTATGCGGGAATCAATTCGTGAGGGATTAGAGACATCCATTGGTGATTGCAGTTCGGAGATTGAATGGTGAAGTGGACGCTCGTATACACGAAGCAAGCCCAAAAAGATGCAAAAAAGATTGCTTCCAGTGGACTACAAGCCAAAGTTGAAGGCCTACTTAAAATTCTTGAGAATAATCCATTTCAAGTCCCGCCTGCCTACGAAAAGCTAGTGGGAGACCTAGCCGGTGCTTATTCTCGGCGAATTAATATTCAACATCGTTTGGTCTATCAAGTATTGACATCCGAGCAGGTAGTTAAGGTAATTCGGATGTGGTCGCATTATGAATAACCTTGAGATGATTGGAATCTTTGGAAGTGGGAAAATAATTAATAATTATGAATTGATAATTATGAGTTGGGAGCGATCGTCTACGGGAAAGG
>JBMTZC010000205.1:0-8221 GCA_049455215.1 Prochlorotrichaceae cyanobacterium
GTGTCCAGTATTCTCCGGGTCTTGTAAGACCTGGCGCTGAAAAGTCTCTAGAAAGTCCGGGCTCTGGTGTTTCTTATTGCCGATTAACGTGCAGGGTGGGGGGTAAGGGTTCCGGGTCTAAGATCAAATACCCTTTGTCCTCAATGAGCTGATTTAAACGATCGACCCGTTTCTGGGGAGCGGGGTGTGTGGTCAAAAAGTCAAAGTTGCTCCCGGCTTCTTCACTGAGGTCGGCAAAAAAGTCTGTTGCCCCTGCTGCATGACCATAGGTTTGCACCAGTAGATCGAGTCCAAAGGTGTCTGCTTGCGATTCCTGGGCTTGAGAATACTGCGATCGGGTAAAGGTTTCGATGCCTGAAATGGCCATGGAGCCTAAGGTGCCAATATCTCCAAAGAGGGAGGCAAAGACCAGTTGCACCAGAATGCCCCGACCTAAACTCCGCAGATGATCACGATGGGCAAAATGTCCGAGTTCGTGGCCCAAAACCATCATTAACTCATTTTCCGAACTCATCTTGTCCAGCAGCCCTTGGTAAATAATAATTCGGTCTCCCGGAATGGCCAGGGCATTAACGGTGGAGTCGGGAATGTAGAGAACTTGGTAATCCCGTTGGGCTTGGGTGTCTGCGGGTAATTTTGTCTCTAAACGATCGAGCAGTTGGTTAAGGGTGTCTTGGGTGGGGGAGGCTTCTGCCTGGGACTCAAACAGAGGAACCGCGATCGTTCCCAGTTGTTTTTCCACGCGAGGGGGAATCCACCAGACCAGTTGATTGGCGAGGAGATTAATAATCCAGATTAAGAGCAGAATCCCGCCTAAAAAGCCCCCGGCAATGCCCAGCACTTGGCTATTGCGAGTGGGTTCATTGCGATCGCTATAGGCAGCAGCGGTACCCGGTGGTAATTCAATTGGCATAACAATAGGGAAGAGAACGAAGAGAACAATAGGGAAGAGGTGAAGGACAGGAGCGTTAGATGACATTATCCCACTGCTAAAGCTTTCGGGTGGGGGAAATTCCCAAGACTCACGACTGAAGTGTCTGTTTCTTTACGATTGATCCGCTGGTTGTGAAGACCCTTAACCTTGCAGTCTAAATGCTGCTCAGCTTAGCCGAATCACTTTGTTTTGAGACGATCGAAAGTTGTCTCTCCTTGGAACGTGTGTTGAATCTCTTTATCCAAGGGAACAAGATTTACGGCAGAGTTAAATGCTTGATGATCCCTTCTTTTGGTATCCTGCTCTTGCAAGGCACATCAGCGCATCCTATGAAGCAGTCCATTCGGAAAATCTACCGTGGTCTCAAGGACGATAAAATGTTTCTCAAATTTTTGGGAAACATTGAAACTTTCGTTTCTAAAGTATTGTCCCTGGCCATGGTCCTTGTGATTCTCGCCACCGTTTGGGACTTATTTGTATTTTTAACGCAAACAATTCAGCAAGAGTTACTGGATCCGGGTCACTTAACGGAGCAGTTAATTTCTATCTTTGGTCTCTTTCTCAATATCTTGATTGCCTTAGAAGTCCTGGAAAACATTACGGCCTATCTCCGCAATCATGTGGTTCAGATGGAGTTAGTTATTGCCACCTCTTTAATTGCCGTTGCCCGTAAAATTATAATTCTCGATTTAACCAAAGTAGATGGGATTCAACTCATTGGTTTAGCGATCGCCATTGCTGCATTATCCTTTAGTTATTGGTTAGTCAAAAGAATTGCAAAGGGTGAAAGAGGGTGAGCACGTTTACACCGTTTCCTTCTCTGCTTTGCCACTTTTTTGCCCAGTAAGGGGGACAGCACTCGCCACAAAGAAACCCGCTAAGAGAAAGGCTCCAGAGCCTAGGAAAGCGGCTGTGGCAGGTTGAAAAGATTGCACCTTGGCTAAGGCACCCGTTAACAGCGTTGCAGCGATCGATCCGCCACTAAAATAAAAGGCGGTTCCTAAACTTGCCCATGCTTCTGGTACGACTTTGAGGGCAAAGGGTAGAGCACTGTTATTGATTAACCCCAACGCAACCCCCATGACGATCGCGAGCGCGACGGCAAAACCCGAGGTGGAGATCAAGGGAACGATCGCGCACAAGCCGGCCATCATCGTCAATCCCAATAAGAAACTGCGATGGTTACCCAGGTGTACCGCTAGTTTTCCTAAGGGAATGGCCGAGAGGGACAAACTCAGAAATAACATCCCCAGAATTAAATTAGCCTGCGGTGCAGCCAGGGGCAGTTGTTGGAGGACTTGAGAAAAGCTGATAAACAAAAGCCGAAAGCCCAGGGTGGCGGCAACCCCAGTGCCTAACACCCAGCCCAGTTTTGCCACTTTGAGGGGTTTCTGAGGTTTAGGAGGAGGGGGTTTAACCCTTTCCGGACTCGGGACAGGATTGGATTTCAAGGGTTTGGGCACTCGCTCCACTTGTTCCTCTGGATCCACCAGCAACAAAACGATCGCCCCTAAGAGCAAGAGAATGGAGCCAATACCAAAGGCAAACACCGGGCCCAGACTGAGAATCCAAGTACTGGCTAAAAAGCCCCACCCTCGTGCAAACCCTTCTATTAAAGTTAAAAAGCTGGCCGCCTGGGGTAAACGCCGGTTCAGGGCGTAGCGTCCTAAGAGGGAGAGGACGGGACTGCGAAACAACGTCATTGCTAATGCCCAGCAGACGAGAATGACGGGAAAAGCCATGCGGATCCAGCCTAACCCCTGGTCCCATCGCCCCAAAACCCAAAAGAGGGGAATCAGGAAAAAAAAGGCAGCGGATAGGACAATGCCCACCGCAATCAAGGGGAAACGGCTGCCCAGCCATCGCTGCGACAAATCCGACAGTCCCCCAACGATCGGCTCCACCAGAGCAGCCAGCAGATTCTCCAAGAAGACGATCGTGGTGGCGACCCCCGGCGAAAAGCCAAATTGTTGCAGTAAACTCGCCAAGTAGAGGTTATAAATCACCCACGCCGCAACGATCGCCCCTTGTACTCCGGCCAAGGCAAAAACCTGGAGCCAGAGCACTTTTGCGGGCCGAGAAGATCCCGCCGTGCGGGGGGGCTCAGCCTTTGATTCTGGGGGGGATTCAGGGGGGAACTTCATACTCCTTTACTCCTGAAGAGGGTCTGCACCGGAGGCTTCTGTCTCCTGGCTCCAGTTTTGGTGAATATGGTCTAATAAGGTAATCGCTTCGTCAAAACTCGCCACACAACAGGGAATGCGCAAATCTGATTCCTTCACCATTGGATAGGGGGTGTCCCGCATATAACAATCCGCCCATTGCACCAATTCTTTCCACATTGGGCCAACCAGAATTAACGGCTTATTCAACTCCTTCACCTGTAACAATTGCCAAACCATAAACATCTCCAAACAGGTGCCAATGCCCCCCGGCACCACCACAAAGGCATCAGAAATCCACATAAAATGGTGCAAGCGGGTAAAAAAGGTGCGATGTTGATAGACCTGCTCCACAAAAGGATTTGCCGCCTGTTCAAAGTCCAAATGAACCCGAATCCCAATCGACTGGGTACGATCGTCTGGATCTCCTAAAACACTGCCCTCATTGGCCGCCTGCATTAAGCCTGGCCCGCCCCCCGTGACAATATCACACCCCAAGAGGGTTAACTGTCGCGCTAAATTACACACCCCCTGGTAGAGCGGAGTTTCACGCTCCATCCGAGCCGAGCCAAAAATTGTCACCCGATAGCGATCGGAGCGGGGCGGCGGCAAAACCGTGAGCCGATTGACCACATCCCAGAGCCCCAGCACCGCATCCTGAATAACCTGATAACTAGGACCGTCCAACCCTGAAGAAACCACCCCAGCTTGCCCCAACGCCGCAATATTAGAATTTTGCCTAGGATTTTGCCACGCTGCACACCCCTCTTGACACGGCTCTGATGCTGCCAACGGATCCCCTGGATCCTCAGAGGGCCAAACCGGTTGCTCCCCAGAACGACTCATCATCTAAAATTCCTCATACCCTGTACAAAAGCACTCAAATTCCGCTAGACTAGATCCCCGTTGGAAATCCTAAATTTCCATCTATGGGCTTTCCGCTTTCTGCGGGATACCGTCATGTGATAGTAGAATTCTTCTCAACTATCTCACCTCAAGCCCATCAGTGTTATAGCAATTTTCTATGGCGTAAGGTACGAATCAAACTCTGCCTACCCTACATGCAAAGTGCTATACGGATAGTGCCCTACTCATTACCCCAAATCCCCATGCAAAAGCAGCAACTCTCTCCCAAGGGGGAAGGTTCCCCAACACCCACTTCTACAAAATCTTCTGGAGAACCGTTCAGTCTCGTTGCCTTTCTGCAAGGAACCAAGGAAGAACTGAGCAAAGTCGTATGGCCCACCCGTCAGCAACTGATTGCTGAGTCTGTCTCTGTACTGTTAATGGTTAGCCTATCCGCGCTCCTGATTTATCTCATGGATAACCTATTTAGTTGGGCTGCGAGTAAGGTATTTGGATGATGACAATAACCGACGATCGCTATGACCTAGCACCAGAAGAGGGTGCAGAGAATTCGGAAGATCAGCAGCCGATTAAATCCCGTTGGTACGCCATCCAGGTTGCCTCTGGCTGCGAAAAAAAAGTGAAAGCCAGTTTGCAACAGCGGGCCCTCACCATGGGGGTCTCTGAAAACATTCTCCGGATCGAGATTCCTCAAACCCCAGTGGTTCGACTCAAAAAAGATGGCAGTCGCCAGCAAATCGATGAAAAAATCTTTCCAGGCTACGTCTTACTGCGAGTGCGCTTAGAAGAAGATAAGCTGACGGGCAAGTGGGAAATTGGGGATGAGACCTGGCAAGTAGTCAAAAGCACCCCCCACGTTATTAACTTTGTCGGTTCCGAACAAAAGCGGGCTCCCGGTATGGGTCGAGGTCGCGGGCACGTTAAGCCCATGCCCCTTAGCCATTCGGAAGTCGATCGCATCTTCAAACAGTCGGAACAGGCTCAACCCGAGATCAAAGCCGACTTCACCATTGGAGAACAGATTTTGGTTCTCGATGGGCCCTTCAAAGATTTTGAGGGCGAAGTGATTGAAGTCACACCAGAACGGACAAAGCTGAAAGCTTTGCTCTCCATTTTTGGACGAGATACCCCTGTGGAGTTGGAGTTTAAGCAAGTGCAAAAGCAAACTTAAGCTCCAGGCTTAGACCTGGTAACGCACCTCCACGTAGGGAGCGGCCCCGCCTCTCCCTTCTTTCATCTCTAACCCAAAACCCTTCGGGGCATCTCGCCCCCCTTAAAAAAGGTTTATTGATTTTTTACTTCACTACCGTAGAAAGGAACTTAGACTGCAATGGCAAAACGAGTTGTTGCCCTGATTAAACTAGCACTCCCCGCAGGCAAGGCAAACCCTGCTCCTCCGGTTGGGCCTGCCCTCGGTCAACACGGGGTCAATATCATGGCCTTTTGTAAGGAGTACAACGCTCGTACAGCGGATCAAGCGGGGCTAATTATTCCCGTCGAAATTTCTGTATTTGAAGATCGGAGCTTTACCTTCATCCTCAAAACCCCTCCGGCTTCCGTTTTAATTTCTAAGGCGGCTGGTATTGAGAAAGGATCCGGACAGGCCAATACGGTGAAAGTTGGCTCCATCACCCGGGATCAACTCAAGGAAATTGCTCAAACCAAAATGCCTGACCTCAACGCTCGGGATATTGAAGCCGCAATGCGTATTGTAGAGGGCACCGCCAAGAACATGGGCGTTCTGGTAAAGGATTAGACTCCGACCCTCTTGTTTTCATGGATCTTTTGCCGAGGGGGTTTAACCCTCTCGGGAGATTCTTTTCAAGGTTTCAAATCGAACGGTTTGCCTTGTCTCGGCTCTCTCTAATATCACCTCTCCCCTATCACCTCACCGAAGGGGTCTAGGGGCTGTTTAGATCTGCTGGAGTCGATTGTGTAAAGAATGATTGCTAACCAGTCCCAGAGTCCTCATCTCTATTAAAGTAATAGATATCAGATTTCAAGTCCTTTATTTCCCAAGGAGGAAAAGACCTGAACTTAATCTGTTTAACTCAAAGTCGGACAAACACCCAACAATTTAATCCATTCGTTTCCAAGTATTAAACGGGAGAAACCCTTAGGGATTAAGATCCTCTAAGCAGGGCTCCAAGTTATATGATCAATGTGGAGATGGAGATCGGGTTCAGGTTGGGTGTTTTGTCGTGCATTTTTAATGCCAAATGTCAGAATTTTCCCAAATGTCTAGCGATCTGCTCTACTTTGTAGCGGGTATTGCCGCTCTGATTCTCTACCTTTTCTGGTCTGCAGCCACTGAGATGGGCACCCGTTGGCCCAAGCTGAAACGATCGTCTCGTCAGTCCGCTGCGCCGCATCATAAAGACCAAGATTGAAAAAGAGCAAACCTGAACCTGAGAACCTTGCCACTCCCCATGACATGGCAACAATACGGCTACCTCTCCTCAAGACGATGAAGCAAGTCTGGGAGCCCCCTTTAGGCAGATTTTAACCTTTTTGGGGTGTACAGGAGCTGTATCTTAGTTCAGACTGGTTTCAACCGTTTGGCACCCTGCTGGTCTAGAGCATTTGTGAGGATTTAGGTTATGGCGAAAACTCGTTTGGTTCCTGTCCTGGGAGCGATCGTTACCACACTGTTATACAGTTGCTCCAGTACAACGTCCTCTGATTCCGCCAATTCAGGGGCGGGTTTAGAAATTAAATTTCTGACGGGCAGTGCTCTAGAAGAATTTTGTAGCCAAGCCGCGACACAACTGAATCAGAGTAAGCCTAAAACCTCCGATGGAACCGCCTTTCTCCTCAGTTGTGAATCCCTGGGCAGTGGTGATGTGGTTACCAAGGTCAGTACTTTAGCACAGCAACTCAGTACCCAAGCCATCGCTCCAGAGGATCCCCAATTTCCCGTTTTGATCTCTTTAGATGGCGACATTTATCACAATCAACTCATTACCCAGGTCGATCAATACTTTCCAGGGCAAAACCTCATTCCTGCGGTCACCGATGCGCCGTTGTTAGCCAATAGTCCCATGGTCTTTATGACCAGCGCCGAACTAGCACCGGGTCTCCGCAAGCAGCCTAAACCCTTTAAAGCGCTGTTAACCGCAAAAACGCACCAGGACTTAGATCCCCAGTCTCTGCTGCAACCGATTTACTTTGTCCAAACCGCCCCGACCCGATCGAATTCTGGCTTACAAACCCTAGTCACTCAATTTGCCGAAGTGTCTGGCAAGCTCCCTGATCAGTTAACCGTAGCGGATGTGCAACAATACCAAGCTCAGGTTAAGGAGATTCAGAAGAAAGTCACTCGCTATGGGGTTTCCACCGGATCTTTGGCCAAATCTATGGTGTCTAATGGGTTGTATTGGGCTTCCATCGGTTCAGTTTATGAATCTTCCGTCATTGAAGCCAATAGCAGTGGACAACCCGGACAAACTCGCTACGAAGCGGTGTATCCTGCTGCAACCTTTACCTCCAATATGCGGGTCATGCTGCCCAATGCCTCTTGGGTGAGTGAGCCGGAGCGGGCCGCTGCAGATCAAGTCATTGCCTTTTTACGATCGCCTCAAGCCCAAGCGATCGCCACCAATTTAGGACTGCGACCCGGAATTCCAGGGGTTCCCCTCGGCCCTAAATTTAGTGCTCAATTTGGGGTAGACCCCAACGCCACCTATGATTCCCTCCGTCCCCCTCAAACCGATGTGGTCAATGCCATGCTCAAGTCTTGGCAGGAATTTGCTAAAAAACCATCCCTCGTCGTGTTAGTGGTGGACTCCTCCGGCTCCATGAAAGGGGACAAGCTGCCAGCGGTTCAAAGTACGTTACAAGCCTATATCAATGGTTTAGGCCCGCAGGATCAGGTGGCTATGATTGATTTTGATTCCCAGATCCGTTCTCCCATTCTGATTAAAGGGACACCAGAAGGTCGTCAACAGGGACTTCAATTTATTGCCAGTTTGCAAGCAGAAGGAGGCACCCGTCTCTATGACTCCGCCTTAGCGGCCCGTAACTGGCTGAAGGAGAATCTACGTAGCGAGGGGATTAATGCCGTACTGATTCTGACCGATGGCGAAGATTCGGAATCTAATATCACCCTAGAGCAACTGGGGGCTGAATTACAAAAAACAGGATTTTCCAGCGATGAACGCATTTCCTTTTTTACCATTGGTTATGGGAGTGCAGGGGAATTCAATCCGCAAGCCCTAGAACAGATTGCAAACTTAAATGGTGGGTATTATCGAGAAGG
>JBMTZC010000206.1:0-8191 GCA_049455215.1 Prochlorotrichaceae cyanobacterium
CTACGATCGTATACGCGACAGATTACGGTACGGGTCATTGTCGGAGAACAATGGGGTACAGGAACGTTGATTCAGCGTTGGGGATCTTCCTACCGCATTGTTACCAATCGCCATGTTTTGCCGCCAGGTCAGTCCTATCAAGTCGAAATGCCCGATGGTCAAGTTTATCCGGCTGCATTGGTAGAGTCGGCTCAGTTTCCCAACCGAGATTTGGCGTTATTGCAGGTTCAAGCAAATGCAGATTATGTCGTTGTGAAATATTTTGCTGACTCATCTACCCTGATGGACGGTGCAACGGTCATTGCCACAGGTTTTCCTTTTGATCAATCCAGACTTAGTGCCAACGGTTTTCGCTTTACCGTTGGCTTGGTTTCTCTCATTGTCGATCGGGAGTTAAAAGACGGTTACCAAATTGGGTATACCAACGATATTGTGAAAGGGATGAGTGGCGGTCCAGTTTTAGACTGGAATGGCCTGCTGGTGGGAATTAATGGAATGCACGCTTATCCGTTGTGGGGATCATCCTATAATTACCTGACCGGTGAGCCGGTCAACCCCCAACTGGCCGAAAAAATGACCCACTATAGCTGGGCCATCCCCATTAATATCTTCACTTATTTTGCTTGGCCGACCTTACAACAACATCCTTCCCCCAGTCCTCAATCCTAAATTTCTTTTACTCTGCCCAACTGATGCTGCAGGCTGATATGGGTTCCCAACTTAAGACGGATCACTCTTCCATTAAATTTTTTCGCTTGCAGTGGAAAACCTCTTAATGCCCTGTCCAGCGATTTAAGGGAACAAGATCTGCGGGTAAATCCAACTGATCGAGAACCCGTGCCACCACAAAATCCACCAAATCCTCGATCGTTTGAGGGTTGTGGTACCAGGCTGGGATGGCCGGGACAATCTGGGCTCCGGCTTCCGCTAGGGTCGTCAGGTTGCGGAGATGGATGAGACTCAAGGGTGTTTACCGGGGAACCACTACTAACTTGCGCCCCTCTTTGAGATGTACGTCCGCCGATCGTTCTAACAGATCCGTACTCAAACCCGCCGCTAACTTACCCACCGTGCCCATGCTGCAGGGAATAATCACCATCCCCTGGGTTCGGAAGGAACCACTGGCAATCCGAGCCCCAACATTACTCCAGGCATGGCACACCAAAGTTCCAGCCTCAGGACATTCTGCTTGTTCTCGCCAAAACTGAGACTGTTGCTGAGGTTCCAAGGGCATCCGAATCCCCTGCTCTGCTTGCCAGACGATCGCGGCGGCCTTCGAGGCCACGACATCCACTGCAAACCCAGCACTGAGTAAGAATTTGAGCATTCGCACGGCATAAATTAAGCCCGATGCGCCGCTAATTCCGATCACGATGGGAACGGGTGAAGAAGAATGATTTTTCATTGGCTCAGGTGCCCATTTCCCGGTTTATACCGTTACGCTAGGGCGGGCGCGGGGGCACCGCCCGTACATTCAGATTGCAAAATGAGAATTAGACTTCGTTCCAGGAGAAACCGGGGATCTTGGCACTCAAAACTCCCTAAGCTGGGCGCTTGCTATGGCGAATCCCTTCGATCGCTTCGCTGTAACTGGGGGCTTTGAAAACCGCTGATCCCGCCACGATCGCATTGGCACCAGCTTCAAGAACCTGCCAGGTATTATTGGCTTTTAAGCCACCGTCTACTTCAATCCACGGATCGAGACCCCGCTCATTGCAAGTCTCCCGCAGTTTCTTGATTTTAGGCAGAACACCGGGAATAAAACTTTGCCCCCCAAAGCCGGGGTTAACACTCATGATCAGAATCAGATCACAAACTTCTAAAACAAAATCGATGAGATCCAGGGGGCTAGATGGATTGAGAACCACCCCAGCTTGCTTACCTAATTCTTTGATTTGACAGAGGGTACGGTGTAAATGAGGGGAGGCATTGTGCTCGGCATGGACGGAAATAATATCAGCTCCTGCTTTGGCAAAATCTTCAACATATTTTTCCGGTTCTACAATCATGAGGTGAACATCCAGAGGCTTTTGGGTCACCGGACGGAGTGCTTCTACAATTAAGGGGCCGATCGTGATATTGGGCACAAAACGTCCATCCATTACATCCACATGAATCCAATCCGCTCCAGCTTCGTCCACAGCCCGCACTTCGTCTCCTAAACGGCTAAAGTCTGCCGATAAAATTGAGGGAGAAATCACAACCTTTTTGTCAGTCATCGCAGAAATCCTTGGTAACGCCCTTCAAATAGTACCAAAAGAAGGTACAGCTAGCCGTCTACGGCTGAAAGTAGGGGGAGAGAGCGCTGCCCAGGAAAACGACAGATCTCATCCGATCTCAATTTAGGAAAAGGAATCACCTAGCACCGAGAACCTGGCCAGGAAATAGAAGGCTTCAGGACTTGCTAGAATCGTCCATGGTGCTTTCTGCTGGATGGAGGTCATGCCTCTCTAGGCAATAAGCGTAGGGCACCTCGATGAATGATGGTGGACCGCTGCGCCGCCCGCCACAATCCTCCCCCTGCGGAGAGACAGGTGCCCCGTATTTTATGGATTAGCAACTTGCGAGGATAACTGCAATGACATACGATTTCGACCTTTTTGTAATTGGTGCCGGATCCGGTGGTTTAGCCGCCTCTAAACGGGCTGCAAGTTACGGTGCTCGGGTGGCGATCGCGGAGCATGATCTGGTGGGTGGAACCTGTGTCATTCGGGGCTGTGTTCCCAAGAAATTAATGGTTTATGCCTCGCACTTTTCCCACTATTACGAAGATGCTCAGGCCTATGGTTGGAGTAAGGTTTACCCCCAGTTTGATTGGACTAAGTTGGTCAAAGCGATCGATCATGAAGTTCGTCGGCTCAGTCGCTTGCACATTAGTTTCCTCGAAAAGAATAATGTGCAGTTACTGCAGGGAACGGCTCGGTTTATCGATGAACATACGGTAGCGATCGACGATCGTCAGTTCACGGCGGATAAAATTCTCATTGCCGTCGGCGGAGAAGCCACAAGACCAGCAATTCCCGGCATTGAACATGCCATTACCTCTCGGGAAATTTTTCTATTGCCCATGCAACCGAAGCGGTTTGCCGTGGTGGGTGGGGGCTATATTGGGACTGAATTTGCCGGAATTCTCAATGGGTTAGGGTCAGAAGTCTTTCAAATTTATCGCCGCGATCGGATTTTGCGGGGCTTTGATGATGAAATTCGTCAGGAAGTTCAGGAGGGCATGGCCCGCCACGGCATTCAATTTCTCTTGAATACTGATGTGGAGAAAATTGACAAAGTTCCGGAAGGGGTTTGCCTCACCTTAAAAGGTGCAAGTGTACCCAGTTTAACGGTGGATGCTGTTCTTTATGCCACTGGTCGTTCCCCTCATTTAGAACCGTTGGCGTTAGATAAAGCAGGGGTAAAAATAGACAAAGGATCGATCGTGGTGGATGAGTGGAGTACCACCAGTCAACCCAACATTTTTGCGGTCGGAGATTGTACCGATCGGGTCAATTTAACCCCCGTAGCGGTGGCGGAAGGTCGAGCCTTTGCCGATACCCAATTTGGCAATAATCGTCATCATATTAGTTATGAAAATATTGCCACTGCTGTCTTTAGTCAGCCGGAAGCCTGTACGGTAGGGCTGACAGAAAAACAAGCCATTGAACAATACGGTGAAGAGAATTTAAAAATTTACCGTAGCCGCTTCCGTCCCATGGCTTACAGCTTACCCGATCGTCAAGAGCGGATTTTGATGAAGCTCATTGTTCATCAAGAAACGGATAAGGTTTTAGGTGCTGTAATGATTGGTAAGGATTCCGCTGAAATTATTCAATGTGTGGCCATTGCCATTAACATGGGGGCGACAAAACGGGACTTTGATAACACCATGGCCTTGCATCCCACTTCTGCTGAAGAATTTGTGACCATGCGCTAAGGGAATCAAGACGATCGTGCTTTCCGTGATCCCCAGTTTTTTTGAAGAACTGGGGATCACTATTTGTAAATAAACGTCCCAAAAACTATAGTCAGATAAGCTGTTCTGCTATATTACCTATGTGCTTATAACAACGGAACAAAGCATTATGATTAAGCGGATTCGGTGGATTCAAGGATCCCTCATCACCTTTTCCTGTTTCAATATTTTGAACGGAATGGGATCTTCTCCTAGCCTGGCGCAACTGACCGTCCCTTCAGAAGTACCGCCACCAGTTCAGGAAGAAGAAATCTATGTTCCGGTGGATCAGACTTTGATTGAAGAAATAAGAGTGGTCGGCAGCACCGTCTTTAGTCTTGAACAACTGAATGCGGTTGTGAATCCCTACGAAGGACAAACCTTAAGCACTGACCAACTCAAAGCATTACTGAATGCGGTGACGCAGTTATATCTGAATGAGGGGTACTATACTTCTCGCGCTGTCTACCCAGAACAGACGATTACCGAGGGGCTTTTAACGATCGAAATTAAGGAAAAGCCGGTCAATGTTCGGGTGGAGTGGCAAGGGAAAAATCGCCTCCGCGATCGTTTTATTCGGAATCGCCTACGAGCCACAGCCCCCTTAAATGTGCCTGCCCTAGAAGATGAGCTACGGGTACTGCGGGATGATTCGCGACTAGCGACGGTGGAAGCGACCTTACGCCGGAATGATCAAGCAGAGGCTGATGAGCTTGTGGTTCAAGCGGCAGAAGCCCGCAATTTCTTTGGTGAATTTAGTACCGATAATTATTCGGCTCCCAGCTTGGGGGGAGAGCGTTTAGGGGTAACGTTTGGTCTGCGCAATTTATCGGGCATGGGCGATCGTATTGTTGCAGACTACAAAGCAGCCACCAGTGGCGGTTACCACAGCTTAGATTTAAACTACGAAGCACCCGTTAATAGCAGTGGAGGCACCCTTCAATTCAGCAGTGCCTTTGATTTCAGTAAAGTAACCCAGGGTGAGTTTAAAGATTTAAATTTGCGGGGGGAACGATCGCGCTATGAATTGGCCTACCGCCAACCTCTACGGAAATCTTCTTTAGAGGAATTTGCCGTTTCTGCGGGCTTAATCTACACTACCGGCACCACCTTTGCCTTTGGAATTCCCACTCCCTTTGGCTTTGGGGCTGGGGCTGATGGTACAACCCGCACAACCGTCCTGAGGTTTAGTCAAGACTATCTACGCCGAGATCCATGGGGCGCTTGGGTGGGGAGTTCTAACTTCAATTTTGGCTTAGGCGTTTTTGATGCCACTGAAAATGATGCCCCCACCCCTGATGGACGCTTCTTCAGTTGGTTAGGACAGTTCCAGCGGGTTCAACGCTTAAATCAGCGTCATGTCTTGCTAGCTCAATTGGATATTCAATTCAGTCCCAATACCCTGCTCCCCTCCCAGCAGTTTACGATCGGCGGTGGGCAATCGATCCGGGGCTACCGTCAAAATCTCCTCATTGCAGATAACGGTTTTCGCTTTTCCGTAGAAGATCGGATTACCCTGCTGCGGGATGCGTCCGGTTTACCCTCAGTACAAGTGGCACCCTTTTTAGATGTGGGGGCTGCCATTAACACGAAAAATAACCCCAATTCCCTGAGTCAAAATCAAAATGTTTTAGCAGGACTGGGCGTGGGAATTTTATGGGATCCTCGCCCCGATTTCAGTCTACGCCTGGACTATGGTTATCCCTTGGTGGATTTAGATGTGGGGGAAAATATTCAGGATCAAGCCCTTTACTTTAATGGTTCTTTTCAGTTCTAGTTTGTCGTAAGGACTTTAGTCCTTTTTGATTTTGCTCAGTTCACAATCGTCTGCATCTTAATACCATTTCACCCTATCGATCGTTCTGAGGAGTTATAAAGCTATGCTTTTTCGTACTATTTTATTACGCCCCTTTTCTATTTTAAGTTTACCGATTACGGCGTTATCTTTACTTTTACTAGGGGGTGAAGTAACCATTGCCCAACCTATTATTCCCGCTAATGATGGCACCGGAACGATCGTTTCCCCCGATGGCAACACCTTTAATATTGGGGGCGGTAGTTTATCCGCTGATCAAGCCAACTTATTCCATAGTTTTCAGCAATTTGGACTCAACCCAGATCAAATTGCGAACTTCCTCTCTCAGCCCCACATTCGCAACATTTTAGGCCGCGTCATCGGGGGCAATCCCTCCATCATCCAAGGACTAATTCGGGTCAGTGGTGGCACCTCCAACCTCTACTTAATGAACCCTGCAGGGATTGTCTTTGGCCCGACGGCGCAACTAGATGTTCCCGCCAACTTTACCGCCACCACCGCCACCAGTATTCAATTCGATCGAGAATTCCTCAACGCGATCGGTTCTAATAACTACTCCGCCCTGAGCGGTGATCCTAATGCCTACGTGTTCAGCAGCCAAACGGGGGATATTATCAACGCCGGTGAGTTAAAGCTAGAGCCGGGCAAAGTCCTCACCTTAATTGCCAACACCGTTACCAACACAGGCGAAATCAGCACCGAGGGGGGGCAAGTCATCCTCGCCTCCATGCCCGAACCCGGCGTTGTACGCCTCAGTCAACCGGGCCAGGTTCTCAGCGTAGAGTATCAAGTGGGCGACACCGCCTCAGTGCCCACCGGTGAACCCATTTCCGTTGCCGATCTCAGCGAAGTGCTCAACCAAGCCCAGGATTACGATCTAGGCTTCACCCTCAATCCCGATGGTTCCGTACAACTGAGTGTTTCTCCCCTTAAAATTGCCCCAAACCCCGGCACCACGATCGCTTCCGGTACGATTGATGTCTCTGGCGCAACGGGCGGTCAAGTCGATGTGCTGGGGGAAACCGTTGCGGTTGTGGGTGCCAAGATTGATGCTTCCGGAACCCGTGGTGGTGGAGTGGTGCATATTGGTGGCGACTTTCAAGGGCAGGGCACGACTCCTACGGCACAGCGCACCGTAGTGGACTCCACTTCAGTGATTCGTGTAGATGCCGTCGATCAGGGCAATGGTGGAGAAGCGATCGTTTGGGCTGATCAAACGACTATTTTTAACGGTCAAATAACGGCTCAAGGCGGAGCAACGGCTGGCAATGGTGGCTTCGTTGAGGTGTCCGGAAAGCAAAATCTAGCCCTACACGGTAGCATTGATGCCTCCGCTCCCCAAGGTACTCCCGGTAGTATTCTCTTGGATCCCCAAGATATTAATATTGTCCCCAATACTTCCATCCCTCCTTCTTTTACTAGTGGCGCTAATGATAGTGAGGTGAGCAGTGATGGTACGGTTTTATTCGCTGATGGCGGTACCACGACAGATTTTCAAATTAGTGATGCAGCACTAACGGGCTTTAGTGGTAATATATTGTTGCAAGCGAACCGAGACATTACTGCTGAAACTGGTACTAATTTAAATTTTACCACATCCAATCAATCTGTTACTTTTAGTGCCAATCGAAATATCACTCTAAATAGTCCCTTAGTAACGAATGGTGGTGATATTACTCTACAGGCAGGTCAAAGTCTTACAACACAGTCGATCGATGCGTTAAGAGATGGTGTAATTGCTCTTACTGCTACGAATGGAGACATCACGATTAATGGGTCAATACTCACTAATGCTGATGTTACACTGAGAGCAGGCCAAAACCTAATTACACAAACCATAAATACTCATGGTGGTATAGTTACCTTGCAAGCAGAGCAAAATTTAACTGCAGGTGCAATTGATACTCAGGGGAATGGCCTCTTTATCAGGAATGGGGACACAGGTCAACTAGTAGGGGTAATCTCTAGTGCGGTAGAAGGTAATGGTGGTGGATTGATAATCTTCTCAGATATAAATGGAAATGGTCTCTTTGATCCTGTTGACAATGTTACTAGTTTCACAAATCCAGCACCGGTATCTAGTGGAGCGGTTACTCTCACTACTACAAGTGGCAATATTACTCTGAATGGCGGAATTAATACATCTAATGCATCCGATGGTGCTTTTTCTACTGGGGATATTACCCTTACCAGTGGTGGTACGATCGATGCCAGTGGTGAAGCTAGTTTTACACTCAATAATGATGTGAATAATCTTAGCGAGGAATACACCCTCAATACTTCGTCCGACAATGGGGTAGGGGGGAATGTTACCTTAACTGCCGTGGGTGATATAACTCTGGGGCTTATCGATACGAGTGGTTCTTTAGGGGGTGGTAACATCTCCATGACCAGCACTGGTGGTAATATCAACGCGATCGTTTCTAGCGTTC
>JBMTZC010000207.1:0-8168 GCA_049455215.1 Prochlorotrichaceae cyanobacterium
CCCCCCCCCCTCTTCCGCCTTAAGTTGGTAGCCCAAAATTATGCGTTTAGCGGTTCAGACGGTGGACAACTGGGTAACAGTAACAAGCTCACAGTTTGCGTGGGAACAAGAAGCTCTAGAGTTTGTACGGAAGCGTTTTCCCACTCATGAACCTTATCAAGCTTGGTCTAATTTTGAATTTACTGCCGATGATGGCAGTCTGAATGAAGTAGACCTACTGGTTTTTACGCCTCAGGGATTTTTCCTTATTGAAATTAAAAGTCGTCCTGGTCAATTATCGGGAGATCAGGGCACTTGGATTTGGGACGACGGTTATCGACGAGTGGTCTCTGATAATCCACTTCGTTTAGCCAACACAAAAGCCAAACGTCTCAAGTCCTTGCTGGAAAAACAAAAAGCGTGTCGTAACGTTAAGCTCCCGTTTTTGGAAGCTTTGGTCTTTTGTTCTGCACCTGACCTGCGGTGTGATTTAGAAGGGGTGGCTCGTTATCGAGTGTGTTTGCGCGATGAAAAGTCCCCCCAGTCTAAGCGGCCCGGTATTATGGGGGCGATTCTGAGGCGAGAATGCCCTGGATTAGAGCCGACCCCAAGAACACCTCACGATCGTCCTTTAATAAAGGCTATCAGAGTAGCGATGGAGGAAGCTGGAATTAGAGCATCCCAGCGCTCTCGAAAGGTGGGAGATTATACCTTAGAGAAGGTGTTGGAACAGGGGGTTGGCTATCAGGACTGGGAGGCATCCCATGTCAAATTAGAGAGGAATAAGCGTCGTATTCGCCTTTATTTAGTTCAACCCGGTGCCACTCCGGAGGAACGGGCTACGATCAATCGAGTGGCATCCAGGGAATATCAGATTTTAGAAGCTTTACAACATCCTAATATCCTGAGAACCTACCTTTTAACGGATTATGAATCTGGGCCGGCTTTGATTTTTGAGCATGAGGAAAACGCAATTCGCCTTGATCATTACTTAGCACAAGGACAGTTCAGTGCAGATGTGCGCTTAGGCTTAATTCGTCAGATTGCAGATGCTGTTCGTTTTGCTCACGAAGAAAAGGCAATCCATAGAGGGCTGTGTCCTCAGAGTGTTTTAGTTTATCCTCCCAAAAGTGGAGGTAACGTCATCCCTCAGGTGAAGGTATTCAATTGGCAGGTGGGATACCAGGAGCGGCTTTCCACTTCTGGGAATACTCCGGTGGTTACCGCAACGTCCCATATCGATCGCTGGCTTGAGAACGCTAGTACTGCTTACTTGGCTCCAGAAGCCCTGAGTAACCCTGGATTAGTGGGAGAATACCTAGATATTTTTTCCCTAGGATGTCTTGCTTTTCATATTTTTTCGGGCCAGGCTCCCGCTAGTAACGGTCTGGAATTAAGCAATAAGCTACGGGAGACCAAGGGATTGCAGATTAGTGCGGTGATCGATGGTGTTTCTGAAAATTTGCAACTTCTGATCCAGGATAGTACCCATCCAGAAGTGAAGAAGCGTTTAGAACAAATTGCCTCTGTTGCAGAGTTTTTAACCCTACTCGAAGAAGTGGAGAGTGAACTGACGGAACCTGAGCAGGACTATGTTCAAGATCCCGCCCAGGCGAAGCCAGATGATATCTTGCCGGGGGGCTTTCAGGTTGTGCGACGTTTGGGGCAAGGTGGATGTTCGATCGCTTTTCTGGTGGAGCGACAAGTTCAAGATGAAACCCAAACCTATGTCATCAAGATTGCGAGTGATGCCGAACATAATCAGCGCATTGCTGAGGAAGCTGAGGAATTGAAAAAGCTCAGTCATCCCGGACACCCTGGCATTGTTGAATATTGCGAACAGGTTGAGATTGGTAATCGTACAGCGTTTCTAATGCGACCTGTCTTTGTAGACAAGGGTAAGCAACGGATTGAGACCCTGGGGCAACGCTTACGTCGGGAAGGAAAACTACACCTGGATCTGTTGCAACGGTTTGGTGAAGATCTGCTGTTAACTTTGATCTACCTGGATGAGCAAGGGGTCAATCACCGAGATATAAAGCCGGACAATATTGCGGTGGGGCAGGTGGGACGAGGCGATCGCTTACACCTGGTACTGTTTGACTTTTCCCTGTCCAAAACGCCCCTCGACAATATCCACAGTGGAACGCGAGGGTATTTAGATCCCTTACTGCCGCTACGCCAACCTCCCCGTTGGGATCTCTATGCGGAACGCTATGCCGCAGGGATTACCCTTTACGAAATGGCTACCGGAACCCTGCCCGAATGGGGAGATGGCAAAACCGATCCGTCCTATTTAGATTGCGAGATTACCCTCGATGCTGAACGGTTTGATGCCAACCTGCGTTATAGTTTCTCGGAATTTTTTAGCCAGGTGTTTGCCCGCAAGCTATCCGATCGCTTTGACAATGCCGAGGAAATGCTACGGGCATGGCGAGAATGCTTTGAGGTTTTGGAAGACCCTAGTACTACATCAGACCATGAGACGGAGGAAGAGTGGGAAGCAAACCTAGGAGATGCTGAATTAAAAACCTCGGTACTGAACTTAGGATTAAGTGTCAGAGCGACCAACGCTCTGGATCGGATTAATGTTTTAACGGTGGAAGATCTACTGGAGGTTCACTATCGCAAGCTGTCCCGCTTACCAGGCGTGGGTAACCAAACACGACGAGAGATCTCCACCGTTGCTAAAGTGCTGCGGCGACGGCTTAAGACGGAAATACAGAGCAGAGAAGAAGGTTCCACGCTCCCGGAGCAATCGGAAGAACTCCAACAGGGCACCGGGGATGAGAGTAAGTTAAGTGCGGATCTGTTGAGCGATCGCTTGAGGCGATCCCAGTCTAGGGGAACCAGTTCCGCTGAAACCGTAGTCAACCTGTTACTGGGCTTTACCCCAGACTCGGATGCTTGGGCTACGGCTACTACCATTGCTCAACAACTGCAATTGACTCCCAAGCAAATTGATAGCTTGTTTGGTAAGTTGGGGAACCGTTGGTCAAAGGAACGGGCCCTGACCCTGCTGCGTAAAGATATTGTGGACATTCTCCAGAAGCAGGGTGGTGTTATGTCGGATCTGGAACTATCGAAGGCGATATTGCTGGCAAGGGGGTCGGTGCTGAATGAACCGGAACGGACTCGTCGATCGCTAGGCTTGGTTCGTGCCAGCATCGAGGTGGAAAAATCCCTGGTTAAACCTCGCTTTCAGATGCAGCGATATGGGAATCGGGTGTTAATCGCCTTAAATCAAAAGTTAGCCCGTTATGCCAGCGACTTAGGGAGTGTTGCGGATGAATTAGCGAATATGGATCCCTTGGTACCTCCAGGGCGAGTGATCCAGCGGTTGCGGGAGGTAGAAGTGCCTTCGGGGGCAGAAGAATTGTCGGAGAATCGTTTGTTACAGTTGGCTGCTGCTGCGTCTCAGAGCGCTGAAATTTCTAGTCGGCAGGAACTCTATCCCCGTGAAATGTCGAGCATTCGGGCACTCAAGCTGTCCCAAGGGGCATTGCTGGGGGTTCAATCCCTGAGCGTACAGCAAATCCACGATCGCGTTTATAGTCGCTATGCCAAAATTACCCCCTTACCCAAGCGCCCAGATTTGGATCGACTGTTGCGTGAAGCGGGACTCAATCTAGTTTGGAATAGTACTGCAAACAATGGACAGGGGGGCTATGTCAGTGAAAATGCCGAAGAATCTTCTTGGTCTCACACGTCTTCTTTGCAACGACGATCGACCCGCAGTGCTTCGGAAATACCTCCCCACCCTTCGCAAATTACCCCTGAAGAGGCTGATGCCCGACTGTTTGAGGAACGTCTCCAGCGATCGCTTCAGGAGGGTGCATTTTTAGTCTTGATGACCCGGCGAGAGCGTTACGAAAATGCTATCCAGGAGTTAGTTCAGCGCTTTGCGGTGCAGTTGATGGACTTTGAAGCACTGTTTTTAGAAACCCTACAGGAGGTGGCCAGTCAGGCCGGGGTGAACTGGGATTTAGTGATCCAAACCGACGCAACTCCACACCAGGGAGACTGGGATAAATTAATGTTGCTGGTGGGTCGTACTCTGCCCCTGATTGAAGCAAAACTTCTGCAAGCAACCCAAACGATTTTATTAACCTACCCTGGTCTATTAGCCCGCTATGACCAGATGACCCTATTGGAGCGGTTACGAGATCAGGTGGGGCGAGCCGGTGGCATCCCTGGACTATGGGTATTGGTTCCCAATCCTAACCAAGCGATCGTTGCGGGAAAAACGGTTCCGGTGATTGGGCCAGGGCAGCGGGCCAAAATTCCCGAAAGTTGGTTAGAAAATCAACATCGAGGTCGCAAGGAACCGCCATCGGAGTCTTCATTGGAGTAATCTTCAGTGATAATTTTGGCGATTCACTAAAATGAAGACTGCTGTGAGCACAACAAACATCGAAAGGAATCTTTACCATGCTGGAAATTGTGTTGAACTGGAAACCAAATCCGGAGCTTTTAGGGCAATTACTCACCCTAGCTCAGCAGCGCCAGAAATCTCTAGAAATGTTGCTGAGTGAGGCAGTTTCTCAATATCTGCGGGATGCGGAAAATCAAAATCAGGATAGCGGCTATAGCTTTCTCCGTGTTGAAGACGATCCCATTGTGGGCTTATATGAAGGTTCGCCAGATTTATCTGTGCGGGATGAAGACATTTTACTCAGCGAGATCCAGACAAATTCAGGGTGGACATGCAAAGAATAACTGCTGTGGCGGATACCAGTTTTATTGTCGCGCTGGCACCTTAACCACAACTTTTCAGAGCATCGGTTGGGTGATAATGGTTACAACAGGGCTAAGCGATCGCAAAATCAGTAATTTGTCGTCGTTCCAATGATTTAAAGCCCAGGACAATTTGTTGAGGATCAATCCCCTGAGCGACGATTTCTGAGGCAACCCCTTCTTCAGTACCGTCCTGCTGAATCCAAATTTTATGATCGATAATATCGAGATGAATAAGTGTTCCGTAGACACGACGATGCCCTTGCCATCCGATCTCGATTAGCAAGTAGTGATGATTTTTCTCATCAATGATTAATTCCAGTTGGGTATCAGGGTCTTCTCCTAAAAATTCCAGATAAGACTGAAGAACCTTCAGAATTGCTTTTTTTAAGGAATCCATTGAACAATAACCTCCTCGGCAGAGTTAAACGTAACGATGCGAAGAACTCCATCTTCAATTAGGACAGATCCTGCCTCTTCTTCAAAAATTGAGGCCCTTACGGTCTCTGGAATAGCCAGGTAAAGTATCCTGTCAGGATCATAGCGATGCAGAAGGCGCTCATACAATACAAACTGTCCTACTGCATCTTCAAGATCTTTCATGTCTGAAGCACTGCGGAAACTTTTGACCTCGATCGCTATTTTCTCTAATCCTCGCTCCGCTGCCAGTAAGCGCTCTGCCCCCATATCTACAAATAAATTTCTACCTCGTGTGAGCTTCAGACGGTAAGGATCATGGGTAATGGTCCATCCATCCTTCTGAAGGGAATGTTTGACAGCGTTGTGGTAAGTATCTCTAGCTGGCATTTTTATTCTGACCTTGATCAGATTGTTCCCACAGGGGCTAAACGATCGCTCCAGTGTTGAGCGAGAAATGCAATTTCCTGACGATCGCTCTCATTCTTCCATAAAGCCGACCAGTTCAGCTTCCATTGGCTTAACAACCGCTGTAGATCCACTAGCTCCGTGGCAAAATTTAAATCTGTCTCCAGATTAATGACAGGAACCAACCACTCAATAAAAAATTGAGTTTCTCGCACTAAATGCTCAGCAATAGACTCGTTAGTGCGATCGTGATGCTCACTTTTGGCTAGAACCTGTAACCGCCTAAGATTTAGAACTAAACTATCTAGCTGGCTCGTGCGGTTTGCTTGCAAGTAGTATTCCTTGAGTGTTTCCCAATTTATCGCCATTGAACACCTCCCAAAGATAGCAAGATTATAGCAGGCACAAAGTTTGCTACAACAGATTCAGACTTCAAGTTAAATTTCCAGGACGCTGCCACTATGCTCGATCGCTCTCAACTCCTCAAAGACCTGCAAAGCTTGTTGCCTAAACTGGAGGAAGATTTGCGCCAGCGGGCAAAATCCCCGGATTTGCCGGAGGTACAGCAAAAATTACAGGCAGAGTATCAACAGGCGAAAGCGGCAAAACGGACTGCCCAGACAGAGCAACAATGGCAAGCAGACTACCTGACCCAGATCGCTTCGGCTTGGGTGCTGAGTTGTGTGTTTGTGCGGTTTCTGGAAGATAACCGTTTGATCGAGCCGCCCAAAATTGCAGGGGCCGGGGAACGTTTACAACGGGCACGGGATGAACATGAGTTATATTTCCAGACCCATCCCACCCAAACCGATCGGGACTATTTACTGCACCTTTTTACCGACCTGGCCCAGCTACCGGGGGCACAGGAAGTTTTTGGCGAAACGAATCCCCTTTGGACATTACCCACCGCCCTCAGTGGCGATGCTGCGGGGCAACTGCTGGCCTTTTTTCAGCGCATCGATGCCAATACCGGCGTGTTGATCCACGATTTCCAGATGGAAGCTGACCCGCACACGGCTAAACCTGGGCAACCGCAATGGGATACTCGCTTTTTAGGGGATTTGTATCAGGACTTATCGGAAGCGGTTCGTAAAAATTACGCGCTGTTGCAAACTCCAGATTTTGTAGAATCCTTCATTCTCGATCGCTCTCTGGAGCCAGCCATAGAAACCTTTGGCCCAGAGGTGGGGCTGGAAGGGATTCGCCTGATCGATCCCGCCTGTGGCAGTGGTCACTTTTTGTTGGGAGCCTTTCAGCGGATTTTTGAGCGCTGGCAAACCCTGGAACCGGGCACTAATCCACGGGTGCTGGCTCAGCGGGCCCTGGATGCGGTGCATGGTGTGGATATCAATCCCTATGCGGTAGCGATCGCTCGGTTTCGTCTTTTGGTGGCTGCCATGGCTGCCTGTGGAGTGCAACGCCTCAAAGATGCCCCAGACTTTCGGGTACGGGTGGCCTGTGGGGATTCGCTGCTGCATGGGGAGGGGGTACAACTTTCCCTGGAGAAGGATGGAGACTGGAGCGTTCGGCAACACCACTTTGCCACAGAAAACCAGCGGGACTTAATGAACATTTTGCAGCCAAGGTACTATCACGCGGTGGTGGCGAACCCGCCCTACATTGTGCCCAAGGATAAGGCCCTCAATGAGGCGTATCGAAAATGGTATTCCCACTGTTATCGTCAGTATTCCTTAGCAGTGCCGTTTATGGAGCGCATTTTTGAACTGGCAGTTCCCGGAGGCTTTACGGGGCAGATTACCGCCAATAGCTTTATGAAGCGGGAATTTGGCAAAAAACTGATCGAAGGCTTTTTCCCTAGGGTAAATTTAACCCACGTTATTGATACCAGTGGGGCTTATATTCCGGGGCATGGAACCCCTACGGTGATTCTGTTTGGTCGGCAGCAGGAGCCAGTAGAGCGCACGATCCGCACTGTGATGGGTATTCGCGGTGAACCCACAACCCCAGAGAACCCCGCCAAAGGACTAGTGTGGTCTGCAATTTTGGAACAGGTGGACTGTGCCGGGTCAGAGAGTGAGTTTGTGAGTGTAGGTGACTCCCCTCGGCAGAATTTTCATAAACATCCCTGGAGTATTGGTGGAGGTGGGGCTGCGGAGTTGAAGGAGTGGTTGGATAAATCAGGTAAAGAAACTTTAGGAAATGTTGTAAAAGAAATCGGATTTTTAGCAATTACCGGAGAGGATGAGGTTTTCACCTTACCTCATGCAGTTTTTTATCGTCAGTCAATTAATAATAAAATTTTAAGGGATTTTGTAATTGGTGAACTAATAAGAGATTGGGGAATAAACTCTGGTCAACTTTGTTTATTCCCATACGATAATTCTGGCGTCCCATATCTAGAGATATCAATCGTTAAATACCTATGGTTTTTCAAGAGCTTTCTGAACTCAACACTGTACTTTACTAAAACTAAGTTTGAACGAAATATGAATTGGTGGGAATATGTTATCCTGCTATCTAATAAGCTTTTTCCCAGTTTATCGATCGCTTTTGCCTTTGTAGCCAGTCATAACCACTTTGTCCTGGACAGAGGTGGAAAAGTTTTTAAGCAAACTGCACCGGTTATTAAACTTCCCTCAGGAGCAAAAGAAGATGAGCATTTAGCC
>JBMTZC010000208.1:0-8166 GCA_049455215.1 Prochlorotrichaceae cyanobacterium
AGCCATTATACCCTTGGGTGCCTCGAAAAATCCAAAACCTGATGCCGCTTTCTCCACCGCAGTTAGGGATTGTGGCGGGCGGTGCGCCGCCCACCACAAGAAACCAAGGTGCCTGAATTGAGGTACCTCTGGGGGAAAGTTCCAGGAGGATTCGCATCACCCTGGTGATCCTCAAGTCGCGGCGTGTGCAACTTAAGTGCCAAGATCCCCGGTTTCTCGTAGAACGAAGTCCAATCTCTTGATGCTATGTCCCCAGAAACCGGGGATCTGAGAATAGTTGCACATCGCGTTCAAGTCATCAACCGGTATTGCGCATTCCCGCTGCAATCCCATTGATGGTGAGCAATGCCCCCCGCAGCAGTTCATTTTGGCTATAGCGGGAACGGACTAAGCCTTTCGATCGCTCTAGCTTGTGTTGCCGGAGTCGTTTCAGCAAGGAAACTTGCAAGAATCCCAAGGGCACGATCGTCCCATTCCGGAGTTGAACCGATCGCTGCAAAATGGGATCCCCATCCAGGAGAGATTGGTGTTCGGTGATGGTCAGGATTAACTCTTTGGTGAGGTGGTATTCCGCCGCAATTTGATCAAAAACCGTACTAAAGCGATCGGCATCCTTGGGATCTGCTAACTCTCGGACATAGTGACGGGCAATCTGCAGATCGACTTTGGACAGGGTCATTTCTACCTTGGAAATCACCATGCGGAAGAAGGGCCACTTGTAGTAGAAATAACGGAAGAGGCGCAGATGCTCTTCGGGTTCCTGATCGAGAAATTCCTTGAGGGCTGTGCCTACGCCGTACCAGGCGGGCAGCAAAAAGCGGCTTTGAGTCCAGCTAAAGACCCAGGGAATCGCCCGCAAGCTACTTAAATCGCGTTTGCCCGATTTGCGCCGGGCTGGACGGGAACTAATTTGCAGTTGGCTAATTTCTTCGATGGGGGTGACTTGATTAAAGAAGTCCAGCAGATCCGGTTGATCGTAAATTAGGCTGCGATAGTGCTGGCGCGATCGCACGGCCAACTCTTCCATGATCTCATTCCAGGGATTGATATCGTCAAAGCCACTCCCCAGTAAGCTCGATTCAATCACTGCGGTAGCGATCGTCTCCAGGTTATAAATAGCGAGTTCTGTTAAGGAATACTTGGAGGCAAGCACTTCCCCTTGTTCGGTAATTTTAATTTGACCGTTGATGCTCTTGGCGGGTTGAGCCAGAATCGCTTCGTAGGCTGGGCCGCCCCCCCGACCCACGGATCCGCCCCGTCCATGGAAAATGCGTAGCGAGAGGTGATAGTCGTCTGCGACCTTGCTGAGGGCTTTTTGGGCTTTGTGAATTTCCCAGTTACTGCTCAGGAAACCTGAGTCCTTGTTGCTATCGGAATAGCCCAGCATGACTTCCTGTAGTGGCCGTTCTCTGGAGGGCCCTCCCTGCTGCTGTTGGGCGAGGCGATCGTAACCACCGGCTAAAAGGGCACGATACAGAGGCAATTTGAATAAGTCATCCATGACCCGAGGAGCCCGGCGCAGGTCTTCTACCGTTTCAAACAGCGGCACAATTTGTAAATGTCCCACCCCTGTCACGGGGTCATATAATCCCGCTTCTTGGGCTAAGAGCAACACTTCAAGGACATCGCTGACATCCTGGCTCATGCTAATGATGTAGGTCTGGCAAATTTCAGCGCCAAATTCCTGCTGGAGTTTGCGAACCATCCGGAAGGTTTCAATGGTTTCGCAGGTGCGATCGCTAAAGGGAATTTCTGCGGGCACCAGAGGTCTGCGGTTCGATAACTCTTCAATTAACCAGGCGGTACGCTCAGCTTCGTTGAGATCATCGTAGGGACGATCGGAAACTTGTAAATATTCCACAATTTCATTAATCGCGCTGGAATGTACGGAACTTTCCTGGCGAATATCCAACCGAGCGAGGTTAAAGCCAAAGACTTCAACTTGACAAATTAAGTTTTCTAATTCCTGACAACTCAGCCCAGTTTCCAGGAGGTTTTCCCGAATCAGGTGCAACTCTTCTAAAAAGATCTGACTGGATTGATAGCAGAGGCTAGCGGTAGCATCGGGCAGATCATCTTCCAAAATATTGATATTCTGCAACCGGGCATTGCGCTCCCGGGTGTTTTTCAGCCGTTGCTCAATGTAGGCAAGCTTGAGGCGGAAGGGTTCCTGACGGTAACGAATGGAGAGATCTTCATAAACCTCCGGCATTTTAATGCGCTCTTGTTCCAGCGATTCCAGGAGATTTTGCTTGACGGAACTCCAGTGCAAAGACTGACTGAGGAGGTTGCGTAAGTCTTCTACTGCCTGGATATAGCGGTTAATCACGATGTCCCGCTGGTAGCAAGCCGTATTCCAGGTGACATCTGGCGTGACGGAGGGGTTACCATCCCGATCGGAGCCGACCCAAGAGCCAAACTTACAAAAACTATAGCTAGGGGGTTGAAGTTGGGGAAAGGTAATGGCTAAGGACTGGCGGAAACGTTGATAGAGCAGGGGAATGGCTTCAAACAAAACCACCTGGAAGTAGTGGAGGGTGTAGTCCACCTCATCTAACACCGACGGCTTAAATTGGTGTAACTCGTCGGTGCGCCAGCAGAGGCGAATTTCCTCCATGAGGCGTTGTCGAATGGACGTGATTTCGATCGCGTCCATGGCACTCACTTCTTGGTTTGGGGTGGGATCTAAACGATCGAGTTCCCGTAATAACTGGGCAATCCGGCGTTGCTTGTCTCGAATGGTATGACGAACAATTTCCGTAGGGTGAGCCGTAAAGACTAAACGAATATCAAGATGCTTGAGCAAGCTCTGAATTTGTTGCGGGGGAACATTTAAACGCTGCAAGCGGGGAAAGAGGTTACGGAAAATAGCTGGGGGACGCTTGGGGGGAAAACTCTCTTTCAAGCTCTTTTCCAGCAAGTCTGCTTGGCGAGGGGGAGACTCCGTAAAAGGGGAGGTGGGAAAGAGGGGAATTTTACTGGCATCGATCGGGTTGCGGTGAATATCTTCGGCAATGGATCGATACTGGCGCTGTTCGTAATGTTGCTCAACGATATTAATTAACTGAAAATAAAGCGCAAAGGCTCGGGAAGCGCGAATCGCTGCGTCCAAATCCATCTGCTCTACCAGCCGCAAGAGTTCTGTTTCGACCGCTGCAGGGGCCTGTCCCTCGGGAGAACAGAGATCACGCAATTTTGTCAGTACGTCTACTAGTTCCTGACCACATTCCTGTCGTAATACCGCCTCCCAGAGATCTTCCATCATCCGTAAGCGTTGGCGCAGAAATAGATCTCCACCAGAGGGCACGCTCAATAATACATCGGTAGGCATATTTTCCAACCTCTCGGCTTCCATTAGGGCTTGTATGCGATTCGATTGCTCAGAAGAAGGTGTGGGAGTCATGGCAGTATCGACAGACGGGCAAATACTGACTTATCATAAGCCTCAACCTTCCCTCCTGGGAAACTTTAAGGTTGGCAGTTGATGACCGCGAAAGATTTCTTCACTACCTTGTCCCAGGTGAACTAGACCACTATAAATCTGCCTAGCACAAAAGATACCCCCTAAGGTCAGACCAGCTAAAGCCCCCAAAACAAAGGGTAGTGCCTCCTGGGATACGGGTATGGTCATATTCGCTGGGGGATTATGAGGAAGCTCTGCGCCCCATTCTGGCAATGTCTCCTTCTGGGTTGTATGGGCAAAAAGGGATTGAGGACACTGAAAACATTTGATAGCATTTGCTGACATTTGATTCATCCTAGGCATTTTGTGGTATGGAGATGATTTTCTACAGTATCATTGAAATTACCTCCCCTCTCTGACGCTTGATTGAACTCGGCTGTGGGCAATTCAGAGGTCGTCAACGATCGTTGCTCCCCTGCTAGCCTCCCCTTTGTCCTCCCGTCTTCACCATCGCCGATCCTATGCATTTGTCACGGGTACAAGTCCCCGATTTCCGAGTCCTCAAAGCGATCGATATTGCTTTTGAACCGGACTATATTCCTCGCATTTTTCCCCTCGGCAGTTTAAATGGTGGCGGCAAGAGTACGCTACTGCAATTGATTTTTACCTTACTGCATTGCGCGGGCGATTCAGAGAAACATCGCTACATTCAAAATTTATTGTACGGTTATGCCCTGCTGCCAGCGCCCACTTCCCGAACGGTAGCTCGGTTTTGGCTTAAAGATCAGGGACAAACCCATGAAATTGAATTTTCCGTGTATGACAATCATGGGATTCGTCTCCTCTTAGAGCAAAATTTAGAGCCAGAATCAGAGCCGGAGATCTTGCAGCAAAATCAGGAAATTGACTATTGTTTCTCTGCGGTCAATTACAACTATTGCTCCCCAGCAGAAAAAATCATGAGTGATGCCGTTGAGGATTATCTCATCCAGCATCATCTTTACTATGTGACTGATTATCACCTGGAGGAAAAGCCCTATATTGTCCGATCGTTTGAGGTGGAGTCTGAGACGATCGAAGAGGAGTATGGACAAGGGGTCTTGCTGGTCAAGATTCCAGGCTTAACGAGTAAAGAAACGGGTCTTTTTTTAGAAACCCTATCCCCCAATTTATTTTTAGCTGCGCCCTCCACCCAGGTGTTTCTGTTCTCCTCTCCAGAATCCCGCCGTAAGTTATTAAGAGATACGGTTTACAGTGAATATGAAAATGATTTTTGTCAGATTGAGAAGGAACTGACTCACTTTTTTCCCTATCGATTTTTATCCGTTAACCTCTTAATTACCCTCTTTAGAATTGCGCGGGATAAGGATTTTAATAAAGTGATTCGTTCCCAAGGTGCCGATCTAGAGCATAGTCACGTTAAGCAACTCTTAACGGAATTAAGCGCCATTCTCGGCAAAGGCATTTTGGTGAAGCCCAATGAAGATCTCTCTGGGGCAGTTTTTGAGCTGCAGGAGAACGATCGTCTGATTAAATTGCAACCCGAAGATCTCAGCCATGGAGAACTGAAACGACTGAGCATTTTTATGTGGCTAAAATATTACCAGATGACCAATGCGATCGTTTTAATGGATGAACCAGAAATCGCCTTTCATCCCGATTGGCAATATCAAATTGTCCAAGATTTATTGGATTGGGCTCCGGACAATCAATATATTTTAGCCACCCACTCCTATGAAGTTTGCCAAGCCCTGACCCCTGCCCACGTCAAAGAACTGGAAATTGCGCCGTTATTGGGCATCTGCCCTCCTCCCCCGTTCACCTCAGGAAATGAAGGTTTTGCTTGAAGATGTCGATTCATTGCAGGCACCTTAAATCTTAAATCTTGCCTTCGCTACGCAACGTATCTAATAACCCTTGGCAGGCATCCTTCAGTAACTCAATCACGTAGTCAAACCCGTCGCTACCGCCATAGTAAGGATCGGGCACTTCCGTCAGAGTGTAATTTTGGCGAAAATCTAGCATCATTTTGACTTTGTGCCGGTATTTTCCTTGGGGATCCTGAACCAAAATGTCTCGGTAGTTATCCCGATCCATGGCGAGAATGAGGTCAAATTCTTCAAAGTCTTGGGGGACAAATTTGCGGGCCCGTCCCATCAGGGTAACCCCTGCTTTGAGGGCAGCCGCGGCCATTCGGCGATCGGGGGGCTCCCCTGTGTGATAGGCCGCTGTCCCGGCAGAGTCACAGATAATCTGTTGCTCTAGCCCCGCTTGCTGAAGGATGTGACGCATTATATTTTCAGCCGAAGGGGATCGGCAGATGTTGCCAAGACAAACAAAGAGCAGTTTATAAGCCATGCCTAACCCTGAGTGGAGGATGAGTGGGGAGAATTGAAGTGATCACTGCGGTTAATTGTGGATTGTGGCGGGTCGGTGTAGTTGCCCACCACAATTCCTATTCTTGTGTGGGTACCCAAGCGGGTTAACGAACGTAGGCGAAATAGGTCAGCATTGGGACGATCGTCGCAATTACTAGCAGCACAATGACGATCGTGGTGGCATTACTTTCTTTGGTTTCTTCGGGACTGGCAAAGGTGCGATCCACCTGGAAGTTTGCAGCGATCGTTGGTGGGCCGGGATCCGGCTCTCCCTTGAGAATGGCCCCCAGACGATCGGTCACATCAATCAGGGCTTGGTTGTATTTGTTGCCATCCCGCAGGGGAGCCACCATCGTTTCATCTAAAATACTAGCGATCGTTTCCGAATTGACTAAATTGGCAGCGGTTTCACCCAGATGCAAACTCCCATAATTGGTTTGAACATCCAGGGCAAAGAGAGCTTCATCGGCCTGGCGATCGGACTCGTCAAACCAGGCGGCAAATAATTTATCGACAAAGGTTTGGGTGGTGTCACCGTAATCTAAACGGCGGAAGGTGACGAGACGGAGTTCAATCCCCGTTTGACGAGCCAGATCCTCTAGCTTGTCCTGCAGTTCACTTTGTGTGAGGCGACTCAAAACATCCGCCTGATCCACAATCCAAGTGGACTCCCCGGCCGCTACTCGGGGGATGGCGTACACACTGGTGGCGTGCGCAGCGGCAATGTTCCAGTTCAACGTCAGGACAAGAGTGGCCACTACCCCCATCAGGAGCGGGATTAGACCTCGGACGCGGGAGTGGATGAATAGCTGGATCGGGCTAAAAAAAGAGGAGAACTGCATGAAACACTGCCAAAACGCTTCAGTCTTAGGATAGCGTAAGATGGACTCTCCAAGCCCTTGGAACGGATTCACGGTCTAGGCTCAGCCTGAGATTGACGGTACTGTAAATGTCCGTATATGTTAACGGATGCCCCTAAGACCGTTTTGACTCCCTAGGGCTGTCATCAGTTAGCGATGAAACGCCTATACAGTGGTTATTCCAGTCTCTAGCTGTAAAACTGGAACCAATACGGCTCACGTTGATACCGTAAGGGGGCTGGACTCAATTGATGACGCGCCTGACCTTTTTTCCTGACCTCTGTTTCGATCCCAAACGAAATCTATGACAACTATTCAAGCCATTCGTGGAACCCGCGACATTTTGCCGGAGGAAGCTTTTTACTGGCAAGTCGTTGAACAGCAGGCCAGAACAATTTTACAACGGGCTGCTTATCGAGAAATTCGCACACCGATCTTTGAGCAAACGGAGCTTTTTGCCCGAGGCATTGGGGAAGCAACGGATGTGGTGGGGAAAGAAATGTACACTTTCACGGATCGGGGCGATCGCTCTTTAACCTTGCGACCGGAGGGAACGGCCGGAGTGGTGCGATCCTATATTGAACAGGGGTTAGCTGCCCTGGGTGGGGTTCAGCGCCTGTGGTATACCGGCCCTATGTTTCGCTATGAGCGTCCCCAGGCGGGACGGCAGCGCCAGTTTCACCAAATTGGGGTCGAGGTGTTGGGCAGTGCCGATCCCCGGGCTGATGCCGAAGTGATTGCCTTGGCCATGGACGTATTGCAGAGCGTGGGCATTCAAAGCCTCAGCCTAGAGTTAAATTCTGTGGGGGATGCAACGGATCGGCAGCGCTATCGGCAAGCCTTGGTGGACTACTTAACCCCCTATGCAACGGAGTTAGATGCCGATTCTCAGGATCGCCTGACCCGGAATCCCCTGCGTATTTTGGATAGCAAAGATCAACGAACCCAGGAAATTGTCCAAAATGCTCCTAATCTCCTCAGCTATCTCAGTGAAGCCTCCCAGCGCTTTTTTGCAGGGGTACAGCAATCTTTAACGGATCTCGGCATTCACTATACCCTGAACCCTTGTTTGGTTAGAGGTTTGGATTATTACAGCCACACTGCCTTTGAAATGCAATCCCAAGATTTGGGAGCCCAGGCAACGGTTTGTGGGGGCGGTCGCTACGATGGGCTGGTCAAACAGCTGGGGGGGGCCGATACCCCTGCCGTGGGTTGGGCGATCGGTATGGAGCGGTTAATTCTGCTGCTACAACAAGCGGAGCAGCAAAAACCGGGGCAATTAGATTTTTACCTCGTCTCCCGGGGGGAGAAGGCAGAACCCCAAGCCTTAGTCTTAGCCCAACACCTCCGCCAGAAGGGATGTTCCGTCGAACTGGATTTGAGTGGAAGTGCCTTTGGCAAACAATTTAAGCGGGCCGATCGCAGTGGCGCTAAGGTGTGTTTAGTCCTAGGGGAGGCGGAGGCGGAAGCGGGAACCGTCAACCTCAAATGGTTAGCCACAGGGCAACAGGAAACCCGCACCCAA
>JBMTZC010000209.1:0-8088 GCA_049455215.1 Prochlorotrichaceae cyanobacterium
GCCACGGTGAAACCCTAAGTAGGGGTTGGGTCTCCCAACCCTCCCAAAATCCTGCATGGATCCCCCCCCTCGTAGGGGTTGGGTCTCCCAACCCGGTCGTTGATTTTGCCTATCAATCTTGCATTGGGCAAGGGCAAGCATGGGCAAGGGCAATCGTTGGGCAAGCATGGGCAAGGATACCTTGCCCCTACTATGGTTGAGGCTCCGCTGGAGCGGAGGGGGCAAACTGGAGAAACACATCCACCTGATTGACGTTCTGATCCGGTTGGGAAGTGGTAATCCCCACGCTTTGAACGGACTGCACTAACGCTTGGGTTTCCTGGGGTAAGCGTTGAAACTGTCCGCCAATCGGGGCAAGGTTTGCGGAGGTGGCCACATCCGCTACCTTAAAGTAGAAATATCCTCCATTATTTTTGGGTAGGGTATCGGTGACGGTCTGAAAATCCGGTGCATCCACCAAGCGGGGCGTGGCCGGTGTCACCAAGCTCTCGATCGCTGCGTCCCCTAGGGCCACAAACAGGGTTTCAGGCGTGAGCCAGCCATAGCCCAAAAAGGTTTGATTGTTAAAAATCCCCTGCGGTAAGCGCCAGTAGGTGAGGGCTTTACCCTCCACTTCCGTTTTCTCCACCGTCAGGTTACCCGAGACTAAGGTATCCAATTTGCCCAGGGTTTCATTGGTTTGGGTGGGATTACTACTGTCTAAAACGATCGCTCCAGCCACACCGAGGGAGCCTAAAATGCCTTGATCTGGGGGATTGGCTAACGCTGCCACCACAAATTCCCCCTTCATCCAACTTAAAACATCCTGCTCTAGATCGAGGTTCAACTGGGCTAACTGCCGTTGTACCCCCTCCACCACCACCCCAACTTGGGGATTATTTTGAGATTCAGTCACTAAATTTTGCCAGAGGGATTGGGGATCTTGGCCACTGAGGAGTGCCAACGTCTCCCCAGGCAAAAAGTTCAACACCTGGCCGGGTGCAGTGCGATAGCTAAATAGGGTCGGTTGTTCATCGAGGGTAACCAACGCCCTCAAGCGTAGCCCATTGTCCTCCAAGCTCAGCCCCGCCACAACATTATCCAACGCCGACAGTTGTCCCTGTAAGCCCGGACTAATGGGCGCAGCCCCTTCATTTTGGGCTAAGATTTGGTTCACAAAGCCCCCATAGTCTGGAATGTAGAGTTGCATCACGGAATTGTCGAGATTGAGGGCACTCTGCAGGGCTTTGTCAGTGCCCGGTTGATCCCGGAGTGAGGATCCCCCCTTAGCGGTGTCGATCGCCCATTCCACCGATCGTTGTTGAGGTGAAAACACTACGTAATCCCCCAAAACCGCACTATAGGAATCGTCCCCCGCTTGGGTGAGTTTACTGACCTCAATGCCTTGGTAGTCTAGCTTTTCAATCGTCACACCAGACTGCGATCGCATTTTGTTGGCAAAGTCCAGGGCCCGGAGTTTATCTTTAATCCCCATAATCATCAGGACATTCGTCTCTTCCGTCGGATCGGGGGAAACCTCCGTGGGGGGCAGCACCGACACCATGATCCCATCCACCCAGGGCTGAAGATCCGCTTCATAGGAGAGGTTCGTCCCTTGGAGAATTTCGGTTTGCAAGTCTGCAACCCTGGCCTTGAGGAGATCCCGAGTGACGGGGGAGCCCATGCGATCCACTGCCTCCCACTGGGATTGATCGGTAGAGACAAACGTGGCCATCAAGGCCTGCTCCGGTACTAAGGCGGCTGCACCCAACAGTCGAGATTGGGTTTCGGGACCCCGGAAAATCTTGAAATACCAGTAGGCACCACCGCCTCCTAAGAGAGCGATCGCCCCAATTGCAATCAGCCCATTGCGTACCTTACTCATTGGATACCTGCCTTTGGAAGAAACTCACGCCTTACTCAGGTTACCCTGTTCTTCTTAAATCGGGTCAGTTGGGTGGGCTGAGGGGAAGGGATCCCGGGAGGATTCTGAGGTAGAGCGCCGGGATTCACAAGGGATTTACAAGTTCTCCAACCCCTCATTGGTTAAAATCAAGGCGTAAAACGAGCATCAAGAATCCCATGAAAAACGTAGCCCTGATTACGGGAGCCTCCAGTGGCATTGGTCAAGCATTGGCACGGATCCATGCGGCAAGAGGGGGCGATCTGGTAATGGTTGCCCGTCGTGAGGAGAAGCTGAATGAACTCAAGGGGGAACTGGAGGCCAAACATGGTGTTCAAGTGCTCGTGCTTTGCCAAGATTTAGCGGAGCAGAATGCGGCTCAGGATATCCATAATGCAGTGATCGCTGCGGGCATTGAAGTGGAGTATTTAATCAATAACGCGGGCTTTGGCGGACAGGGTAAGTTTCACGATCGTCCCTTGGAAAAGGATTTAGAGATGATCCAAGTCAATGTAGTGGCGTTAACCGCCCTCTGTAAACTGTTTATTCCTGAATTTATCCAGCGCAACCGAGGCCGGATCTTGAATGTCTCTTCCATTGCCAGTCTGACTCCTGGCCCCTTACAGGCCGTTTATTTTGCCACGAAGGCGTTTGTGACGTTTCTGAGCAATGCCCTGGCGGAGGAACTGAGCGACACTCCAATCACGGTGACAGCGCTTCTGCCCGGAGTCACCGCCACGGAATTTGGCAAAGTCTCGGGCATGGATCAAACGAACTTATTTGAGCAAGCAGTTTCGGCTCACTCCGTAGCAGCGGAAGGGTACGCCGCCATGCTAGCGGGTCAACTGGAATGCTTGGCGGGGGTGAGCGTACTGCAAAAAATGATGTTTGCCATGCTGCCCGTTGTCCCCAAAGAATTGATGTTGAAACAAATGCGCAAAATGCAGGAAATAAGCCCCTAATGAATCCTGAAGCTGAACAGCGGGTTTACTCCTGTTTACTCTTTCTCAGCGTACACCTTAATTTCTTTGAGTTTACTGTTATAGACCTCGTTGATTTTGCGCTTGAGGAGTGACCGCCGATCGTTATAGCGACAAATGGTTTGGGCCACTTGAATAAACGGGGGGCCCTCTTCTTGGGCTTTTATTAAACTTCGGATTTGATTTTCTAGGCTCCACAGCACTTGATTAATCTTCTGTAAGGCTCCTAAATGCTCTTGAACTGTGGCTTTTGGTAACTGCAGTTGACTGAGGGATCGGTTTAGTTCCTGCAATTCCCGCTTGATCCACTGGCGCTGCCGGGGCTGTTGAACCTGTCGATATTTGATCTGCAAAATGCTGATTTTATCCAGCAGTTCCCCCACGGACACGGGAATCTGGGGCATTTTTGGCGTGGAAGCAGGGTTAAAGGTCTGGGTTAAGGCGGTGCCGACCTCCGCGATGACCGTCTGCCAGTTCCCCGCCTCTGTTTGACGAAAGAGCCGCAGGGTGGGATACCAGGGACTATCGCAGCGTTCTTCTAACCACCGCCAGTCTGGGACAGCGTGCAGTAACACCCAGACGGTTTGTCCTAAGGCTCCCGCCAGGTGGGCCATGGCGGTATCGATCGTAATGACTAAATCTAACTGGGAAACGATCGCGGCGGTATCCACAAAGGCGTGCTCTTGATCCAGATCCGTCCAGTGGGTAATGCGTTCTCGGAAAGACACCCCTTGCAGTGCGGCTTCCCCTGACCCTTTTTGCAGAGAGATCAAACTGATCTCCGACCGCTGGGCGAGGGGGGCAAAGTGTTCCAGCGGGCAGGATCGCCCCGCGAGGTTTTCCTGTTCCGTATCCTCGTTTCCTTGCCAACACAAGCCAATTTTGAGACCGGGAAGCGATCGAATCCGCTCCTGCCACTGTTCCACCCGATCGGCACTGGCGTACAGGTAGGGACTGGGGGCGGGAATAGTTTCTACGGTCGTACCACACAGTTGAGGCACACTCAGTAATGGCATCCAGCGGTAAGGTTGGGGTAAGTCTGTCGGCAGATCCGTACCCGCCGCTACAACGCGATCGTAGCCGGGACAGGTGGTGAGGAGTTGCACCAGGCGAGGAGGCACTAGGGCCACTAAGGACTGAATCCCTAGTTTTTTCAACTCCAGGCCATAGCGAATAAACTGCAGTGTATCGCCAAGCCCTTGCTCCGAGACTAAGAAGAGGGTGCCTTCCCCTTTGAAAAACGCATCCCGACAGGACTGATCCCAACGATCGATGCCGGGGGGCGGAAAGAGGGGAATGGGGGTTTGCTTGCGAAAGCGGTACTCATAGGCACACCAACCACTGTGAAATTGGCCGGTGGTGAGGAGTAGGAGGGACAAGTTAAACTGGGCATCGCCATGATCAAAGGCTAAGTACAGGGCGCGATGGTAACAGTCACTGGCGGCGGCTAACTGTCCCTGACGATGATAAACATTGCCCAGGTTATTCCAGGCATCCGCCTGATCGGGACTGAGGGCAACGGCGGTTTTGTAAGCATCGATCGCCCCCGAGAAGTCCCCCTGGTGTTTCAAAGTATTGCCTAAGTTATTCCAGGCTTCTCCAAACTGAGGAGCATACTCTAAACACTGTCGGTAGGCAGCGATCGCCGGGGTTAGGTCGCCCTGGCACTGTAGCGCCTGTTTTTGTAAAACATTGCCCAAGTTGTAATGAAGGTCGGGGTTCTGCGGGTCTTGTTCCAAGGCTTGACGGTAGCAATCGATCGCCTCCTCGTACCGTCCATCTTCCTCTAACAACACTCCCAGTTGATTGAAGGTCTCAATATAGGCTGGACTGCCCCGAAACTCATGATCGCGGCGTGAAAAAGCCTGGATTAATTTTTGGTACGTTTCAATGGCCGCTTCCGTCTGCTGCGATCGCGATAACAACTGGGCCAAGTTCCGGTGGGCTTCCAGAAAATCTGGGCAGGCTTCTAAGGCTTGGCGATAGCACTGCTCCGCTGCAATAAAATTGCCCCGTTGCTGTTGAAGAATCCCTAAGTTATTCAGGGCGAGATGGGACTGAGGTTGGAGTTTGAGAACCGTGTGATAGGCTGAAATCGCTTCCGCCGTGAGGTTCAACGCCTGCAGGGAGTTGCCCAGGTTAAACCACGCTTCAGGATAATCCTGCTTATACTGCAACGCTCGCTTAAAGGCTTCGATCGCTTTTTGCCACTGCCCAGATTGATGAAACAAATTGCCCAGATTATTCCAAGCATCGGGATAGTTGGGCTGGAGTGCTAAGGCCTGTTGATAACAAGTTAAGGCCTGCTGCCCGTCCTTTTGTTGTTGCCAGGCAATCCCCAAACTATTGTAGGCCAGGGCATAATCCGGCTTCAGAGTTAGAGATTGTTGGAGTAAGGCGATCGCTTCGCTGGGGCGGCCGGTAGACAAACAAAGGGTACCCAAATTGGCGTATAAAACCGGATTAGACTGATCCTGCTGTAACACCGATCGATACAAGTCCTCAGCAAGACCCAACTGTCCCTGCAGATGGGCAACGATCGCTTGTTTGAGTAAATCTTGCAGTCCATTGGGCTGCGGGAGCGGCGAAACTGTCATAGAAGACCCCGTGAAGTTCTGAATGGGCAACGGACTATAAATGTCTAGCCCTAATGTCTAGCCCTGTCCTGAGGGCGTGCCACTGGGCTTACATCCTCTTGACCCTGTAATTATGTTGCGTGAACCCACTGCAGTGTAAATTTGAAGTGTAAATTTAAGGATAACGCTATGCTAGGGACTCCGGCCAAGCAATTATCCTGCTCTGATGTAGAAGGATCGGTCAGCCTACACCAGACTCAAACGTCAAGAGAACAGGAAAGCCTGTAGAGACTTCACGGGGCAAACCTATGAGTAAACCTTCCGAAGAAAATACCTATCTTCAACAAGTTTTAGAAGAACAGGCCGCCGTAGATCGGCAATTGAAACGGAGCCGATCGCCTGCTCCTCCCATGGCCGCCGCCGCCCCGGTTCCCCTCCCGTTTGGGGTTTTAGACTCATCCCCCACGACCGGCAAGGCTGTGGATTATCGCATTACGGGATTTGGGATCTGGAAAAGTGTCATTGTGCCCCCCAATGTCTACACGATTCATACCCGTCGTGGCCATGCCCAACCCCTGCACATCGGTAAAGGAATTTCCTTTCGCTTTAATCCCCTCACGGATGCTTTTTTAGTCATTCCCGCTGCAGTACAAACCATTTTGATCAATGCCAAATGTATTTGTATTGAACGGCAAGGGGTGTTAGTGCAAGCCTACGTGCAATGGATTATTGAGGACATTCACACCGCCTATTGGAAATTAGATTTTTCCGATCCCGAGGATCCTATGGGCATTGTGAATCTGCAACTGCGGGAGCAGGCGGAAGCTGCCATTAAAGATAAGGTGGCCACCCTGAGTATTGATGAAGTCCTCAGTGATAAACAACCCATTATTGAGGAACTCACCCATCGTCTCCAAACCGTGGCAGAAGGGAGTTCGGAACGGGATGCGGAGGGACGATCGGAGGGGCTAGGGCTAAAAATTGTGACGGTACAGATTAAAGAGGCCGTGGTCAGTTCCACTCAACTCTGGAAAAACCTACAAGCCCCCTTTCGTGCCGAACGGGAGAAGTTGGCTCGCCTCGCTCAGCTTGAAACCGATCGAGAAATTAAAGCTCAGGAACTGGAAAACCAACTCCAAAGCGATCGGAATCAACTCAATGCCACCAATGAGATTGATCAATTACAGGCTCAACAAGCCCGCCTTAAATACGATCGAGATCAATCAGAAGCCCTGCGCCGCAGTCAACTCGAGCAGGAAGCAGAACGGCAAGTCTTACAGGAGCAAAACCGTACCGCTCAAGCCCGAAACCAAGCCCAGTTAGATCTAGCATTGCAGGAATTAGAATTAGAGCGTCAACGCATCGCGGCGGAAATCGAGAAGGTGCAAATTCAAATTGAACTGAATAGTGTCCATGCTCAACGCGCTCTGGGTAAAGTGACAACTCGTTTGGAACGAGAAGCCTTGGAACATCAAGCCACTATTCAGCAACGCGATCGCTTACTGGATTTAGATCAGAAGCAACGGGAGATAGCAAATAACCTTTCCCCGGTTTACTTGCAGTCCCAACTGATCGAAAAACTCCCCCAAATTGCCGAGGGATTAGCCAGTCCTAGCGAACAACGCACCGTAATTATTACCTCAGAGAATCAAGCGGAAGTCATCAATCCTCTGCTCAGCTTTTTAACTTCGATCGCTACCCTTAGCCAAGACTTTTTTCAGCGACGATCGGAGTGAGGATCAGGTCATATAATAGTCCGAAGAGCTATTCACGCTGGCTTTTCACTCAAAGCAGAAAAATTGAATGGAAGAGCGTTGCACTTTTCCACCTTAAGTAGGTAGCATTCACAATTTACTAACGATTTTCTATGAGCCCTGAACAACTCCAAGCGATTGCCGATCTTCGTGCCCGAAATTTATCCCCCAAGCAGATTGCTCGGCAGTTGGGGTTAAGACCAGCGGAGGTGAGTGCTGTGATCAGACAACAAGCGATCGTTTTAGCTGCAGAACAAGGTCTAACGCTTCCGCCCCTAAAACGTTGTATTGTCAATGAACTAGCGGTGAAGATACTTTTGGAGAAGCAAGAGAGTCGTGGACTAGAAGGGGGACAGGCACAACTATTTGTGCTTCGCTTAGATCGAATGCAATATTTTGTAACATCCTACCTTATTGATTGGTGGTGTTTGGGTCTAAAAAACTGCTTTGGCCCCCGCAAGATTGATCGGGCAGACTTTGAATTTATGGTTCAAAAGTCTGGGGAAAATATGCTTCAGGAGATGGTTGACATCACCCTGGAAGAAGCCCAATCCATAGTCTATGGCGCAATAGACTATTCGGCGAATATAGGATTTCAGCCTCACCCAGATTTTGAGCAAGCCCAAAAATATCTTGAACCTCGCCCAGAGACCTTAATACCCATGGAGTTTGGTCACAACGGCAAGCCTTTTTATTTCCAAGGGCCCTACGATGAACCTCATAAGATTTTGCGTACTTTGGAAAAAAACCTGGGTAAAGATGAGTTTACTTATGTTCTAGCCGATGGGCCACCGGGATGGTAAAAGCGATCGGTTTTGAGTAGGGCACCTGGCAAATTCAAAAATTCGACCAACTTTCCACCGCAAGCGAAAAAGCTGACTGGAAGAGTGGGGGGG
>JBMTZC010000210.1:0-8014 GCA_049455215.1 Prochlorotrichaceae cyanobacterium
CCCCCCCCCCCCCCCTCTTCCGCCTTAAGTTGGTAGCCTAAAATTCTGAACTTGTTCTTAAGACCACCTCAGTTGAGTCAAATGATTCGCTAGGGTGGATCCACGGTATTATTGGGCGATCGTCCTCTCTTCCACCGACAGTATCCCACTATGATTCAAGACCATAATGAGCCAGCGTCGCCACAATCCCGTGGAAATTTAATCTCGACCATCCTCGTTCTCACACCGGTCATGGCCGGTTTGGTTATTCTCGGAAGTGTTCTCGGCTTGTTTCGCGCCTTAGAATGGGCTGCCCAAGATCAGTTTTTTATCCTTAAGGCAGAGGAACCTAAAGACGATCGGATTACGATCGTCACGATTGATGAATCAGATATTCAATATGTTGGACGCTGGCCGATGCCAGATGGAATCTTTGCCCAGGCCATTCGCAACATTAAGGCTCAAAATCCAGTGGCGATCGGTATTGATATCTACCGAGACTTACCCGTAGAGCCCGGCCACCAAGAATTAGAAGAAGTCTTTTCCACCACACCAAATTTAATTGGGATTCAAAAAGTCGTTGGCAATCCCATTAACCCACCACCAATTTTGTCAGAGAATAATCAAGTTGCGGCTAATGATCTGGTTCTGGATCCCGATGGTAAAGCTCGCCGAGGTCTGGTTTTGCTCTCCACTGACTCCGATGAAAATCTGCTGGAAGGGTTTGGGGTTCGGATGGGGTTAAGTTACTTGGAAGAGCAGGGAGTTGAATTTCAAGAAGGAGAGATTAGTTGGGCCCACCAGTTACGACAACGTATTGATCAATTTAAAGACAACCGCACAGCCCCCGGATCCCTAGGTCACAAGTTTTTCAGCACGATCGCTTGGTTATTACCGGATCCTCGTTGGATTTATCAACTGGAACAAGCGCGCTTAATCCCTTTATCGGACCGGGATGGCGATTATAATGCCGATGACATGGGGGGGTATCAAATCCTGCTGAGTTATCGCAATAGTTCTATCGAAAAAAGTTTCCAAAGTATTTCCCTGGAGTCTGTACTCAAGAATGAGATTCCGGCTAACTTTTTTAGCGATCGTTTAGTGTTTATGGGGTCGAAAGCCCCCAGCCTGAATGATAATTTTCCAACCCCCTATAACAGTACCCTCCAAGGTAGTGCCGCAGATTTAATGCCGGGGGTTGCACTCCATGCCACTGTTGCCAGTCAAATCATCAGTGCTTCTCTGGATGGTCGTCCCCTGCTCAGGACTTCTCCAAAGCTCCTCAATTGGTTACTGATTTTGATATGGTCTGGTTATAGTGTCAGCATTGGTACCCTTTGTGTGCGTCAGAAATGGGTTTTGCGGGGCATTGCCAGTTTGATATTGGCCAGTGGCATCATTATCGGAGTGGGATATATTGCCTTTCAGTCTGGCTGGTTAGTGCCGATCTTTACGCCATTGGTTGCCGTTACCTTGGCTGGCATTACCAGTATGGGGAGTGCATTATGGGGGAACTTAAAACTGTCTTATAAACAGTTAGAAGAATATGCCCAAACCCTAGAGGATAAAGTACGGGAGCGGACGGCAGAACTAGAGTCTGCCAATGAAGAGATTTCCTTATTAAATGACAAATTAACAGACGAGAACCAACGCATGAGTGCAGAACTCGGTGTAGCCCGAGAAATGCAACAGATGATTTTACCGAAGAAAGAGGAACTGGAGACGATCGAAGGGCTAGATATTTCTGGCTTTATGGAACCCGCAGATGAGGTGGGGGGAGACTATTATGATGTCTTTAGTAAGGATGGTATTGTCACTCTGAGTATTGGGGATGTTACGGGGCATGGTCTAGAAAGTGGTATTTTGATGATTATGACCCAAACCGCTGTCCGGGCTTTGAAAGAAACTCAGGAAGTTGATCCCGTTCGGTGTTTAGATGCCTTAAACCGCACCCTCTATAAGAATGTAGAGCGGATGCAAAGTGACAAGAGTTTAACCCTCGTGATCTTGAACTACGATGGGCAGCGGGTCAGTATTAGTGGGCAGCACGAAGAAACCCTCTTAGTGGCAGTGGATGGCACGGTGCAGCGGATAGACACCATGGATTTGGGATTCCCCATAGGTCTCGAAGAGGAAATTGCCGACTTTGTTAATCAACAAAGCCATGTGTTGCGTCCTGGAGAAGGGATTGTGCTATACACCGATGGGGTCACCGAGGCGGAGAATTTAGAAGGCGAGCAGTATGAACTCGATCGCTTATGTGCCGTGATTACGCAAAACTGGCAAAACTCCGCAACGACCATCAAAGAAGCCATCATTGATGATATACGAGCCCATATTGGCACCCAAAAGGTTTTTGATGATATTACCTTGCTCGTAGTGAAGCGGAAACCTGACCCGGATTTTGAAGCCAAATTGGCAAGCTCCGAACTTGCTGCGGCGGATCCTGAGACCGAGGAAGCAGATGACCGAGAGGCTAACGTCCCCTCACCAGAACTAGGAACAGCACTAGGAGTAGACTTTTGTGAAACCTTTGGTGCATTCCGGGAAGATTTCTCGGCGGTAGAGGAGGAAGAGTTTTTAGAAATTGGCTTTTCTCCCACCTCAAACCCCATTCAAGACCGCTGGCGCAATCACGGCTTGTCAGCAGACTTTGCCGCTGAGTACCTGGCGACCTTTATCCCCATCAGCGATGAAACACCGCAGAATGAGGCACGTCAAGTGGCGTTGAAGAGTTCTGTGAGCTATATTGCCAATGAGCTTCTAGAAAATGCGATGAAGTTTAATGATCATCGCGCTTATTCTGTACAGTTCGGTCTGCGCCTCTTCATGGAGGATGACCTCCTCCGGGTCATTCTCACCGCTAGCAATAGCCTCACCCCTGACTTAGCCACCCAGTTCAAAGCCTTCATTCGAGAGTTTCTGGCAGTGGATCCCCAGGACTTTTACATCACTCAGATGGAAGCCAGTGCTGAGGACGAAAGCGGAACCGTCTCTGGTTTAGGATTAGTGACCATGGTGAACGATCACGAGGCTACCCTGGGCTGGAAATTTGAGACGGTGGCGGGCAATTTGCCTCAAAGTTTGATTCCGATCGTCACTACAATGGTACAAATTTCTGTTTAGTGTTGCGGTCAGATCCTTGATAATCTAGAGATGCCTTAACCCTGTGGGGGTTCAGTCATTTTTCAGAGTTCCCACGGATCAAGGTATTAAACGGAAACGCTCTAATCAGGAAAACTCTTATCTGGAGTACTCCTTGTTGAGTAATCCTCCCTCACTTGCAGCCAGGCCTTCCCTGAGCTCCGTCCTCTGGACGCATCTCAGCTAGTTCCGTTAGGATTGCTAGATCGTTCTCTACTGTTTAGCGGTAGCCCTACCAACATTAAGTAACAGGAAATTGATGCTCATGACTGAAATTACCGGTGATAAGTATGTCGTGAAATGCGACGATGGAACTGCGACTGTTACCTTTCAAGGATCTTTACGGTTAGGGGGTCCCTCGGAATATAAGCCGATCGCAGATTTATTGAGTAGTGTTGCGGATCAGGAGCCAGAAACCATTACCTTGGATCTGACCCAACTAGAATTTTTAAATAGTTCTGGGATTAGCACCTTGTCTAAATTTGTGATCGGACTTCGTAAAAAAAGAAGCATTCAAGCGGTTATTATTGGGTCTAGCCAAATTCCTTGGCAAGGCAAATCCCTGAAAAATTTACAGAAACTGATGCCCGGTCTAAAACTCGAATTGGTGTAGTTCCAACGCATCAGATCACCGAATATCCTGGAAACCGTTAGGTATTTCGTTCACACCAGTATCGATGGACATGATGGTATAGACCTAACTTTGATGTCCTAGGTTTATGCTTCAAGTGCAGAAGATGCCCCCAAGAGTGCGGCGCAGAGACCGCACTCTGACCGCCTTAAGTTTATAACTGAGATCCTAGTCCTATGTGGAATTTAGCGCTGTTGTCCATTGATTTTTCCCAGATCTTTAGTGTTTTAGTAAGCTTATTGGCAACGATCGCTGGTGCAGCCTTACTCTACCTCTTACTCTTTTTTGTATTACGATCGATCTTTCGGAAATTCGATCGAGATATTGCCTTAGTCACCTTAAATGTCTCTGCCTATCCCGTTCTGATTCTCTTCGTTTTAGGGTCTTTCCGCCTAACTTTTTTAAGCCTATCGGATAGTCTCCCGATCGCTTGGCTAGAGCGAATTTTCACCTCAGGGATTGTTATCGCCGCAACCTATTGGGTTTATCAAGTCTTCACTCAGGTCGTTATTTACTATCTGAAAGACTATGCCCAAGATAGTGAAGTAATGTGGGATGATGTTTTGCTGCCCTTATTAGAAGGAGCCGTGCCAATCTTCCTATTTTTCTTAGGGGGAACGGTTCTCCTTCAGGTTGCCCTCGATATCGACTTAACCGGCGCGTGGTTGACCCTGGGGGGAGCCACCTTTGTCATTGGTTTTGCAGTTCGGGACATTTTAGCGAACTTCTTTAGTGGCATTGTACTCCTGCTGGATAGCCCCTTTGAATTTGGGGATGTTTTACGGCTAGAGGATGGATCGTTAGGCATTATCACTAAAATTGGAGTACGGGTAACGGGGCTATACCTCACCCAAGATCACGCAGAAATTTATATCCCAAATAGTGTGATCCAGGGCAAAGAAATTATTAATATGAGTCGGCCAATTGAGCCCATTTATTATCATGTCCCCCTCGAGTTAAATTCGAGTTGTGATCTGGAGGCTGCGCAGAAAACCATCAAAGAGATTGTCCAAGCCCACCCCGATACCCTAGGGAATTTAGAAAAAAAATTAGAATGTCTGGAGTGCTTTTTTGATTGGGATGAAAACTATGGCGATAGTTTTGTGGAGAAAAAAGAAAATGGAAAAGAACGTCTCATTGCCGAGAACGAAGTGAACCTGAAGTTAGAGGAAATTGAGCAATCCTTAGAAGTCCTAACCACTACCCTCCAGTTTGCCGAGAAGGGAGGGTTAAATAAAGATGATATTGAGACTATTCAAGAAGAATTTAATGAGATTCTAGAGCAAATTGGACTGAGGGCGGAAACTCAAGAAACTCGGCAAAAGTCTTTGCCTTTTCTCAAACTGAAATCGGCGTTTCTGTCAGTTAAACTTGAGGAGACCCAATCCGATGAATCTTTAATTGGCTTGGTGAGAGAGTGGTACCGAATTTGGCTGCGGGATCCCAATATTGTCGATCGCGATCAGTATGTCTTACCATCGGTGTGGGAATATAAGATTAAAGTGCTGACCCGCCGCACCCAACGGCTTTATCAAAGTATTCTCAATCCAACAGATCAGGAAACTCGCATTGACGATCGGGTTAGAGACCTCGTGAAATGGCTCCGCGATCGCTTCAAACAAGCCCGAAGCCAATGGCATGATCCGAAGGTACGGGTAAAATCTATTGTCCACGATGAAGGCTTTAGCTACGTGCGTATGGTCGTCAATTACTACGTGGATGATGCTCGCTTAGAAGATGCAGAACGTGGGTTACGGGTGGGCAGTGAAATTCATCGCGAAATTTTGCGTCATTTAAAGGAGAGTTGCTTCTCTCACTTGACGGATAATGTCTCTTCATGATCACGGCTCTAGAAACCCTTTCTCCTAACTGTCGGCGTAGCTTAAAACGGCTGTTTGGGGCCGGTTTACTCTTTTGGGGCAGCCTGAGTATGCTCCTGCCCACCTTGCCCCTCTACATTAGCGATCGGGGGGGAGATTTGCAGCAAGTGGGTTTAGTGGTGGGTTCCTTTGCCATTGGATTACTGTGCTTCCGGCCCTGGTTAGGACAATCTGCCGATCGCCAAGGTCGTAAACCCGTTTTACTGGCTGCTTTGGGGGTGGCTGCCACCGCTCCAGTGGGCTATCTCCTCATGGGCAATCTCGCTTTGCTGATTGGCTGGCGCACCTACCATGGTTTGTCGGTAGCGGGCTTTACGATCGCTTATCTGACCTGGGTGGTGGATTTGGTTCCCCCAGCCCAACGGGGCGAGATCATTGGCTACATGACCCTGGTGAATCCCATTGGTCTCTCCGTTGGCCCCGCGCTCGGGGGCTTTCTCCTCGAAGCCTTTGGCTATCCTCCCCTCTTTCTCACCGCTTCACTCCTGGGCAGTTTAAGTTTATTCCTGGCAAGTACGGCCCAGGAACGTCCTGAAGCAATCGTGAATTTCCCCTCACTTGAGAATGCCCCAGCCAACACCGAGTTTGCAGATCCGCCGTTGACTTCTCCACCCTTCGGAAAAACATCCTCCCTTCCCGCCCATTCCTTGGGGTACTGGCTGCAGTCGTTCGTATTGCCTCTAGGATGGCGGGTGGTAGTCATCATGTTCGCCATGGGGGCCATACCTATTTTGGTCCACGGGTTGGGATTGTCCTCGTACCTAATCTGGTTCTTTCTGCCGTTTTACGGTTTAGCCGCTTTTTTAGGCTTGCACCTGCATCCTGGAAGTCAAGTGTGGCGACCGGGAATCTGGGTGATTCCCCTCTGTCTCCTCCTGCTGGGACTCTCCTTCGGCACCGTTACAACCTTTATTGCCCTCTTTCTCAAGACCACCGGACTGGCCCTCAATCCCGGCTGGTTTTATACCACCGCTGCCCTGGCTAGTTTTAGCGTGCGTTTAATCGTTGGCCGCTATTCCGATCGCTATGGTCGAGGGATATTTCTCACCGCCAGCTTTTTGCTCTATACCTTAGCCATGTTGCAGTTGGCGAACGCCACAACGATCGTAGCCTTTCTGGGGGGGGCTGCCTTTGAAGGAGCAGGTTTTGGGATCTTAATTTCCATTATTGCTGCCCTCGTGGCGGATCGCTCACCGGCTCAAGAACGGGGTCAGATTTTTAGTATTTGCTTAGCAGGGCTAGATGTGGGTATTGCCATCGCCGGGCCACTGCTAGGTTCTTGGGCAGATTACCAAGGGTATCGCGCCACCTTTCAGGTGGCAACCCTGCTGTCTGGTCTAGCACTCTTGGTCTTTCTTCTGTACGGCAACAAAACCCTACTCAGTTCCCTTCGTTTTGGTTTGGGCTTAAGCCCCGATGACTATGCCCAGAACTAGAGCAGGCTATCCATTACCGTCATAACGTGAATCGCTTCGGGGGAGAGGGGACTGCCTGGCTCTAAGGGGTGTTTCTCCAAAGTCTGGGTGAGGATGCCCCGCAAGGCCACCAACTTGAGACTATTTTCTGCGGGGGTGCGAGCGATCGCGTCCACTGCCCCTAAATAACCACAGGCTCCTAAATCCATTAAAATCGAGCGGCGCAATTGGAGTTCAGGTTCCTGTAAAGCGGCCACTAGTTTGTCGCCATAGTGGGCCTCGCCCGTGAGTTGATACAGGGCCCGATAAGCCGCATAACGAATACGGGGGACAGGATGATCGCAAAACGGCTGAATTGAAGCGATCGCCGTTGTTGAACCAATCTCTCCCAAACTTTCAATAATCGAATCGTAGGGCTGACGGAGGTGCGGGAGCCCCGGAGCCGGTTCATGATCGGTATCGCCACTCTGTAACAGGGTCTGCAAGGCTTCTACACAGCGATCGTCCTGTAATTCTCCCAAGGCTTGACTTGCCGCTTCTCGGACATAGTAATCGGTACAGTCAAGGCAAGTCATTAAAGAGGGGACGGCCCTGGCCACGCCCAGTTTTCCTAAGGCTCTGGCCGCATTCCGACGCAGGGGATACCCTCCATCCGGGGTGCGATCCACCTCATCCTCAAGGGCCTCCATCAAGGCCGTAATCGCCTCAGGCTCCACCACTCGAAACTTTCCCAGCCACCACGCCGCATAATAGCGCAGACTTGGATCCTCCGTTTGCTGGAGGTTAACGATCGCTTGTTCAACGGTTAATTCAGCGGGTGCTGCAGACATGAAGGCAAGACTATCAACTTAAATCGATCAAATTAACAAAATTCAAAGCACTCAGCACTCTCTTATTCTTACCTTAAGCGACCGTGTACACATAAGTCTCGTTGCAATCGTAAAACTTGAGTGGATCCCCCCTCG
>JBMTZC010000211.1:0-7866 GCA_049455215.1 Prochlorotrichaceae cyanobacterium
CGTCGCACTCTTCCGCCTTAAATTGGTAGCCCATTCTAAAGGGTTTATCTATATCTTGGCTCTGCCATGAGCCGCCCCCTGTCCTGGCTTAAAGACAGCCTTCTCCCCTCAAATCCACCGTGGGGTTACCCACGACCCGTGGCGAAATCCAGCCGCTGACGGGGGCGGTGATATAGAACCAATCCCGGACTTGGTTAAAACTTTCTAGGCGCACTTGACGATCGGTAAATTGGAACCGATGTAAGCCGGGTTCTAAGATGGCGGTGAGGGTGCGGGGATGGAGAATGGGTTGGTTACGCACCGCCAAGCCGCTGGGGGGCAGGACGGTACATAAAATCGGTTCTTGGCTAGGGGCAGGACTAGTGACGACGGGGGCTGTTGCCGGTGTTGGGGAGGCGGGAGTGGGGGCCGCACCGCCCACCGGCACGATCGATCCCAAACCATTACAACCCTGCAAGGGATTAGCCTGCAGACCAGACGTTGCCATCCAACCCACCACGGGAGATTGGAGACGAACCCAGCCTTGACCACTACCGGGACCAATAAAAACGATCGCCCCTGCGGGTAAAACCCCAAGGGCCGTGCTCTGGGTGTTCGGTTCCTGATAAACCCCCATTTGCAAGGTAGACCAGTAACAATTTGCGCCGATCGCCTCACTATTTTGGGCAATTTGGGTAATGCGATCGGATTGAGCCAGGGGGTTAGCATCGGTCAAGGGCTCAGACTCGTTGGGCAACGGTGCAGCGTGCCCCCCTAAGCCCCCGAATGAACCCCCAAAGACAACCCCAACGACCAGATTGAAAACCATCCTGAGGGATGGTCTTGAATACAACGCATGGATACGGAAAGCCATCAGAAACCTCCGACACATCAAGAACGGACAACTGAAGGGATGTCCCCTAGCCAGCTTTATTTTCGCCTATGGGAGCAGAAATGAGTACAATGCCCAGTAGTTACCTACACATCCCATGAGTGCAAACGCGGTTGCAGATATTATTTGTATTGGCACAGAGCTGTTACTCGGAGAAATTCTGAACAGTAATGCCCAATTTATTGCCCAGGAACTGGCGGCTTTGGGCATTGATCACCACTATCAAATTGTTGTGGGGGATAATCCCCAGCGGATTAAGCGGGTGATTGCCAACGCCTGCGATGCGAGTACCTTAGGACGATCGAGAATATTGATTTTTACCGGTGGTTTGGGCCCTACCCCTGATGATTTAACCACGGAAACCATTGCGGACTTTTTTGATGTTCCTTTAATTGAGCGATCGGAAGTGGTGACGATGCTGCGGGAACGGTATGCCCAGCGGGGACGCACCCTGACCGCCAATAACCTAAAACAGGCCTTGAGTCCCCAAGGGGCAGATATTTTACCCAATCCCACGGGAACGGCTCCCGGTCTAATTTGGCAAGCTCGCCCCGGCTTACATCTGCTCACGTTTCCCGGCGTACCGTCGGAAATGCGGCGCATGTGGCGGGAGACGGCGGTCCCCTACTTTCAGCAACAAGGGTTTTGCCAGGGGGTGTTGCTCAGTCGTAATCTGCGCTTTTGGGGAATAGGTGAAGCGGCCCTGGCGGAAAAGGTGTCGCCTTTTTTTGAGCAAACCAATCCCACGGTGGCCCCCTATGCGGGGCAAGGGGAAGTGCGGCTCCGGGTCACCGCCCGAGCTCAGACTACGGCGGAAGCGATCGCTTTAATTGAACCCACGGCGGAGCAGTTAAAAACGATCGCGGGGCCCGTGTACTTTGGTTCCGATGAGGAAACCCTGGCCAGTGTGGTGGGGCAGTTGCTGCTCAAACGGGGTGAAACTTTGGCGGTTGCGGAATCCTGTACCGGTGGCGGAGTGGGAGAACGGTTAACGAAGGTGCCCGGCAGTTCTGCCTACTTTTTGGGCGGGGTCATTGCCTACGCGAATCCCGTGAAAGTTCAGGTGTTGCAGGTGAATCCCCAAGTCTTGGAGGAGCAGGGAGCCGTCAGCGCGATCGTTGCGGAGCAAATGGCCCTGGGGGTGCAATCCCTCTTGAAAACGGACTGGGGCTTGAGTATTACGGGCATTGCTGGGCCGGGCGGGGGCACTGAGACGAAACCCGTTGGACTGGTGTACATTGGCATTGCCGATCCTCAGGGGCAGACCCATCACTACGAATGTCGCTGGGGCATGCAGCAAAGTCGAGATTTCATCCGCACCTTAAGTACCTCCGAAGCGATCGATCGCCTGCGTCAGCATCTCTTGCAAATCCCGCAGTAAAGAGGGGCTTAGTAAGGGGGACTTTCGAGCCGTTTCTTCCGGTTCCCCCCTTTGTCAAGATAAAGAGGGGGAACAGCATGCCTCCAAGAGAAGTTGCCTCACAAAAAGTTTCCCCCTTGCCACAACTGCTCGATCGCTTCAGACCGTAGCGGTTTGCTAAAGAAATAGCCTTGAGCGGTATAGCAGCCCTTACTGAGGAGGAAATGGACTTGCGCTTCTGTTTCCACGCCCTCCGCAATCACCTCCAAATTCAGGGCTTGCCCTAGGGCAATAATGGCCTCGGCGATCGCTTTGTCATTGGGATCCTCCAGAATGTCCCGAACAAAGGACTGATCGATCTTGAGTTTATCGATGGGCAGTTGTTTGAGATAGCTTAAGGAGGAATATCCCGTACCAAAATCGTCAATACTAATTTCAATGCCGAGATCCCGTAACCGTTGTAACTCTTCAATCCGCTCTGCGGGATTTTGCATTACAAAGCTTTCCGTAATTTCCAGTTGCAAATAGTGGGCGGGCAAACCACTGTCCTTGAGGACGGTTTGAACCTCCTCTGCAAAATAACGATGTTGCAGTTGGGGTCCAGCAATATTTACCGCTAAATGGCCAAAATCAAACCCCTGATCTAACCAGGTTTTGCCTTGCCGACAGGCGGTCTGCAACACCCAAAGCCCAATATCTCGAATTAAGCCACTTTGCTCCGCTAAGGGAATAAATTGTCCCGGAGAAACCAAGCCTAATTCGGGATGTTGCCAGCGTAAAAGCACTTCCATGCCTTGAAAGCAAGTGACGATCGCTTCTCGATTTAATCCTGAGCCTGGGGCGGATGTCTGCTCCGCCTGCAAAATCACCTGAGGCTGATAGACCAGGAAAAATTCCTGCCGTTTCAGTGCGCCCCGGAGGGCATTTTCAATGAGTGCCTGCTCAAAGACTTCTGCTTTGACATCTTCGGCATAAAAGCAATAGGTATTCCGACCTTTTGCCTTGGCTTGATACATCGCCGCATCGGCATTCCGCAGCAGAATGGCGGCCGTGTTGCCATCATGGGGAAATAAACTAATCCCGAGGCTAGCGGTCATATAAATTTCCTTATTGCCCAACTGAAAGGGATGGGTAAACAGATCCACCAGTTGGGTTACGGTTCTAATCACATCCTCAATACTTTTAATATCATCCAAGAGCACGATAAATTCATCGCCACTAATACGGGCCACAATATCCTCAGATCGGATCAGGGTGGTAATGCGCTGGGATAATTGTTGTAAGAGTAAATCCCCCCATTCATGCCCCAAGCTATCGTTAATTTGCTTGAAACGATCGAGATCAATAAAAATAACGGCAAACTTCTGGTGTTGTGCGCTGTCCCGTTCGATCATGTGCTCAAGCTGAGCATTTAATAACAAGCGATTGGGCAGATCCGTGAGGGGATCATGGTGCGCTAAATATTTGAGTTGTTCTTCCGATCGTTTAAGTTGGGTAACATCTTCCCCGATCGCTTGATAGGCTTTGACGTGTCCCTGAGCATCAAAAAGCGCTCGATTCGTCCAGCGTTGCCAGCGGAGTTCACCACCGGGACGCAGAACCAGATGTTCATGGGTGTGGGTGGCGGCATCGATCGTCAGATTTTGAATATTTCCCAGAACAACGGCGCGATCGTCCTCGGGGATCAAGTTCAAAAAGTTCGATCCGACTAAAGCTTGCACCGATTGCCCAAAGTAGTCTGCATAGGCCTGGTTCACAAAAGTCAGTTCGCCGCCGGGAAGGTAGCAGCAGAGTAGAATGGGCATATCTTCCACCACCCCTCGATAGCGTTCTTCGCTTTCCTGGAGGGCGATCAAAACTTCTTGGAGTTGCCGCAAAGCGATCGTAAAACTCAGAGAAGACAGGGCCACCACCAACATTAACAGTTTTAATTTCCAGGGTTCTCCAGGAAAAACGCTCGCACTCGTAAACCAGGGATCTTGATAACGATTGATCTGCCAGACGGCAATCATTGTCCAGACTAACCCCACCAGGGTAACGCCAGACATTTGGAAACGCATTCCGGCCCAGAGCAGGAAGGGGAAGATGGTGTAGGGTCTGAGGGCAAACTGAGTTTGATGGGCTAAGTATCCAAACTGGAAGAAGCTGAGGACTATGGTGATCAGAAACAGACTCAAGAACTCTAGTTTTTTCGCCGTAGGCGCTTGAGCCATGAGGGGCCAAGTCCGGTTCAGAGCCACGACACAAGGGGTGACAAAGAGAATCCCTAACCCCGCAGAACTATACCAACTGTAATAAATGGGGATGAAGGCGTTGGCGGGGGTGAGCAATACTATCGCCGTGGTGGCGATCGCGGCGGTGAAGAGGGGAAGACTGATCACCACAATTCCTAAAAAGGCAAATAATTGCTTGAGGGATTGAAACGCTTGCCTCCCCCCACAGTATTGATGAAACACAAAAGCCCCCAGGATCGACTCTAGGGCATTGACCAGAAAAAAGAGGGTAATCAGGAGGAACGATCGCTCTAGCATTCCCCATTCGATGAAGAGGGTGATGCCATAGGTGATCAAGAGAATTTTGCCCCATTGCGATCGAGGCAGAATCACTAAAAAACCGAGTAAGAGCCCCCCCGCCGGCCAGATCACCGCCGTCTGCCCCGCTGGACTCAAAACACTCAGCCCCAAGATCAGCAGAAGTGTATAAAAGAATGCAAAAATAAATAAGTGACTCAAGGACCGACGCATGTCAGGCAATACCCTCATCCTCATCTCATAGGGGCGCAGTTTACGGCTATCAACGTAAGGCGGTAGAGTGAGGCGCAGAGTACCTGCCGCTATGGTGAATGATTACTTTGAGGAAAGTGACCTGTACGAAGTATCTGTGAAGCTCCCACCGCTATGAACCGCCGTCAATGGTTATTCTATGCTATTCTCACCTCTCATACCGCTGTTGTCAGTGCTGCCGCCAGTTGTAGGTTCAACAGCAAAGCGATCGAACCTAAAGGTTTCCTTTCCCCGCTTATGACTTCGACCTTTCCTGTAATTATCCTGGGTGCCGGGATGGCCGGTTTAGCTGCGGCCCAAACCTTGACTGCTGCGGGGGTTTCCGTGGTGGTCTTAGAAGCCCGCGATCGTCTAGGGGGAAGAATTGTTACGGATCGAACCTGGGGGATTCCCCTGGATTTAGGGGCCGCCTGGGTGCATGGCTCCGATAATAATCCTTTGATGCGGCTGGTGAAACAGAGTCAGAGCAGCCCTTTAGCCACGGAAGATGACTCCGTGGTGGTCTATAACCATCGGGGCAAGCGCATTACCGATCGCTTACTGGATGATGGGGAAGAGCAGTACGAAAATTTACTGGATGATGTGCTGGATCTCGCGGAGGCCCGGGGCAAAGACATGAGCATTATGGATGCGCTGATGGAACTGGATCCAGAGATTCTGGATGACCCCCTCATGGTTTACCAACTCAGTGCCTATTTAGAATTTGACCTCGGCGGAGCGATCGAGAACTTGTCGGCCCGGTATTGGGACAGTGATGAAGTCTTTGATGGGGAAGATGTCCTGCTCCGGGAAGGGTTCGATCGCTTAATCACCACATTGGCCCAGGGCGTAGACGTGCGCTTTGAGCAGATTGTCACCCAGGTTCAACTGACGGAGACCGGAGTCACGATCGTGACGAATCAAGGGGAATGGCAGGCGGAGCGGGTGATTTGTACCCTGCCCTTGGGGGTCTTGCAGGCGGGGGATGTGCAATTTACCCCGACCCTGCCCAAAGCCATCACCAATGCTTGGCAAGCGGTGCAAGTGGGGCGGGTCAATAAGGTTTTTCTCGAATTTGCAGAGCCCTTTTGGGAGACACAAACCCACTATTTTGGTTACTTTGCCCCAGAAAAAGGCCAATATCCCTATTTCCTGAATCTTTATCCCCTCTATCAGTTTCCCGGCTTAGTCACCTTTGCGGTGGGGACCTATGCCCAGACCATGGAGCAGCAGAGCGATGAAACGATCGTTGCGGAGATTCTTGAACACCTCCAAACGATGTTTGGTGCCTCCGTTCCCGCACCCCGTCGCGTTGAAATTACCCGCTGGGGAAGCGATCGGTTTGCCAAAGGATCCTATAGTTACATTGCCGTGGGGGCAAAACCCAAGGATTTTAAGCAAATGGGCTTTCCCGTAGACGATCGGCTCTTTTTTGCGGGGGAACACACCAACGTTGATTATCGCGGCACCGCTCATGGGGCCTACCTCAGTGGCGTAGAAGCCGCCGAAGCGGTTTTAGAATTTGCTTCCTAAGCACCGGATTTCTCGCTGAATTGCCGCCACAATTCCTAGGCTTGCCGGGGCCAGTACCGGATGCCATTCAGCCTAAGAATCCCACTGCATCAAGGGTAATCCCTTGGCGCAAGTTTGCTATTCAGTGTAAAATTACCCCCAGTCGATTCCATTCACCTGACTCTGCTGAGGCGGGCCGTCCTTTTAATACGATTTTGAGGAATAAAAAAACATGATTGAGCCTTTACTAAGTGGCATTGTGCTGGGTTTGATTCCCATTACCCTGGCGGGATTGTTCGTGGCAGCTTACCAGCAATATCGCCGTGGCAATCAAATTGATGGAATTCGCTAACGCGCCCTCACTCGATCGCTCTTCCTTATGGCTGAATGCTCTGCACCCGAATCTATTCCGGGACTGATTGTCATTTGTGGAGCAACAGGCATTGGCAAATCGGGTCTGGCCTTAGCATTAGCTCAGACCCGTCATACCGTTTTAATCAGTGCAGATTCTCGTCAGATCTACCGAGACTTTGATATTGGCACTGCTAAGCCCAGCGCTACCGATCGGGCTTTAGTGCCTCATTTCTTAATTGATTATTGCGATCCCCGGCAGACCTTAACCCTAGGGGACTATCAGCAAGCCGCCCAGTCTTTAATTGCTCAGTACCATCAACAAGGCATCACCCCCATTTTAGTGGGGGGTACGGGGCTCTATATCAAGTCCATTACCCAGGGCTTGTCGATGCCTCGGGTTCCTCCTCAACCGTCGTTACGATCGTCCCTGGAAGCGCTAGGGCAATTTCACTGTTACCAACTCCTGCAAGGGGTGGATCCCGTTGCCACGGAACGAATCCATCCCCACGATGCGGTGAGAACGCTGCGGGCACTGGAGGTGTTTTACGCCACCGGCCAACCCATTTCCCAACAACAGGGAGAATCCCCACCCCCGTACCCCATCCTGCAGATTGGGCTGACCTGTGACGATCGAGCGTACTTTGTCCAGCGCCTTAGCGATCGAGTTCAGGAGATGTGGCGACAGGGATTTGTGACGGAGGTTCAGACCCTGCAGGACAAATATGGAGCAGATTTACCCCTCCTGAATACCCTGGGGTATGCAGAAATCAGCCAGTTTTTGAGGGGAGAAATTTCTGAAGCCGAAGCCCAGGATCTCACCCTCCGTCATACGCTGCAATTTGCAAAACGCCAACGTACTTGGTTTCGAGGAGTCCCTAACTTGCACTGGCTCCCGATCGATCGAGGCTTAGATTTGGTGTCCTGGGTAGAGCAAAAATGGGCAGAGCTAAAGGGAAGTGGCCAGATCAAACCGATCGATTTAGCTGGATCCCCCTAAATCCCCCTTA
>JBMTZC010000212.1:0-7704 GCA_049455215.1 Prochlorotrichaceae cyanobacterium
TACAAGCTGGTTTTTATGTTGCTCGTATCCATGATGAACTTTTTGAGTTGGATACCCCTGAAACCTTCACTCCAAGGGCATACTAGCCCTAGAAAACCGGTTTCTCTAGTGATAGATTATTTCAGATTTCTAGTGAAAGCAAAAAAATTTACCGGAAGAGTGCAGCGCTGCACTCTTCCGGCTTAAGTTGGTAGAGTCTCTTGAACGATCGTCTAATCACTCTACCGCTTGATTTTTCTTGGGTGTTAAGTGTTCCCAACCATTCGATCTTTAGTAGGCATCCTGCAGTTCGTAAAAGTCGGGGGAAATATAATCTTTCCGCAGGGGCCAGCCGACCCAATCTTCTGGCATTAAAATTCGCTTTAAGCTGGGGTGACCTTCATAAATGATGCCGTACATATCGTAGGTTTCCCGTTCCTGCCAATCTGCTCCTTTCCAAACCCAGTAAACGGAGTCCACTCGAGGATCTTCCCGAGGTAGAAAAACTTTAATCCGCACTTCCTGGGGACGATCGAGATTATCCCCTACTTTGACTAGGTGGTAAAAACTCACTAAATCTTCACCGGGGCCAACATCATAGCCTCCCTGACACTGGAGGTAGTTAAAGCCATAGGCATATAAGGCGGTACAGAGGGGAATCAGGAAGGAACGATCGACTTTAATCAGTTCGATGCCAGAGTGATCTGGGGCAAGGACTTCATGGTCGAAGCCGTTCTCCGTTAACCAACGGGAAACGGTTCCGGGTTCAATGGCCACCTCAGGTGTTGGAGAAAGTTCCGCTTCAGCCACGATCGTTGCTCTCCTTTTCTCTATTTTGGAAGTCTGCCTGAGCTTGAGAGGCTTTGAGGGCAGGGGGGATGGGCATTCCCATCGATTCTACTAACTCCTTGGAGGGAGCTTGACGGCTGGCCGATTGCAAATAGGTTCCATCATTAATGACGGGAACGGCTTTCATCTGGTGGGTTGTGCTGTAGTAACGATGGGTTTGCTGTAGACGGGCCCGCTCCTGAATGGACTCATTGGAAACCCGCTTGCGCAGTTTAATGACCGCGTCAAAAATAGCTTCCGGGCGAGGGGGGCAACCGGGGATATAAACATCGACGGGAATGAGTTTATCGACTCCTCTCACAGCGGAAGGAGAATCTACACTAAACATTCCGCCGGTGATGGTGCAGGCTCCCATGGCAATGACGTACTTAGGTTCTGGCATTTGTTCATAGAGCCGAACTAAGGCAGGAGCCATTTTCATCGTAACGGTTCCAGCGGTAATCAGCAGATCTGCTTGACGAGGACTGGATCGCGGCACTAAGCCAAAGCGATCGAAGTCAAAGCGTGATCCAATGAGGGCTGCAAATTCAATAAAGCAACAGGCTGTCCCGTAGAGCAGGGGCCACAAGCTGGATAGGCGCGACCAGTTATATAAGTCATCTAATGTGGTGAGAATGACATTTTCGGATAGGTCTTGGGTGACAGAAGGGCGCTCCACCGGATTGGTTAAGCACCCTTTCCACTGTTCGAGATCCAGCGGTTTATTGGAAGGGGTTACGACCATTCTAAAGCTCCTTTACGCCAAGCGTAAGCTAAACCGACAACCAAGATAGCAATAAAGATCAAGGCTTCTACAAAGGCTAACAGACCAAGTTGATTAAAGGCTACTGCCCAGGGATAGAGGAAGACTGTCTCCACATCAAAAATGACGAAGACTAAGGCAAACATATAGTATCGAATATTAAATTGAATCCAAGCGCCGCCTACGGGTTCCATGCCGGACTCATAGGTGGTGCGGCGCTCCGCTCCTCTGCGCCCTGGTCGCACTAAGCGAGATGCAGTTAAGGCTAAGATGGGCACTAGGCTCGTCACTAAGAAAAAGCCTAGCAAGTATTCATAACCGGTTAAGACAAACACTGTGTCAATTTCCTGTACTACATAAGGGTGCGGTTAGACCGCTACGATCGTTTTCATTGTGCCATAAAGCCAGACCCTCGTGTAGCCTGCTTTTGCCTAGGTATGAGGGATAATCCTAAGCCTATCCATACCATAGGGAACCTCACAAAATTCCAAAATGGGTTCTTCTTTCTACGCCCAATCTGAACTTCTGGTGAGAGAGCCATCGATCAGTGTCCTATTCTCTCCTGAAATCTTGGGTAACCTGATGGCTCGATCAATGGCTGAGCGATGAAATGCTAGGCGCTTTCTTCTAGGGCTTTGACGATCGTTTCAAACTGAAAGTTATGGACTAAGTCATGAAAGATTTCCAGAATGGGCTGGAGGTCTTTGGGGGCGGTGGTAAAGCGATCGTTTAGCCATTCCAAAACTCTCAATTGATTGCATTGGCGTAACCAGTCATAAACCTGGCGGGGGACATCAATTTGCTGTAATAAATGGTTTAAAGTATGGTTTCTCTCTGGCAATCGTCCGGACGAGCCTAAGTTGGTTAGTCCTTCAGGCAGTTGTAATTCAACGCTCTGAACGACTTTTTCCAATTGAAAGGGAACAGAATGAATGGGGATTTTAACTTGAAAGGAACTCCCTTGATTAGAGACACTCTCCACAGCGATCGTTCCTGATAAGACTTCAATTAACTGGGCCGTAATGGCCAAGCCTAGCCCTGTTCCCTCCATCACGGTGCGGCCACTGCCCGTTTGTTGAAAAGGACGAAATAAGAGATCTAACTCATTTTCTTCAATGCCCATGCCCGTATCGCTGACGGTAAAGACGAGTCGATAGCACTCAGCGGATTCCTCTACATTGACCTGGAGGCTGATTTGGCCTGCCGTAGTAAACTTAACGGCATTACCCATTAAATTGGTGAGAATCTGGCGAATTTTTTGTTCATCACTGATGATATAGCGAGGGACATCGCGCTGAATGTCTAATGAGAATTTAAGATTTTTAGCTTCAATCTTGTGCTGAAACATAATGACTAAATTCTCTAGTAAGTAATGTAAGTCACACTCATTTTCCTGAAGCTTCATGTATCCAGATTCTAATTTAGACAGATCCAACGTGTCGTTGATGAGATCCAGCAGGCATTGACCACTGCGTTGGATATTCTTAAGGGTATTTAGGTGATGGTCATTCCATTCCCCTTGGGTTAAGAGTAAATCACTAAACCCTAAAATTGAGTTCATGGGTGTCCGTAATTCGTGACTCATATTAGCAATAAATTCCCCTTTCACTTTATCTGCACGTTCAGCAGACTCCTTCGCCGCTTTTAGGTCTAAGGATTGTTGCTGTAGCTGATGAAGTAGGTAGGATTGATGGAGTGCTACCCCTAACTGACTACCAATATGGGACACCATTTGGATCTCTGTCTGTTCCCAAGTTCGAGGACGATCGTTTTGATAACATCCCAGTAATCCCCAGAGCTGATTGCCCAAGAAAATGGGGACAATTAAGTAGGAACGGGCTTGCAATTTTTCCAAAAGATTGAGATAGCAAGGGGGAAAATCACAGTTGTAAATGTCCTGAACACAGACATAGCGCAATCCTCGTTTCCAGGGATAATCTTTTTGACTTTGTAAGTAAGTATCCTGAATCATTTCTGCATCTTCATTCCAAGTTTGCACGAGGCATTCTTCTCCTTTGATCCAAACCTGATTCCATAGAGATTCCTCCGGTTGGGAGTCACTGCTCATGCAAGTTAGACTGCTGCAGGATCTATATTTTTTCTTAACGGCTTCAGAAACTATTTTTCCACTCCAATCGGGATTGAACTGATATAACAACACGCGATCGCAGTCCATAAGCCCATAAACCCCCTCGGTGGTCGTTGAAAAAATATAATTGAGGTCTAAGCTTTGGCGTAGCTGATCGATTACGGCAATGCTTTTTTCCTGTCGACTTAAGGTCTGTTTTAATTGCTCAGACAAATTAATCCTGTTTTGAATTTCTATTTGTAAGTTTTGATTGTTTTTAATCAGATTTTGTTGCAAAAAATAAATCTTGATTTGTGTATCAATCCGAGATTTGAGTTCTTTTAAGCCAACGGGCTTAACGATATAGTCTGCTGCGCCTAAATCAAAGGCCCTAACCTTATCTTCCGGTTGGGAAAATCCACTAATAAAAATAATGGGAACCAAGGCCTTGGTCTTTTGCTTAAATTGCTTACAAATCTCAAATCCATTTTGAGCTGGCAGATCGATGTCCAAGAGGATGAGATCGGGAATCTGTTGGGGAATGAGGCTTAAAGCGTCCTCGCCCTTCGTAAAAACTGTAATACCGTAGCCCTGCTCTCGAAGGGCTAAATAAAGGGGGGAGGTATTATCCACTTCATCATCGATAAGCCAGATTTGGGGGCGTAGCGGATGGGACGGCAGGGTCACTAAATCGGTCAGAGGATGAGATCCCTCTGAATTAGGGGAAAGATCCTGGATGGTGGGTACTAAGCTACGATCGCTGCTCATATTCGGTTGCTCGCACGACAAAACGGAAAGATGACAGGAAAATTTTCCTAAGCAGCGCACTTCCCTTCAGGTGTTCTCTAGCTCAACTTCGTATAATGAAGCAGACCTATACCCTTGAATTTAATCACCCTGTTGAACTATGACGATGGAAAACCGTCAACCCTGGGATGCGAAGCGATTATTGCAAACCCTGAGCTATTTTCGGGTGATTCCCTTTATCGGTACGTTACCTTGGATTGCTCCTGCAGTTTCTATGACAAACTCTTTTAATTCTAATGCAGTTTCGCCCATCTTCTTTGATTTTCGTGATCCCCGGCTAGATCTCCGCGAAACTTGGGGGGCCATTGATGATGTTGTCATGGGGGGCGTGAGCGAAAGTCAACTCACTCTAGGGAATGGAAGTGCCCTCTTCTCGGGAGTGGTTTCCACTGCTAACTCGGGGGGCTTTGCTTCGGTGCGTACCCGCAATTTTGCGCCGCCCCTGGACTTATCCGCCTTTAGTGGGATCGATGTCAGGCTCAAGGGAGACGGTCAACGCTATAAATTCCTGCTGCGTACCACCCAAAGCTGGGATGGTCTAGCCTATTCCTATTCCTTTGACACCCCTGCCCACCAGTGGACGACGGTACGGATTCCTTTTGCGGATCTCCGTCCGGTCTTTCGAGCGAAAACGGTGCCAGATGCCGCTCCTTTTAAGGCATCCCAGGTCATTTCCTTTCAGTTGATGTTGAGTAAGTTTGAATATGATGGCCTGTTAAACCCCAGCTTTCGGACGGGCTTGTTTCAGTTACAACTGGAGACGATCGCGGGCTTTCGGTAATGCAGCGCTCTTTTACAACATCTGTCCACAAATCTTAAGGTTTCTAGGCAAATTTTTGTGAAACTTTAAACTAAAAGTAAAGTTATGTAAGATATATGAGAAAACGGCTCATCTGCTGGGCCAGTCTAGGTTAAGCCTGCGTGTTGCGGCCTGGTCTAGATTGCTTCTGAGCAATGACCCATGACGCTTTGGCTAGCTCCTGTGGACAACTCCTGTGAGACCCTCGATATTAAAAAACCAATACTGCAGTTGTTGCTTTTGTTGGTTACCCTGGGAGCGATCGTTGCTGGTGTGTATTTTGGCTTCCAGTATGTGCAGATGCGCGACCCGTATATTCAACTGGTCATGGCGGAAAAGGGTAACTTTGCCCAAGGGGCGGCTATTTTTCAGATTAATTGTGCTGGGTGCCACGGCATTCAGGGAGATGGACTGGTGGGCCCTAGTTTGCACGCCATCAGCGATCGTAAGTCCAGTCTGACTTTGATTCGTCAGGTGATTAGCGGCAAAACGCCACCAATGCCCCAGTTTCAACCCAATCCTCAGGAAATGGCGGATCTCCTCTCCTATCTGGATGAGTTATAGATCAATCGTTCAAAACCTTTAGTTAAGTTGTGCTCGGAAGCGGTGGATACTAATCCCCAGGAAAAACACGGCAAAAGCCAGGAGTGTGAGCACTTCCGGGAAGAGGATGTCTAAGCCCACCCCTTTTAAGATGAGGCTACGGGCGATCGTGACATAGTGGCGCAGGGGATCAAAAAAGGACAGCACCCGAAAAAAAGTAGGCATACTTTCTACGGGAGCGATCGCGCCGGACAACTGAATTAAGGGCACATTAAAAAAGAAGGACGTGAGCACCACCTGCTGCTGGGTGTTGGCTAGGGTAGCGAGTAAAATGCCGATGCCAATGGCCACAAAGACGTAAATGCCCGATAAGCCCAGAAAGAGAAAATAATTGCCCCGAAAGGGCAGCCCAAAGACTAGACGGCTGAGCCCGGAGGCGAGTAAAACATCCCCCATGAGCAGGACAAAAATGGGGGTAATCTTGGCAAGGAGGATCTCCCAACCCTGGGCGGGGGTCATCAGCAGTTGCTCCAAGGTGCCCACATCTTTTTCTCGAATGACCGTTGTGGAGGAAACCAGCGATCCCGTCAGGGTCAACACCACCCCCATCACCCCAGGCACAAAAAACCAGCTACTCAATAAACCGGGGTTATAGAGAAATCGCGTTGCAATCTCCACAGGCAGATCAGGGACTTGTTGTAGGGTCTGACCATAGCGGTTGATGATCTGTTGGATGTAGCCACTCGCAATCCCGGCGGTGTTAGCATCGACCCCATCAATGAACACCTGTAAATCTACGCTTTGATCCGCCGCAAGTTTGTCCACAAAATCTGGTGGAATGACCAGCCCTGTCGAAATATTGCCCTGGCGAACTTGTTGCTCTAGTGTTGCGACCTTGGGGTAGAAAGTGGGGGGTTGGAAGATGTCATTGGCCACGATCGTGGCCACAAATTCCCGACTTTCCGGACTGTTGCTATAGTCTACGACCCCTAGGCTCAGATGAGTGACTTCTGGGTTCAGGGCAATGCCAAAGATCAGCAGTTGTATGGTGGGGGGAAAGAGCAGCAAGAAGATAATTTGCCGATTTCGGAGCAGTTGCTGGATCTCTTTCAGGATTAAGGCCAAAAGGCGAGAATTTTGCAAGGTGCGTAGGAGGTTCATAGCCCATTCGCTGATGAGGAAACTACAGATTAGACGGCTTGGTTGCAACCCAATATTTACTGAGATAATGAGTTTTAACTTGCACCGTTGTAAATCCAGCATTGTGGAGACGATCGTCTAAATTGTCTCTGAGATAATGTTGATAGTAGGGTTCATGAAAGGTCTGATGAAACCACTCTAAGAGCGGGGCGATCGTGGGAATATCTTCGGCTTGAATGGAATCACAAAGGATTAAGGTGCCCCCTGGTTTGAGGACACGAAAACATTCATTGATCACCTGTTGCCGGGCTACAGGGGGCAATTCATGAAAGAGGAAAACACTGGTGATGGCATGGAAATAGTGATCCACATAGGGAAGGGATTCTCCATTCGCCTGCAGCAGTTGAGGTAGTTCTCCCGGTAGGGTCGAGAGGAGTTGGTTGGCTTTGCGGAGATAATAGGGAGAGAGATCAACCCCATACAAAGCTGCCGTGGGGCAGGTGTAGCGCATAAACTTAAGGGTTCGCCCCGTACCACAGGCCAGATCCAGAATCCGAAAGGGTTTAGTCTCGGTTCCCGCGGCTAAAAAAGCTTGTTTGAGAGGGGCTAGCACTCTGCGCCGCATGGCATCCGCCGCACCATTAAAGAGCAGATCAACCTGCAAATCATATAAGTCAGCGGAACGATCGCTTAAATAGCCATCGGTTTGATAATGAAAATTTTGCAGATAATACCGAGGATAAATGGAGGGATCAACAGTCTCGGGAAAGACCTGAT
>JBMTZC010000213.1:0-7691 GCA_049455215.1 Prochlorotrichaceae cyanobacterium
GCCGTTTCTTCCGGTTCCCCCCTTTTTCAAGCCTTTTTCAAGGGGGGCTAGGGGGATACATTTTGCGGTGAGGTAAGGTTGCTCCTCGGTCAAGTCCCATAGACCGGCCGATGGAAATTTTTTATGTTGAGCAAGTCCCTGAATACCTTAGAATTACTGTATGTTCCATTGCCTAGAAGAGGGCACCTCGAAGACTCCAGGACTCTTATTTCTACGAAGTCATAGGCATAAAGTCATCGGGATCTTAGCGGCTGGTTGCGCCGACCGTCATAATGAATCGAGATGCCCAAGAGTGTATCTAGACTGCTGTGGTTCACGTTTGTGAACTCAGGCTCTCAACCTATCGTCAGGGAAGTCAGCCAGTCTTGGTGCCATCTCCCTGTTCAGCTTGTCCCGCTTTCAGCGGTGCCTTACAAGGTACCTCACCCTTTAAAACCATATACTAAAGCCATTATTCGCTCCGGTTTTCCGCTGAAAGTGGAAAAATTGGTTGTTCGTTGTCTTCTGACCTCGCTGTGTTCGTAACTCAGGTTAACGCTCGGTTTCCACTGCGATGGTTTGTCCAGATCTTGCTTATGAAAAAAATTTTAATCGCTGATGACGATACAACCCTCCGGACAGCATTAGTGCGCTACTTGACTAAGCGGGGGTTTGAGGTATGGGAAGCGGCTTCCGGTCAGGAAGCATTCAACCTTTTTCAGCAAGATACACCGGATTTAATTGTTTCCGATGTGATGATGCCGGAAATGGATGGGTTTGAGTTTTGTCGTCAATTGCGCCGGAGTCGCAAAGGACAGTTAATTCCTTTGCTCTTTTTGTCTAGTCGAGGGGAAATTGACGATCGGGTTCAGGGGCATTTATTAGGGGGAGACGATTACCTCATTAAACCCTTTGAACCGAGGGAATTGTTGGCGAAAATTGAAGCCCAGTTAGAACGATCGCGTCGTCTCAATGCGGAAATTGTCCGTTTAATGCAGCAGTCTACCCCGAATGCTTCTGCGGAGGATTTTGCGGCCACTCGGACAGAGCCCCCCAAGCCCTTACCCCTCACCCCCGCTGAACAACGGGTTTTTTGGGAGGTGGTTCAAGGCTATACCAACCGCCAGGTGGGGGAAAATCTCTTCATTAGTCCCCGTACTGTGCAAACCCATATTAGTAATATTCTTAATAAGCTTCAGCTCGATAACCGATCGCAGCTCGTCCGGTTTGCCTTTGAGCAGGGGTATCGGGCGGAGGATATTCTCCGTAAGCCAGAGGCTAAGGAACCAGAGGACAAAGAATAGTGTTTTGGGGGGTTAACCTCTCTATTCCAGTCTATTGAAGGTGATTCTTTATGAACGTAGCAGCATTTCTAAACCGGAAACGGAAATTCCCCCTGAGTCTTCCCATTGCCATCGGCCTAGGGTTAGCCAGTTTGGGGATCAGTAGTTGCGGCGTAGTGCCCGGAACCAGCATTGCCACCGTTGAGCCGGGCTATGCTGGACTGAAAATTCAACTCTATGGCGGCGACAAAGGCATTGAAAATGCCATGTTAGTCTCGGGGCGCGTCTGGTATAACGGCTATACGGAAAGCGTGGTTATTTTTCCTACCTTTATTAATACATACCCCTTTACCCAGGTTCCCAGCGAAGGCTCTCCCACCGATGAATCCGTCATCTTTTCGGTGGGGGGCAGTCCGGTCTCAGCGGATGTGGGGGTTTCCTTTGGCTTTACCACGGAACAGGTGCCGGAGACTTCCTATAGCAAGCTGCACAAGTTTTATGAAACCTACCGGAAAACTCCCGATCAGTTCCGGGCGAATGAATTGCGGAATGGTCTGCGCAACTGTTTTGGGCAGGTGGCGGAAACCCTGAAACTTACCCCATCGATGCTCCCCACCAGTCAACAGCGCTTAGTGGAGGCGGTGACGACCTGTGTACAGGACAAATTTCCCGATATTGTGGTGCAGGATGTGACCTTGCTGGGCCCGCTGCGTCTACCCCCAGATATTCAGAAAAGTATTGATGAACAATTTGCGGCCCAGCAGGCCGCCCAAACCGCTGAGTCGAATCGCCGTAAGGTGGAAGCAGAAGCAGCCGCTAATGTTGCTCGGGCAAAGGGAGAAGCCCAGGTGACGATCGAGCAAGCGAAGGCGGAAGCAGAGGCGAATCGGTTGCGGGCCCAGTCGGTTACGCCCCAACTCTTGGAGTTGGAACGACTCCGGGTTGAGCGGCTCCGGGTGGAACGCTGGAATGGTCAGGCTGCTCCCACCATTCAAACCCCTAATGTGCAATTGGGGGGCAGTGGTGCGGAGGCAACACCGGCTCAGTAGTGTTTTTCAGGAATGTTTCTTCAGGGCTTTCCACTGAAAAATTCAATGAAAGTGTGTGGCGCTCCGCCTTAAGTTGCTAGCCTTTTGCAGGAACGTGTTGCAACAAACAACCCGCCTTCTTCCCATGGTGGAAAAAGGCGGGTTGAATCAGGGAATGACTTGATTGGGAATGGAAGGCTCTAAACCGCTAACCCTTAGAACAAGCAATTAGAACCGGAAAACTTAGGCAACGGCGGCTAGTTCCCGTTTTTCTACCGCTTCCGTTGGCACAGTGGCAACCACTGTGGATCCGTTCTCATCAACATCGGCAACTTGTAACTCTTCACAGGAAATTCGATCGGATAAAATAGCGCTAGCCATCATGCCAGTGTGAATTTCGAGTTGGGCTTCCGGCACCGCCTCAAACAAAAGACGCTGTCCCGGGAATACTACTCGTTCAAAGTACCAATTTGGGATATTTGTAATTCGAGCAACTTGAATTTTGCTAGTAGCATTCACATAGCAGCACAGTATTGGTTTGGCTGCAAAATTACTGGGGACGGGATCAAGGATTTGTGCCATAGGTTTATCTGAGGGTGAGGATTAAAGGACGAAGTTATATAATCTTGTTGATTCTAAACTACCACTTCGTGATCCCCAGATGTTGTAAAGCTCAATACCATCTTTTGGCCGATCTGAATTTATTTCGTAAGATTTTTTAACCCAAGCGTTTCTGCTCAGGTGTTTCAGCCCCTTTTCCTCCCCTCGAATCTGGAAATTCAAAGGCATAAATCTCTGTAATAATTTGCTGCCAAGCCGCCGAGAGAGCGTTTAACATCTGCTCTCCTTTCTCCGCAGAGGCGGTGGTGGGGTCACCGATCGTTCCGGTTTGGCTCAGATCTCGGGTCATCCAGGTAATGGGGCAGGCTCCTTCCCAACTGAGATGGGGATAAGGGGTTAAGGCAGGGGGATATTCTGCCACTGCTCGCTCAATCTTGACGGTATCCGGCAGTAAGGCCAGCATTAAGCTGGTTTCGGCATCTCCGGCATGAATGCCAGCCTGGGCTTCTTGAGGGTTGAGCCAGGGGGTGAAGGCCTCTGCCGGTAGGGCATTCCAGATAAAATGGGGAAAAACCTGCAGGTCAGCAAAGCGTTGACGTAAATCTCGGGCAGCAATTTCCACCACCTGGGGCTGACCACCATGGCCATTAATAAAAACAATCTTCCGAAAACCAGCCCGATATAAGCTTTCCCCCACCTCCATCAGGGTCTGCAATAAGGTGATCGCTGTTAAGGTAATCGTCCCGGGAAAATGCCAATGCTCATTGGACTTGCCGTAGCAGAGGGTGGGCAAGGCATAGGCGGGAATCTCTGGAGCTAAAGCGTTCAAGGCATGACCAATCACCCCCGTAACGATCGCTGCATCGACAATCAGCGGCAGGTGGGGGCCATGTTGCTCGATCGCCCCCACGGGTTGCAAAATCACCACTTTCTCTTTATCCGTGAGGGACTCAACCTCCTGCCAAGTCAAGTAAGGCAAAAAACGATGGGAGGGGATGAACGTCTGCATAAGTCACCAAGGTGAGACTAGAAATGAGGGCTAGGGCGTCATCAATTAGGTCTAGAAGCCTCTAGAGACCTGGAGTGGTTTGGGCAAATAACCGGGCAAAATCGATCGTCACGGGATCGCCTTCGGGATAGGAAATCAGATCAAAGGCCTTATTTTGTGCCGTGGGTTCCGTTAACGCTTTGACAACAACGGTGGCTACATCTGCGCGGGGAATAGAAGGCGCAATGCCTGTGGGGGGATTGGTCAGTAAAACATCATTTTTTCCCACCATTAATTCCCGTTTGCCACCGGGTTGATCGAGCAAGCCTCCGGCTCTAATAATGGTATAGGAAAGACCCGAATCAATCAGATACTGCTCTGCCTTCCGTTTCCAAATTAAAATATTGCCATTGCCAATTTTATTGAGCATGTGATTGGGATCCGTTCCCCCCATGGAACCCACTAAGACAATGTGTTTTACCCCCGCCGCTTTGGCCACCTCAATTTGGTTCACTTGCCCCTGATAATCGATCGCTTCCGGCATCTCCCCTGGGGCAAATTCCAGGTTAGGCGGGGATCCCGGTTGGGGCATACCCTTCATAAGGGGCACCGCACTCGTTAAAATCACCAGCGCTTGACACCCTTGCATCGCCGTTTCTAGATCTGCCTTTTCGCGAATATCTCCCACAAAAAAACGATCGTTTGTACCGTATAGCTGCTCAATCTTAGCTTGAGAACGGGCAAACCCATAAACCTCAAAATCGTTACTCTGGGCTTGTAATTGTTTGACCACCAGGGAACCCGTGCGTCCAGTTGCTCCCGTAACCAAAACTTTCATTTGACTCATTTCGCGCTCCAATACAATGATCTTGGCTGATCTCTAACAATAGATAGCCCATTTATTTTACTGAACGATCGCTCGTTCCCACTGGAATTACCAGCGGTTGAGATGTTTGGCCAAGGTTACATTGAATTGATTACCCAGGAGCATGACTAGGGCGCTGAGATAGAGCCAAAGCATCAAGACGATCGCTGCTCCGAGGGCACCATAGACCTGGCGATAGCGGCCAAAAATGAGCACATAGTTGCGAAAGAGAAATGAAATGCCTACCCAGGATAAAGCCGCTAGAAAGGCTCCCGGTAAAATGGGGGTCGATCGCTGACACCGACTGGGGCCAAAGCGATAGACCAGAGCAAAGGCAGAGGTCACCAAGCTGAGGGCAATGGGCCAGGCGAGCATCCACCATAGGGCAAGCAATACGGTGCCCATCAGTTCAACCCGCAGGGCCAAATAGCGGATCAGAAACTCGCTGGTAAAGGCGACTACAGACGCAACAATGTAAAGAGAGAGGGTCACTAGCGTCAGCAGAATGGCAATGGTGCGATTTTTCCAAAAGGGACGACGCTTTTCAAAGGGGGTTTGTTGAATTTGGTCTAAGGCCACCATTGATGTGGCCATGGCGTTTGACGAAATCCAGATCGCAAAGACAAAGCCCAAGGAAATAAGACGAGAGTTACTGACGGTGTAGTCATTTTCAACAAAATTCCGCACCAAGATGACAACTTCGACCGGGGCGATTTCTGAGAGCCGACTGGCCATCTGTCTCACGGCGGGACGGGAGGGGGCTGCCACCAGATCGATCGCTGCGAGGAGGGCCAAAATAGTGGGGAATAAAGACAGGGTGGCATTGAACGCAATTTCTGAAGCCAGACCCGTTAGCCGTTTTTCTCCAGCACTTCTTAAGATCCACCTTAAAATTTTTAGACCTCGGCAACAGAGCTGTAGAAAGGCATTCATGGCCAGAAAAAAACGATCGATGCTTTTGTTAATTTCATTAAACGGTGTCCAGTTGAGCTTTCCGCTTAAAGCTGCTGTGTTAGACGGCGAAGCGATCCGCCACAATCCCGACTACTGCATGCATAGAGAGAGGAATCCAGTTTTGAATTCTTCGAGATGCCCTAATAGTAGTGGGGTAGTAGGTCAGTCTAACGTGTGAATGACCACACCGCTCATTCTCTGTCGATTTTGCCCTGTTGCCTTTAGGGACGGTCCTTCGTTAATCGAGGTGTCTCTGATGTCTCTGATAGCTACCCACTTTTCCATTAAATTTTTGCGCTGGAAAGCCCCTTGGATGTCACTACCGGGAAGAGGGAAAGAGGGGAGTTGTCATGTTAGAAGGGTTCAGATTAAGTTCCTTGGGTGAATGCTCTGCCATGGACTGGGAATCATTGCCATCTTGCCGACAATAAGGCTTCAAAACTCGAAAAATGGTAGCCGCAGCTTGCCGAGCTAAATCGGTTTGGGGCAGTCTTTTAGCAGTTTCCGTTAAACGGCGTTTTAAGGACTGAGTCGTACATTGCTCCACTAAACACTCTAAAAGATCATCTAAACTCGCCTGATTCAATCCACCCCAATTACTTTGTTGAAGGTCAATGGGCTCATAGAGCAGGGAAAAGATCAAGAGTTTCGCCATAAAGGGATTGGTGTACTTCATGATCTCAACTCGAGTTTCGTAGCGATCGTAAGAGGGGATTCCGGCGGATTCTACAGGCTGGGGCTGTGATGGCTCTGAGGCAAGACAGGATTGCACTCCTGGAGCGTTTGTTACCTGAGTGATAGGCGCAGCTATCTCTGTTGGCGGTGATCCAGCACTAGGGGATAGGGAACAGGGAGAATTGGCCTGGGGGGAGATGGAAACGGGGGTGTTTTGATAGAGGGGAGAGACAATGTCCCACAGGACGTTTCCCAACTGGAGATACTCTTGGGGCTTACTAATGGATTGGGCAATTTGTTGAATGAGGTAACGGAGGTGGTCTGAATTCGGTACTAATTCCAGAAGAAGCTGTAGCAATTGGGACCAGGTGACAGCGGCCAGGTAGTGTTCATCTTGAGGCCACTGGTGATAGCACAAACAGTAGGTCAACTTTTTGAGACGGACTGCATCGGGAAAGGTTTGTAAGCGATGCAGTGCCAGATCTTGAGGATTGATCTGGGGGGGCGGGGGCAAAGGAGGTAAATGGTGAACCAGTTGAGTGTGTTCGCTAGCCTCGGGTTGCGGTGCAGAAAACCATTGGGTGGCATCCTCTAACTCTGGGGGGGCTGGATAGCGAGGGAGCGAACGGGGATGATACAGTTCTTGAACAATTTCAATAATTTGATTGGCCACATGAGCATATTCCACCGGCTTGCTCAGGGTTTTAGCTAATTGATTGAGCTGAAGATTTAAGGCATCTAGGGTGGGCGATCGCTCTAGGGTATCCACCAGCAGTTGTCGCCAGGAAATGCTATCGACTTTCTCAGGTTGAGCTTCCCACTTTCCATAACAGTTACAAATCAGTAGTTTCTTGATGCGTTGTTGTTGTTCATCTTGGGCAAGCGCCAACGCAACCTGATCCAGCAAAGGAATGGATACCATGCTAATCTCCGTATGAACTCGGATGGTAGCTATTCTAACCCCCGAAGAGGGCTTGTTTTGCTGGGGATCCCACTCATTTTGGTGATTTTTTCTCGATCAATTTAAGGAGGGGAGAAACATCCTTCAGTCGCCTTCAGCTTCATGGCACTTGAATGAGTTGCCAGCCTCGCACAGAACCCAGAACTTGGGGAGAGCCATTGCCATTCACACTGGGGGGGAGAGGGGGCGCACCGGGCTGAAGCCAAGCGTAATCTGAGGGACTTAAAGCGGTAATCGTATCCACCACTGCCCCTTTTTCCGGCACGTAAAATTCCAGGAGCAGAGCCGTTTTACGATCGTTGATTTCCAGTGGGGTTTCAGCCTTAACTTGATGAATGGGATGGTGGTCTAAAATTTCAACAATTTCAGGTTGCCGCAGAAAGGCCTTTAAATCCGG
>JBMTZC010000214.1:0-7636 GCA_049455215.1 Prochlorotrichaceae cyanobacterium
TTAGCTCAGCTTTATTTACAAGCTTCTCGCGTCGGTGGGGTAACCGGTTCCGAGGGACCCACCTTGGCCCAGGGGGAAACCGTCAGATTTTGCTGCAAGTTGCTGAGGGCAAGTTGAGCAATTTCAGGATTCACTGCCAAATAGTTATAGGATTCATTGAGTTCCTGTCCATCCGTTAACATCCATGCCAGCATGGTGTTCAAACCTTCAGCGGTTTCAGTGGTGTCCTGACGGTTGTAGTAGTAAATGGCGTTAATGCCCACCAGAGGATACCCGATCGCAGGATCTTCAATGCCCACCGGTCGGAAATTATCGTATTCGATCGTATCCGCAGCCCGTTGCACATAAACCAACTCCGGCTTAACGAAACGTCCCAGAGAATTTTCAATGCGAGCGGTCTCCAGGTTTTTCTCGAGGGCATAATTGACCTGAACATAGCCGATTGCACCTTCGGTAGACGCAACAGCGGCGGCAACACCATCATCCAAGGTCCGGGCTGCATAGGGATCTAAGCCAGCTTCTTGCCACCAGAGGGGTCCCGGGCGCTTTTCAATCTGCCCATCGGTAACCGCTTCCAGGTAACGGCTAAGAATATAGTTTGCGCCAGAAACATCACAATGAACGATCGGCTTGATCGTCAGACTCGGCAGTTGAGGGCTCACCTGTTGCCAGTTAGTGATTTCTCCGCTAAAAATGCCTGCGAGTGCTTCCCGAGAGATTTTGACATCGGTAGGGCTCAAACCATTGTCGCCCGTAGAGTTAATGTTATAGATAATCGCAACTCCACCGAGGGCAACGGGAGCAATTTGTAATTCCAATCCGGGAACTTGATCGAGGCGCAACAACCGTTGTCCTTCTTCACCTTGGGGATAGAAGTCACTACTGGCAAAGCTGGTAACCTTATCTCCCAGTTGCCGGAAGCCTTGTCCCGAGCCAATGGTCAGGTACCGTACATTCAATCCTGCTTTGTCCTTGAGGTTAGCAAAATATTGATCGTAAAGTGGCTCTGCGAAGGATGAACCAGCCCCCAGTAGTCTGGTGGCACCATCAGCCTGTAACGCAATTAAGCTAAAGGCTACGGTCAGAAATAGTGCCAACCAGTTACGGCGGCGAAAGATTGCTGAAAAAATCATACTCTACACACCTTGGCTATCAGTTTAAGGCAGGCGGGCGGGACGGAATGCCCCATAACCTGTTCATGAAGTCAAAATCAGAAGCGCTCTGACTCTGGTTACAATTTATATCCAGTCTCCATCCTATACCCTTGCCCTTGTAAATTTAGCAAATGTTTCAGCGTTTCCTTCGCCATGTCGAATTCTAAGGTTCCCGTTCCCCCAGAACCGTTAACGTCTCCGGGCCGCTATGAACGCATCTACGCGATCGTCTCCCAAATTCCCTATGGGCAAGTGGCCACCTATGGACAAGTGGCGGAACTGGCGGGCTTACCGGGTCATGCACGACTGGTGGGCTATGCCTTATACCGAGTAGCACTACCGGATCGATCGATTCCCTGGCATCGGGTGATTAATGCCCAGGGTAAAGTTTCCGAGTCCCCTCAGCGCAATGGCAGCGATCGTTTACAGCGAGAATTGCTAGAAGACGAAGGAATTATCTTTTCCGCTGACCATCGGATTGACTTAAAACAATATGTTTGGCGATTCTCTGTGCCGTTGAACGGAGAGGGTGGGATTTGAACCCACGGTACCTTTCAGTACTCCCGATTTCAAGTCGGGTGCAATCGACCACTCTGCCACCTCTCCCAGGTTTTCAAGTTCGTAAAGTTTAGCACAACTCGTCAAGTTGCTCTAGAACTGTCCCCTAGATTCAAAATCCTGCCTGAATCCCCCCTAGTAGGGGTTTGGTCTCCAAACCCGGTCATTGATTTTGCCTATAAATCTTGCATTGGGCAAGCGTTAGGCAAGGATTAGGCAAGCATTGGGCAAGGATTAGGCAAGCATTGGGCAAGGATACCTTGCCCCTACTGGTGGTCATTTTTGGGCTGCGCTATCTGGCTTCGAGGTCTGTTGAGACTGCACCGCCGCAATCAGGGATCGGACTTCTGGTTGACCTTCTGAAGGCTCAAAGCTGAGGGGAAACTTACGGCTGGCAATCATGCGTAGCCCCAGGGGAACTAAACTCAACAGTCCCTGTAAATCGCGGAAGGAATGACTGACCACCTCAATGCCAAATTTCCGTTCATCCACCCAGCCCCCGGACTTGACCAGTTCCAGCAACACTTTACGGTGCCGAATGGCTCTGCTGTCATGCTTGGTTTTACGTTTGAGAATGAAGGACTTGACTTTACTAATTTGATCGAGGGGGGCAACTTCCATGGGACAGCTTGAGTTGCAGTAGTAACAACGGGTACAGCCCCAAACGCCGTTGACTCCTTGGTTATATTGCTCAATCCGCTCAACGGTACGATCGTCTCGGGAATCCGCTAGGGTGCGGTAGGCCTTGGCGAGGGCATGGGGGCCCACAAACTGGGGATTCATTTCCAGGGCATTACAGTCGGAGTAACAGGCTCCACAGAGAATGCAATTCCCCGTCTGGTCTAATTTGGCCCGTTCCTCAGGGGTTTGTAAAAATTCTCGCTCCGGAACTTTGCGACTGGCGGTGCTGACATAGGGATCGATCGCTTTGAGACCATCCCAGAAGGGTTTCATGTCCACCACAAGATCCTTAACAACCTTCAAGTTGCCCAAAGGGGCCACGGTAATGACCGGGCGAGCGGCTTCGCTGCCATCGGTTTGCAAAATGCCATGCGCTTTGAGGCGATTGACTTCTTGGAAACAGTTTTCTTTACAAGCCAGGGTAGAGCGACCATTAATACGCATGGCACAGCTACCACAGATGGTATTACGGCAATTTTTACGAAACGCGATCGTCCCATCCTGTTCTCCCTGCAGCCGCAGTAGGGCATCTAAAACCGTATCGCCCGTGGCCACATCCAAAACATAATCTTGAAAGCGGGGGGCGTGACCGGGTTGCTGTCGCCAGAGTTTAAAGGTAATGTCCATCGGCAAGTTAGGGAATGAGCGATCGTTGGCAGGTGGGACAAATTGCATGAATCGTCAACTGACAATCTAGCAAATGATAGCCTTCTTTCTGGGCCGTTTTAGCCCCCACTTTTAAGACTGAATCACTTTTAAACTCAATGGTCTTGTTACAACGCACACAAATCAAATGATGATGGTGATGGGGAGAGGGCTGATTAATCTCGTAATGTTTGTGCCCTTCCGCCAGTTCTAGCTCGCGCAAAATTCCCATACGGGCCATGAGCTTCAGGGTTCGATAAATGGTGGAGAGGCTAATACACTCTCCGGCCGCTTCTAGCTTATGCAGTAGATCCTCTGCACTCAAATGGTTACCAGCGGGCAATTCTCGAAAGGTTTGCAGGATTTTTTCTCGCTGAGGAGTCATTCTCCAGCCACGTTCATTGAGTTCAGCCTTGAGGGTGGCCGGGGTTGTGGGGGAAGCCATAGGACTTGCAGTAAGGTAACTCTATTGAGAATAACATCTTGCTTGGCAAATCGTCCTCCTCCCCTTCTATTCTGGCAAGTTAGACAATTTTATGAAAAGAACTGACCGGCTCAGATCAGACTTTTCCCGAGGCGCTCCGGTGACCCATAGTCTTGGATCGAGTGAGACTGAAATCGATTTAATGGATGCCCCGTTGGAGTTGAGAGAGAAAATATTGTGTCACTAGGGTGGGTTGTTCCGCCTGCATAATCGATCGCACAACGGCCACCCGGTGGGCTCCAGCTTCCATGACATCCCGCAAATTGTTGGGGGTGATGCTACCAATGGCAAACCAGGGAATGGAGGCGTGTTTGGCCGCAAAGGAAACATATTCTAGACCAGCAGCGGCTTTGCCGGGTTTTGTGGGGGTTTCGTAAACGGGGCCCACTCCAATATAATCGGCACCTTCTTCTAAGGCTCGGCGCATTTCCTCTAAATTCGTGGTCGATCGTCCCACAATGCGATCGGGGCCCAAAACTTGACGGGCCAGGGCAATGGGCAGATCCTGCTGCCCCAGATGAACCCCATCGGCATTGACCGCCAGGGCCACATCAACCCGATCGTTAACAATAAACAGCGCTCCGTAGCTATGGCACAACTCACAGAGTTGCTGGGCCCGGGCCATGCGGGTGACATCATCCACGTCCTTATCCCGGTACTGCACCAGTCTCAATCCCCCTTCGAGGGCTGCATCGACAATTTCGATTAGGTTCTCACTCGGACTGGTAACCAGGTACAGCTTCGCGGCGAGTAATTTCTGGTAGCGATCGTGGGCGAGGATCTGGCTTTCCAACGTGTAGACCTGATAGCGCATCTGTTTGAAGGCTGCCGCCATCGCCCCATCATAGAGCTTGCTATATTCTTCCAGCACCCGTAGGGCTTCCTGTACTCGGCAAAAGTTCGCCTGAAGCACTTGTTGTAGATTCGATCGCTCCGCTTCTTGGGGATGGGTTAAATCTGTGCCTGGATCCTGCAGCGTATCTCGGGCCGATCGTAAACTGGGGTGATGCCAGCGGGCCGTTTCCTGCCGTAAATGCTTACAGGTTGCCACCAGATCGGCCTGGTTCAGACCAAATCGGCACCACTCCTCAATAATCCGTAATCCCTCTCGAACGCGATCGAGGTTTGCATCTAGGATTCGGTACAGTGCAGGTTGAAAAAGACGATCGCCCATGGCAAGTTCTCGGGTTCAGTTAGCAAAATTCTAGCCGTTCTGGGGAGGCAAGTCCATTTTCGGATCCAGGGACAGCAAGGCTTGGGTTAAATCTTCAGTGATCGCCTTTACCGCTTGTTTACTGGACAAATGGGCATAGTTACGGGTGGAGAGGGGGGGCGCAATTTGCACCGCCACCGAACTCCCCTGTTTCGGGTAGGGCTGATCATAGGCCAAGCCCATGGGGACAATATGGACTTCCCCGAGATCCTTCGTCTGAGCAGCCTGAAGCGCCATGTGGGCAATACCCGTTTTTAAGGGTTGTAATTGCTCTGAACGAAAGATGTTGCCTTCGGGAAAGACCACCATCATTTTGCGCTGACAGAGTAAATCCACACTGTGGTGGATGCTGGAGGCTAAGGCTCTGAGTCGTCCCGGTTGATCGCTATTAACGGGGAATCCTCCCATACGGCGAATGAACCAACCCTGTACCCCCTTAATTTCGTTGATGGAGACCATAAAATGGATATCCCGGCCCGTCACCCGCCGTCCCGCTGCATAGGGCACAATTAGAGCGTCCCAGCGAGAACGATGCATGGGAGCTAAAATGACCGCGCCGGATTTCGGTAGATGTTCTTGGCCTTGAACGCTAATTTGACGGAAATGCCAGGGTAAAACCAGGTTTCCGAGTAAAAGATAAGCCATTTTGGCTAGCCACGGCAGAACCCGAGAACTCACTTCAGGAACGGAAGACCTCGTTTCTTTAGACGGCATTGGTTCAAGGTTTGTCGTATGGTCTGGAATAGAGTTGGGGTGAAGAGAAGTCATCATAAAACGTGAGGAAAGGCACCAAAGGCTTCAACAGAACTGCCTTTACCTTAACGGGAATTTGTCCTGAGCAATGGCTGCCATTGACAGTTTTTGCATCGTACACTAAGAGCGGGAGGCTCTCCCATTGTTCGGAACACCGTTCTAAACAAATCAATGGCTTTTATTGACTACCCAGGAGATTGTTTATGTTTCCCCTACCGTTTATCCCCTGCTGTTTTGGGGATCAGAAAACCCGTCAAGAATACCGCGATCGTCAACTGAGCTTTTTGCGCTGGATGCGGGACAGTTTAGAAACCCGTCTATCGGCTACCAATGCAGCGATCGCTACCCTTGAAAAACAAGCACAAGAGGAGGAAGGCGTAACCGCTAGCTAGGTTTTGCGACTGGGAGGGCAAGGTATTCCGAAAACTTGACCCTCCCCATCGGAAGTTGAGGAGAATTTCCTCTAGAAAAATGCGCTAGGCCGCATTGCCCCCTTGCTCCGTTGTGGGCTGGGTGACTTCTGCCGGTTGTCCCACAAATTTGACCACCTCAATACCCGACTCTTCTAAAATCACAACCGGATCAGATCCCCGCACTTCAATCCGTTTCACCAAGACCTGCCCATTGGCAACCCGTTGACCCGGACTCACATAACGACTAGAGGGTTCTAGGGGAGACCGCAAAATCGCCTGAGGACTAGACCCAACCTGAACAACCCCCGTCACAACGATCGCTTTAGCCAAAGCTGGATCCGGCAGGATCACCGCAGGGATTAACGGCTGATCCGGCAAGTTCCCAATGGGGGTACCAGGCAAAGTGGGAACCCCGGGCAAATTTGGTACGGTGGGAGTAGTGGGAACAGCGCTTGGCGGTGGCAGTTCGACGGTAACCGTAATTGGATTAGCAGCGAAGGGATCGGGGCGACCCTGACGACTTTGAGCCACCTTGAGGCGATCGTCTGGATCCGTTGCTTTGCGTAAACTCCCCACGGGCGAAGTGTTGCCATCTTCCACCAGGGGATCGGTAAACTCTGGAGCCGGAACTTCTTCTAAAGCGGCTTCCTCCGCCGCAGGTGCTTCTGCTACGGGTGCAACCGCTGCCGGAGCTTCCGCCTCTGGCGGGGATTCATTGCCACCGAAAAACGGTAGAGAGCTACAACTCCCTAATAATAAAGAGCCCCCAATCATTAGGGCAGCGGTTTGGAAGCTTTTCATACTCACGTTCCCACACTAAAAGTCCGTTAGACAACAGGTCAGAATATACTCTAAATTACTCAAAAGCGGGTCTGCACCCAACTTGATTGACCCAATGAGAGGTTTCTCCCGTTCTTCTAACACTAACTTAGACAACGGTCAAGACCTTCAGGGAAAAGTTTATGGAACCAAGGCACCGTAAGAATTTCGCAGCAATCACCCCGATCGCTACGAAACCACTCTAAATGTTATGAGAACAAACTGGAACGCTCACCCATAACCTCTGCGCCCAAGTATTTCCGGGTTATCCTTATTATCGCTACGGGTTCTGCCGCAGCCGCACTCCGCTGCAAGAGTACTGAATCCGGATCTGGTCGATTCAGTAATTATATTTTTCTGCACTTATACAATTGAGCCTTCTTTATGGCTTATATCTTAAGTTGGTAGTCTAAATAATGATGTGGATTTAAGCTATACCAAAACATGGACTGATGTAGTGTTGTTGATTTATAACCCAAGTCAGTAGCGATCGTTTCAGTTGTAAATTGAGGTTATTAAAATGGTAACAGAATTACAAAAGACATCCCTCTACGAGCAGGATTTTCTCTTGTGGTCTGAAGAGACAACGGCAAAGCTGAGAGCGCGGGATTTTGAAAATCTAGATTTAGAAAATTTAATCGAGGAGGTTGAGTCCTTGGGACGATCGGATCGCAAAGAACTTTTAAGCCGCTTAGTGGTCATTTTTGAACATTTACTAAAGCGTTTATATGTGCAGTTATACACGCGCTTTTGTAGCCGGAAAAGATTGACCAGAAATCTCTTCCAGGGCAACGTATTCCACAGTTCACTAGCCTTGCAACTGTGTCTAACCATAGTCTGCATCAGGTTGTGTATGCTGACTACCTTGAGGCAATTACGCCTCATCCTACCCGAATCTAAGGGATTGCACCCCTCG
>JBMTZC010000215.1:0-7618 GCA_049455215.1 Prochlorotrichaceae cyanobacterium
TCCCCCATTGCCACTGACTAAAGCATCCGCCGTCAGCACCGTCTCAGCAGCGATCGACACCTGAGCCGCCTGGGGTAAAGTTCCACTCCCCCGCAGATCCCCACCAATTTTGATGGAGCCACCCCCCGCTTCTCCCGAAGCATCAATACTGGCACCTTGAAATTGCAGATCATTCCCCAGAATGGTGACCTGTCCTCCCCGTCCCAAGGGTTGCCCCCCCACCGCAATATCTCCAGATACCGTAACGTGGGGCGCTTGCAAGAAAGCGTTTCCCTCCAACGCTTCCACTATTCCCGCCTGCACCAGACTTTCGATAGCTAACGTGGGTGTTTTCGGTGATGACGTGACTAAGCGGACACTACCATCCGCATTTTCCACTAACGCCGTCGCCCCATCGGTTCCCCCCGTGAGCAATAGGGGGAGATCCAGCAACCGTACCGAGTCCACCAGTAAACCCTCTTCGAGAGGAGCTACTTCTAAGCTCAACACCATCCCTGGTTGAGAAAGAATCAAGCTTTCTCCGGTCGGTACCGCCATCAGGTTCACCTGTCCCGCGGCCAATGTCCCCTCATTCAAAAGCGATCGTCCCAAAAGGGTCAGAGATGCCCCCTCCCCTACCCTGAGATCCCCAAAGTTATAAATTTCCCCCAGGGGACGATCGGAATCTAATGCAGAAAAATAAAACTGGTTCGGACTCCCCACCAACGTAGCAAAATCCGGAGTTCCGCTGACCCCAAACCACCCCTGCTCAAACCCAATCCCCGTGGCAGTGGTGGCGGTAAAACTACCCGGTAAATTCAAACTCGCCCCAGACCCAAAGATGAAGCCAGCCGGATTCATCAAAAATAGGTTGGAGCTTGCCCCCGTAACCTCAATCAATCCCTGAATGACCGAGACATTGCCCCCCGTCACCCGCCCCAGAATATTGGCAATATCGTTAGGCGCAGTGAACCGAGCCGTTTCCCCTGGATCTAGTCCAAAATCCTGAAAACTATGGAACAGGTTGCTCCCGGCTGGGGTGCCGCCGGTGATGTCAAAACGGCTCTGGGCTTGATTGACCAGGGTTCCCGTGCCGTCGTTTGCGGGGGTAATGGACTGAGCAAAGACCGGAGCAATGCCTGGAACGAGTGTAGTTAAAATCAGAGGGGCTGAGGTAAACCAAGGGAATCCACGCATAGCACCAAGAGAAAATAGATACAGCAAGTCCCCCTAGATTACCCTGAAAATTAGCGATCGTCCAAAACTGCTTAGATTCTGATTCTGATTAGAGTGCTTCCACCTCAGCGATCGTTAACCCGGTAACCTCAGTAATAAACTCCACTGAGCTACCCGATCGTTTTAAGCTCTGAGCAATACGAATTTGCTGAAGCCGTTGCCCTTCTTGAACTCCTTTTTTCCATCCTTCCAACTCCGCTTCTGCCCGTGTGCTGGCTAAAATACTAATTTCATACTGGCGATCTTTGATGAACTGGCGATAAGCTTCGCTCTCCACGCCTTCTAAACGTTCTTCCCGTAATCTTTCCTTTGCTTCGGGTAATCCTGGGGCAGAAAATTCATCTTTGATTTCACTGTTTTTGAGAAAGTAAATCCACTCATCTAAATTATCTTTGGTCTGATTATCAAACTTATTGACCCGCAGTAAGTAATATTCTGGAAAAATCTGATAAATGTTCTCAAGCTTAAAGATTTCTTGCTGATTGCTAGAGAGTTCAAGACGATCGTTTAGATGCCGTCCTCGAAAATCAATCCGTCCTTCATAAACATAATCATCGCCGCGCCCGAGGGAAAAGTAGACAATGTTAACGGAATAGACTTTTTTCACATTGCCGTAGGGCTCTCCCTGGTTCAAATATTCTGCAATTAAGGATGAGGTGCCGTAGAGCATTCGGTGAAAGTAGTCTTGTTCTGTACTATTTTGCACTTCAATCAGGACTAATTTCCCCTCACTGCTACGAGCTAAAATATCAACCCGGTTAAACTTACTATCTTCGGCAAATTTATTGCTTTCGCTTTCTAGAATGGACTCGATCTTAATGGCATCCCCAATTAACTCTGTCAGAAATCCTTCTAAAATGACAAAGTTAACTTTATCCCGCAAAATCTTTTTGATAGCCCAGTCAAAGCGAATATGTTTCATGGGAGCAATCCTTACTCAAACTGACAGGTTTAGTTGCTCATCAAATTGTAAAGCCATTGCAGGGTCTTGAGATCCCGATCGCTAATGGGAGGATAGAGACCGATCTGGGCTGGATACATGACATCCTGGGGATCTGTACTGTGGCCCCAAAGTCCTAGGGCGTGGCCCAATTCGTGGCGGGCTGTAGCGCGTAACCCCTCTTCCCCCTGCTGGTTGCCGATGCGGATGCGAAAACGGAATTTAACTGGAGACGCAGCTTCAGAGGGGAGCAGTTCATAGCGAGCATCGGCAAAGCGTGCCGGTAAGATCGTGCCATCTCGTAAACGTTGGGCTGGCGGGCGAGAACGCAACACATAAATATCCCAGTCCCCTGTTGCTTCTCCTGCTGCGGCAACTTCCACCAAGGGAAAATAGGGTTGCCAATCCCCCAGGGCGGCCCGGATTGCAGCCACCCAGCGACGATCGCGTTCGGATCCTGCATCCTCTGGGGTATTTGCGGCAGGCTCAATGGCGACTCGCACCGGAAACTGTTGCCAACGGAGATAACCAACCGGAGTGGGCTGAATCTGATCTCGATAGTCAACGATCGCTTCTGGGGCTTGCCATTCCAATAAAACGGGGTGGAGGGGGGTGGGAGTAGGATTCGCCATGACCCCACCGGAGCAAAGCCATCCCCCAATCAGCAGCCCTGAAAGTCCTGTTCGCCAGAGATGAGTCATGGAATCAAACTCAATATCAATGCTAAGGGTAAGACCTTCATCTTAGCCGGTCTCACTGAAACTCTCCCGTGGCTCCCTGCCAGGAGAATACGGGGGTAATCTCCCCTGAAATCTTCCATAAAAAAGGGGCATTACTGCCCCAAAAGAACCAAGATATCGGGATGGATCATCCTGAAATCATCGGGATAATCTTAGCCACCCCAGCCAACGGAGAAGGTATCGAGCACGATAGAGGCATTGTAAATCTGAAGAATAATCAACAGAAAGACGAAGAAAAGCAGGATAAAAACACTCATCAGAGGTGCGGTGCCCCAACCAGGGACGACCTTACCGTATTCCGCGTTGAGCGGTCTGAGGAGGTTGCCAAGACGAGTTCTTTGTGCCATGAGTGACCTACTAGAGACGTATTATGAAATTTTTCGCAAAGATTAATCTTTCTTAAAAGGCTATCACGTTGCTGACCCTGAATCTAGAAAAAATTTAGCTTGATCCCCAGAGTGGCTTAGCGCTAAGATACTCTCAGGAAAATTAACATAACTTAACAAATACCATGGAAGCTTCTCCTGCGTTATCTGCTGGCATTACCATTGCCGCGATCGTTGTTGCCTTAACGGGATATTCTATTTACGTTGCGTTTGGCCCGCCTTCTAAAACCTTGGCCGATCCCTTTGATGATCACGAAGATTAAGACTAGACCTTAAAGCCCTTGATCACCAGATCACCCTGTACCACAAGATCAGGCGTGCTGTCCGCCAAAGTATAAAGTATAGTGTCCGCAAAAAAGCCAGTGGCCTATCCCTGGGGCTCTGCCGTGGAGGTTGGGCTGCCTGGACTGGGCAGCGCCGGCACGATCGTGACGGTGTTTTGAGGGCTTGGAGTAGGGGTTTGAGTCGGGCTAGGGGTTGGTGTGGGTGTTGGACTCGGCGGAGTGGGGGTAGCCGCCGGTGTTGAAGTCGGGGTTGGAGTGGAGACGGGCCTCGGTGTTGAGGGCGCAGTCACGGCTAAATTTAAGCCAAATACAGAAGGACTGCTACTGCTCACTTCGATGGAATAAAGCCCTGAAGCAGGAATAGTAAAGTCAAAACTTCGCACTTGATTAGCCCCGGCAACCTTACCTCCCCGAGGGTTAAACAACGTCATTTGAGCAGATCCCGCAATGATTTGCGCTTCTAGGGTATCTCCCGTTCTCAGGTTGATCCAATAGCGCTGAATGTCCCGTGGGCTAACCTCTCCCGTTAAGGTCGTGGGGGCAGCCCCGGCGGGGATACTAATATTTTGCTCTCGGTACTGCGGGGAATTGCTACTGGGAGAGGCTGAGGTGGCTGGCGGATCATTTAACACGAGTTCCAGGCTGTAACCCGCTTGTCTCAGACCTTCCACTGGCTTGAGAATAATGCTATAGGTGCCATCCTGGGGTAAGGTTCCTTCCCACTGAGACACCCGATCACTTCGTTCATCAATGGGTTGCTGATCCGGCGCAGCAATGGTCATCAGAATTCCTTCTCCCGCAATGAAGGCAGACAGGGTTTGTCCACGGGTTGCGGGAAAGCTATAGGTTTGGGTTTCGTACTGGGTCAACCGACGTTCAAACCGCTGGGGTTGGTTGGCAAGCAGGACAATGGGCTGTTGGTAAGAAATAGGCTGGTTACTCTGGGCCGTAGCTACCGGTGTGGGCGGACTGGTGGGAAAGTCGGCAATGGGCGTGCCGCCCACCTCTACAATTAAGGGGGAAGGGGTTGGGGGCGACTCAATTTCAGGTTCTTGCACCAGTATCATGCGCACGATCGCCCAGGAGCCAATGCCGGCCAGGGCGACAATACTTAAACCTGCTGCGATCACGGCAACGGGATCGTCCAAGAAAGAGGACGGTGGGGTGGGGTGGCTAACGGAAGGCACGGACTGTCTTGGAGATGGGAAGGGATCCCGAGATCGGATTTCGGTTGGGGTGGTTGGACTGGGGAAATGGGGGGGCACTTCTGGTCGCGTCTCGGGAGGCCGATCGTCCCCTGCCGTTTGGGCTTGGAACAGGTTAACCGAGGGGGTAGCTTCATCCCGTCGTACCTCCGTCGGCAATACGGTGGCCGGCAGGTCTGAGGCGGGTGGGGTTTCTCCCAAAGCCACCAATACATCTCGGGCCGATTGATACCGATCCCCTGGACGGAGTTCCACTAAGCGATCGATGACACTGAGTAAGAGGGGATCCGTAGCCGTGGCATAGCGTTTCCAGATCCATTGCCCGGGTTTATCCTTGAGGGTGTTGGGTTGTTTCCCCGTCAGCAAAACCGCCGCCGTAACCCCAAGGGAATAGAGATCGCTACTGGGATAGGCTTGGCCCATTTGGACTTGTTCACTGGGGGCATAGCCTATTTTGCCCACGGTGGTGCGTTGGCCCGGTGGAGTAGGCTTAAAGTTGCTCATAATGGCGGCTTTGACCACACCAAAATCAATGAGTACGGGCATTTGATCCCGATCGCGCAAAATAATATTGTCCGGAGAAATATCCCGGTGAATAATGCCCCGATCGTGAATGTGAACCAGCACCGGCAGCAGTTGCCGCAGAAAATCTGTCACCTCACTACTGGAGAAGGAAGACTCCATACTGGTGCGCTGAGACAGGAGTTCACTATAGGTCTGACCCGCCACATAGTCTTGAATCAAAAAAAAGCGATCGTTCTCTTCAAATACAGCCCTAAACTGAGGCACTTGGGGATGCTGAATTTGGTAGAGAACGCTTGCCTCCCGTTCAAAGAGTTCCTTGGATTTTTCTAAAGCGTAAGCCCCTGATTTTGGGGAGATATATTCCTTAATGGCGCAGAGTTCATCGAACCGTCCCCGATCTTCCGCCAGATAAGTTCGTCCAAAGCCACCCTGCCCCAAAATCTGCAGAATGTGATACCGATTTTGTAAAACAGTTCCCGAAGGAATCGCCGGTTGCATGGGTGAGGCTCCTGAAGTTTTTGAGGTTTGAAGGGGCGGATCTAGAGAAGGAATCTAAGGTGATATGGAACGGCGTAAGTCCGGAAACATTCAACCCTCATTGAGCCGGAGGCTCTGCAGCGTCTGAGTCAACCATGGCCGACAGTCCTGGGCTTGTAAACGCTGGAAGCTCGATTGCAGTAACTGGGGCAATCGGTTGAGCCAGTCAGAAGAATTGACCTGGGTTCCGGGTTCTAAACTTTCGAGGTAGTCCACGATCGCTAAACCGGCAATGCGGGTTAAATAGGCGGCACTCATACCCTGTAAAACGGCCCCAGCGAGGTAGGTGGCATGGTGGGCTTTGAGAAGGGGGGTAAGCATCTGGGTCGAAAGTTCGACCAGCCCCAGTTTGACGAGCAGGGTGGCCAGGGTTTTGGCCACCGTTTCTCCGTCTTTCAGGTTGAGGGGTTGACGATAGAGATGGGCTAAATCCACGACCAGTTGACCGTTGACCGCAAAGGTCGCCAGAAGATCCAATGCCGGAATAGGATTCACCCCTGTGGCGATCGCTGCAATGCCTTGGGCTTTTTGGATCAGTTTGAGGGCTTCCTGCCGCCGGACTTGATTGAGGTGGTGATGGAGTTGCTGTTTAAAGTCTTGGGTTTGGCGATAGGTAGTGGCGCAGATCAGGCTAGGGGCAAGGCTTTCCAGTCGTTGTAACTGGGGCCATAATTCCATCAAGTTCGGTTCTGAGGGTTGCCACTGCTCTTGCCAAGTTCCATCCGCTTGCATTTTGCGGCGTTTGACGGGGCTCGGTTGGCTGGCGATCGTTACTACGGGGATAGCATAGCGGGGCAAATGGGTTTGGAGGTGGGCTTCCACTTGAGACACCACGATCGAGAGGGCATCCGGTAAGTATTGATCCCGTTTATTCACCGCCACAACAACCCCAGGATGGTCTGCCAAGGGCATCAGGGCATTGAGTTCCGATTGGGTTAAATCGCCCCCCGTTAAGACCACAACAGCATCACTAGCCAAGAGGGCGGCTGTGTCGCTGAGGGGAACTTCTTTGATGGAATGAGACCAGGAGGACTGCAATATCGCCGCTAGGCTAGTTTTGCCGGTATGTTTACTGCCGGTAATGGCCAGGGTGAGCCCTTGGCGTTCCAGGTCTGCACTTAAAGCTTGGCGCTGGGTTTGGTATGCCTGTAGGGCCGGCTGCTCCCGATCCGGCAGTTCTCCCTCCAGGTGTTCCAGTTGAGTATCGACGATTCGCCAAGCCTGCTCTACGACGGCACGATCGTAGGTTTGAATTTCAGCCTGAGGCGATGGCGCAGGAAACGATCGCTGGCGTTGCCACCACCAGCCGCCCAAAATCAGGGCAAATAGGGGTAAGCTCACCCCTTCGGCCCACTGGGATAATCCTGTACTGAGGAGATGTAAAAGCCCTAGGCTGGCGGTTAAGCCCAATCCACCCACCAGGATCCAGCGCTGTTGGTCATGCTGTGCCATAGAATTACCGGAGCGATCGTAGAAATCAATGACCCATTTTAACCTGAGTTATCCCCAAACCTCGGCTCAAGGTCATTCCCCTGGCTACCGCTTGACCGATTGATCCGATGGGCGATGAGAAAATCATGGAGAGGCTGAATTTTCTGCATTTACTCCAGAATCGCTGTCCTGCATGACCGAGCGGACTTCTGAGTAGACCATCAGGCGGGCATTTGAAAAATTAAATGGCAATATACTGCATGTTTTGCCACAACATCAGCAGCCCACTACAAAAGACAAAAAACATCACCACTTGTCTGAATTGTTTTTCACTCATTTTTTCGAGCACCGCATT
>JBMTZC010000216.1:0-7585 GCA_049455215.1 Prochlorotrichaceae cyanobacterium
GGGGGATCCGGAAGAAATGGCTCGGAAGTCCCCCTTACTAAGGGGGATTTAGGGGAATCCAGCTAAATCGATCGGTTTGATCAAGATGTGTGTACACGATGGATGGTGGGACGATAAACAAGTCTTCCCCTTTTGTAATCTGTCCAAATCGATCGAAAACGGTAGGGTGCCTCACTCTACCGTTAATTTTTTTTGCTTTCCGTGGAAACACATTGCCCTCATATTAATCTTCGTATTGAGAGCCCTGAGAGCACCTTGAAAATTTAAATTTTGCCCTGAGTCCTGCCAAACTTAGCCGAAGATCCGAATACTGAGTAGTGTTATACATCGTTAAATTTAGTTGTTTATACTTATAAATGAAGTTCTATTTATTACTTTATAAATGTTATTGTTTCCGTGATTCAGATCAATGATATTAGTTAAAAACTGTATACTTAGAGAAGAGTTGAAGCTGTTTGTGCATTGAGCTTGCCGTTATTGCGAGGGATCCTCCATAGCTAGACTGCTCGTAAGTTCTAATCATAACTTGCTTCCTTTGCCCCCTTTGATGACTTGAAAACAGCGGTGAAAATATGCTGAGTCTGACCGACAGAGTAGCCAGCGTTCATGAAAATCTTGCAATGGCGATCGTTCAGGATCCGCTTGTAGTCCTGCCAGAAACCACTCTGGGAGAAGCCATTGTCTTGATGAGTCAAGCACGATCGTTTTGTGCTGCGGATTCGGATTTATTGCCTCACACGAGTGTGGTCCAAAATGAAGCGCGTTCAAGCTGTGTGCTGATCCAAGAGGATCAGAAGGTCATGGGTATTTTGACGGAGCGGGATGTGGTGTGCCTCTGTTCCCAGGGCTCCCAGATGTTCAATCAAATCCCCGTCAACCAGGTGATGACTACACCGGTGCGAACCCTGCGTAAATCAGAATTTGCGAATCTGTATAGCGCCATTAGTGTCTTACAGAAACACCACATACGGCATTTGCCCCTAGTGGATGAAGAGGGGAATTTGCTGGGGTTGCTCACCCACGAAACCCTGCGGCAGTTATTGCAACCCACCGATCTGCTGCGCTTGCGCCTCGTCCACGAGGTCATGGTTCCCGTCGTGATTACGGCAGAACCCACGGAGTCTCTTTTAACCGTTGTTCAACGGTTGGCCCGTCATCGGGTGAGTTGTGTAGTGGTGGCGGAGGAACGCCCTACGGCAGCAGGCAGCCTGAGGATTCCCATTGGCATTGTCACGGAGCGAGATATTGTTCAATTCAAAGCCTTAGAGTTGGACTTTCAGGGCTATACCGTGGCCCAGGTGATGAGTGCCCCCGTGGTGACGATCGCTGAAACGGAATCTTTGGTCACGGTTCACGAACTAATGGAACAGTCTTTTATTCGTCGGGTTGTGGTCACCGGGAAAGAAGGGGAATTGCGGGGAATTGTGACCCAAAGCAATGTATTACAACTGCTGAGTCCTCTGGAGTTGTATAAGCTCACAGTGGTCTTAGAAACCAAAATCAAGAACTTAGAAGCGGAGAAAGTCGCTCTGCTCAAAAATCGCAATCTGCAATTGGAAGTCGAAATTAACGCCCGCATGGCGGAATTGCAGAAACAGGTCAAACGAGAGCAGATCATTACCACCTTAGCCAGCCAAATCCGATCGTCCTTGAGCCTGCCCAAAATCTTAGAGATGGCGGTGGAGGAAATTCGTCAGATTATCGGTTGCGATCGGGTCAATATTTGGAAATGTGAGCCGGAACGCTCCATTGTAGTGGTGGCTGAATCGACGAGCTTAGAACGATCGTTAATGGGGGAGCGAATCCAGGATCATTGTTGGGAGATCCACTTTGCTGCCGGTGATCAGCCCGATCCGGTATCGGATGTTTACAGTGCCGAGATGACGGATGACTGCCGAGCGTTACTGATCCGGCTACAAATCCGTGCCACCGTTCTGGTGCCCATTCTCTATGGGGATCAACTGTGGGGAGTGCTGTCCATAGTGGAAACTGAAACCCCCCGCAACTGGGAGCCGGAGGAGGTTGATCTGATACAAAACCTAGCAACCCATGTAGCGATCGCCATCCAACAGGCTTCACGACACGAACAATTGAAAATTGAACTCCAAGAACGGGAAAAAATCGAAGCGGAACTCCGCAACATTACCCAACACTTAGAAGCAGCCCACCGCATTGCCAGTTTGGGCACATGGGAACTGGATCCGCATAGCAATAGAATCTACTGGTCTGAAGAAGTTTTTCGCATTTTTGAAGTAGATCCGCAGACCTTTGAAGCCTCCTACGAAACCTTCTTAAGTTTGGTTCATCCCGACGATCGGGATGAGGTGAACACAATCTACCAGCAGCATCTGAGCGGTCATCGATCCTACGAAATGGTGCATCGTCTGCTCATGCCTGATGGGCGCATTAAGTATGTCTATGAACAATGTGAGACCACCTGCAGTGAAGACGGCACCCCCTTGATCTCCCGGGGAACCGTGCAAGATATTACTCGCCAGAAAGAAGCAGAGCTAGAGCAACGCCGCATCGCCCAAGAGGTCGTAACCCTCAATGCGGAATTAGAACAACGAGTGCTAGAGCGTACAGCAGAACTGACGGAACGGGAAGCCACCCTGGCGGATTTTGTCAACAATGCCAATGACTTAATCCAGATTGTGGAGCTAGATACCGGAAAATTTGAGTTTGTCAATCAGGCTTGGCAGAAAATTTTGGGGTATACGGTGCCCGAACTAAACGGATTAACGATCTTTGAGATCTTAGACCCCGATTGTCAGATTGCCTTTCAGACCCTACTGGACCAAATGGCTACCGGTAGGGTTACCGATGTAGAACAGATGGAATTGACGTTGATAGCCAAGTCCGGGCAAGCGATCGTCGTACAGGGGAACATCAATTGTCGTTGTAAAACCGATGAGGGGGGCCATGAGCGGCCCTGCTCTGTCCGAGCGATCCTACGGGACATCACGGCCAAAAAAGCAGCGGAAATTGCCCTGCAAGCTAGCGAAGCTAAATATCGCCAGATTGTGGAAACCGCCCATGAAGGGATTTGGATGATTGATGCAGACGCAAAGCACCAATTTGCCAACGCGGCCCTGTTGCAGATGTTGGGATATACCAGGGCAGAGATGGAAGGTCGATCCCTGTTCGATTTTTTCTCCCCCGCACTCCATCCCAATGTTCAAGCGCTGCTCAAACGTCGCTCGGAAGGAATTGCAGAAACGAATGAAGTCCCTCTGGTACGCAAAGATGGGTCTACGCTCTGGGTGTTGTCCACCGGCAGCCCGATCTTCAACAAAGCCGGGCAATATGTGGGGGCGATGTCGATGGTCACAGACATCACCCAACGCCGTCAAGCAGATGAGGAACGTCAACGCCTGCTGCAAGAGTTAAGCGGTTTTAAGCTCGGGCTAGATGAATCTGCGATCGTTGCGATTACCGATCCCCAGGGGGTCATTCTATATACCAACCAAAGGTTTATCGATATTTCCGGCTATAGCGAAGCGGAACTCCTGGGCCAAACCCATCGCCTGGTCAATTCGGGAACCCATCCCCCAGCTTTTTTCCAAGACTTATGGCGCACGATTCGCAAGGGAGAAGTGTGGCGCGGCGAAATTTGCAATCGTGCTAAAGAGGGCCCTCTCTACTGGGTCGATAGCACGATCGTCCCTTTTCTCAATGCCCAAGGTCAACCCGATCGGTATCTTGCGGTGCGTTTTGATATTACTCAGCGCAAGCAGGCGGAACAGTTGCTCCAGGAAAAGCTTGAACTATTGAGAGAGGTTACGGCCGCTCAGTCCCAGTTCATTACCGCCCAGAACCGCCTAGAGATTTTTGAGAGACTGTTAGCGACGTTACTAGACGTCAGCAATAGCGAGTATGGGTTTATTGGTGAAGTTTTATTCCGGACGGATGGGTCAGCCTATCTAGAGGAAAGTTTCCTCAAAATTCGGGGTGTGCCCTATCTGAAAACCCACAGTCTAACCAATATTGCCTGGGATGAAACCACACAGAAGCTCTACGAAGACAACTACGCCCAGGGTATGGAATTTACCAACATGAACACCCTGTTTGGGGCGGTGGTGATGACGGGGAAGCCGGTAATTGCCAATAGTCCCAGCACCGACCCCCGCCGAGGGGGAACCCCCGCAGGGCATCCCCCCCTCAACGCCTTTTTAGGTCTGCCCTTTTATAGTGGTTCCAGCCTCATTGGCATGGTGGGGGTGGCGAACCGTCCCGGTGGCTATAGTGAGGATTTAATTGAACAGTTGCATCCCCTCTTGATCACCTGTAGCAACTTGATTGAAGGGTACCGGCAAGATCGGCTCCGGCGACAGGCAGAAAAGGCTTTACAAGAATCTCAACAGTCTTTACAACGTCAATTAACGGCGATCGAAGCGGCGGTGGATGGCATTGCGATTCTTCAGGAGGGGCGTTATGTCTACCTCAATTCTGCCCATGTGGAGATGTTTGGCTACGATCGGGCAGAAGAACTGTTGGGACAAACTTGGCAGATGCTTTACCCCCCAGCAGAGCTTGATCGCTTTGAGCAAGAGGTTTTTCCTGACCTGCAAGACCATCAATACTGGACAGGCCAAGCCACCGCAACCCGCAAAGATGGCACGACCTTCACCGAGCAATTATCCTTAACCTTTTCCGAAGACAACCTCTTAATTTGTGTTTGTCAAGACATTACCGAACAGAAACAGGCGGAAATTGCCCTGCGGGAAAGTGAACAGCGCTATCTCACCCTAGCCCAAGCGGCCCCCGTGGGAATTTTCCGTTTCGACCTGGAAGCGAATTGCATTTATGTCAACGATGGCTGGTGCAAAATGACGGGCAAACCCGCGAGCTGGGCCACTCGCTGGATGGAGTCCCTTCATCCCGACGATCGGGAGTTCACCCAGGCTAAACTCCAAGCCTGGTTAAGCGAGGGAACCCCGGAAAACCCGTTGCAAAATGAAGCTCGCTTTTTACGGGATGATGGCTCCGTTATCTGGTTTTACTGTCAGATGCAAGTAGAAATCAACACCCAGGGAGAGCCCATCGGCTATGTGGGCACCCTCACGGATATTAGCGATCGCAAACACGCGGAATTATTGATCCATCAACAGGCCGAACGGGAAACCCTCCTGCGGGAAATTACCCAGCGCATCCGTCAATCCCTGGATTTACAAACCATTTTTGATACAGCCTGTGCAGAAATTCGTCAGGTACTCGGGGCGGATCGGGTAGGTATTTTCAAATTTATACCCAGCCACCAGTTCAGTCATGGATCGTTTTTAGCCGAGTCTCAACAACCTGAACTCCCGTCAGTCTTAGCGATACCGGTTCATGACCATTGCTTTGGGGAAAACTATGCCGGTATTTATACTCAGGGGCAGTTTTTCGTCATTGAGGATTTGGAAGCCGCAGAGTTACAACCTTGTCATCGGGAGGTTTATGCCCAGTTTGGCGTTCGTTCCGCTCTGATCTTGCCGTTGCTGTGTGGGTCAAATTTATGGGGGCTGCTCTGCATTCACCAGTGCTATGCGCCCCGCCAGTGGCAAGATCGAGAAATTACCTTTACCCAACAACTTGCCAACCAATTAGCCCTGGCCATTCAGCAAGCTAGCCTTTTGGCTCAGGCTCAAAATGAGGTGGAGGAACGGCAACAGGCGCAGGCTAACATTGCCCTGCAATTGCGCCGGCAACAGACCCTCGCCACCATTACCGAATTGATTTTGCAACGGTCTCTAGATTTGGATCAAATCCTGGCAACGGTGGCCCTGCAAGTCAAAGAAGTTCTGCAGGGTGATCGGGTCATTATTTTCCGGCTCTACCCTGACGGCTCCAGTGCGATCGTCGAAGAAGCGGTTACGGAAGGATTACCGCGCCTCCGAACCATGCATTGGGACGATGAGGTGTGGAATCAAGAGATTTTAGATCTCTACTGGCAAGGCAAGCCTCGGATTGTTCCAGATGTGATGGACGATGTGTGGACAGATTGCCTGGTGGACTATTCCGCCATTGGAGAAATTCAGTCCAAAATTGTTGCGCCCATTTTGCAGGAAATGGGTAACGAAGAATATCACCGTTGGGTTGCCCCACAAACCAGTAAGCAACTGTGGGGCATTATCGTCATTCATAGTTGTCGGCAAAAACGAATCTGGCAGGATAACGAAGCCCAGTTGTTGCAGCAAATTGCCAACCAAACCGCGATCGCGATCCAACAGGCGAATCTCTTTGACCAGCTTCAGCAGGAGCTTCAAGAACGTCAACAGACCCAAAATCTACTCACACAACGAAATGAGGAACTTGCCGTGAGCAATATAGAACTAGAACGGGCCACCCGGCTCAAGGATGAATTTCTGGCCAATATGAGCCACGAACTCCGCACACCGCTCAATTCGATTTTGGGCATGGGTGAGGCTCTGCAAGAGGAAGTCTTTGGGATTTTGAATGAGAAACAACTCAAAGCCCTACGCACCGTAGAAAAGAGTGCCTCCCACTTGTTAACCCTTATTAACGACATTTTGGATGTGGCTAAAATTGAGTCTGGGGAAGTCAAGCTGGAATATAGCTACGTTTCCGTTGAGCAGCTTTGTTCCTCTAGCCTCGCCTTTATTAAGCAACACGCCCTCAAGAAGCGGATCCAGTTACAGACAGAAATTGCCTCTGGGTTGCCAGCGGTGTTTGTGGATGAGGTGCGCATGAGACAGGTCTTACTGAATTTGCTGACCAATGCGGTTAAGTTTACCCTGGAGGGCGGTACGGTAACCTTAGCCGCTTTCCTTGTTCCTCAAGAAGATCATAAACAAGTCCTGCGGCTTTCGATTAAAGATACGGGAATTGGCATTTCTCCGGAAAATCTAGACAGGTTATTTAAGCCCTTTGTCCAAATTGATGGAGCCCTCAACCGTCAACAAATGGGGACCGGTTTGGGGTTGACCCTGGTCAAGCAATTGGTGGAACTCCATGGCGGAAAAGTGCACCTCAGCAGTGAACCCGGGGTAGGGAGTTGTTTTACGATCGATTTACCCGCTGGTTCCACGTTTTCCTCCGAGCCTAGTGCAGAGGAGCCCCCAGCGCAGACCAATGCGCTTCCAGCCCCGGATCAAGAGACGAGTCAAAAATCTCTAATTTTATTAGCGGAAGATGACCTGGCGAATATTGAGACGATCGCCTGTTACTTGGAAGCCAAAGGCTATGCAATGGTCTTTGCCAATGATGGACAGGAAGCGATCGATCTCGTTCAAAAGAATCTCCCTGATTTGATCGTGATGGATATCCAAATGCCGGGTATGGATGGCTTAGAAGCGATCGGTCTAATTCGTCAAATGGAGCGCCTACAGAATATTCCGATCATTGCATTAACGGCCCTAGCCATGAAGGGCGATCAGGAGCGCTGTTTAGATGCGGGAGCTAATCTTTACCTGAGTAAGCCGGTGAAGCTGAAGCAACTCGATACGGCAATCAAGGCACTGTTGAAGGATGCGTGAGGACACCGCCATAATTATCAAAGTTCCCTTGAGTACCCGAGGAACACCCCGCAGAAACAGAAAGCTACCGTGTACACACATCTTCATCAAACCGATCGATTTAGCTG
>JBMTZC010000217.1:0-7580 GCA_049455215.1 Prochlorotrichaceae cyanobacterium
CTAGTCTTGCTTTAAGCCCTGGAGTTGAGATTGGGCTTCGGTTAATCCCTTGCCCTGAATGAGCACCCAAAAGTTTCCTAGTCCACCGGGATCGAGCAGTTGATGGAGTGCATCCCGACGGTGCAGGAGGTTGGATAAGGTATGGGGATGGAGTGACAGCGCCTGCAGGCGATCGCCTAGCCCTAGAGCCATTAAAAAGAGGGCTTGACGAGTTAATCCTAGGGTCTTTAAACCGATCGCTTCGCCCCAACGTTGTAGATCCGTAAAATTGACATGGGCGGTGATGTCTTGCTCTCCGAGATTGACGTAGGGGTTATCGTGTCGGCGATGTTGATAGTAACATTGCAGAGTCCCTTGGCTACGCTGTGGATGATAGTAACGATCGCGATCGTACCCATAATCAATGGTAATGATATAGCCTAACTTTAACTTTTTGGCGATGGTGCTTAGCCACTCTTGCGCGACTAAATTAACTTCGGTGCGATAGGGATTAGGATAAGGAGGTTGCGTTAAATCGAGATTTTGTTCTGTAAAGTAATGGATGATCCGATCGTTAGAGAGGGAACCATATTCTTCCTGCCAGCGATCGTTTTTCCAGGTTACATAAACTTCCTGGAGTTCCCCGTCTTTGGCGATCACTTGATGTACGGGAAAAGCATCTACTAACTCATTGGAAAAAAAACAGCCCACCACACTGTTATCGGCTAATTCGTCCCAAGTGAGCCAGTTTAAACGATCGAAACTACACTGAGGATCGGTGTCCGCCGCAGTCAGATACTCCTGCAACTGTTCCTGTTGTTGCTGCCGTAACCCTGGAGAGCGTTCAATAATCCTATAGCAAAGCGATCGGTAACAGGCGGGATCGGATTTTGCAATCCAGCCTAAAATATCCTGCGCTAAAAAACCTTCACCGGCCCCCATTTCTACTACCGTAAAAGGAGTGGGGCAGTTGAGCTTATGCCAACAGTCTACTAACTGTTGAGCTAACAGTTCACCAAAGTCTACTCCCAGATGTACCGCTGTAAAAAAATCTCCCCGTTTGCCTAATCCTTTGCCTTGGCTGTAGTAGCCTGCGGGGGAGTGATACAATGCCCAGTCCATGAACTCGACAAAGGGCATTTGGGCAGTAGACTGATGCTCAAGGTGATGCTGTAGGGCTAGCGCTAAGTTCAATGAGTTTTTAACTCCATTTTGGGATCAAATTAAAGGGGTTACTCTTCGGGTTCAAGGGTACTCGTTAACCCATGACTCTTTAAGGTTTCGCAGTAAAACTCCGCTGGCTCTAAGTCACAAATAATGACTAGGGCTAAACCGTTGGTGTGAGCTTCCATCATGATACTGACGGCCTTCGTTTCGCTGATGGGCACCGTCGTCATCAGAACCTGAACAACATATTCCATGCTGTTAAAGTCGTCATTATGCAGTAAAACCCGGTAGCGGGGCGCAATTTTCCGAACGGTAGATGTTTTTTCTAGGGTTTGAACAGACATAGAAGCCTCCTTTTTGATACACCAATTGCTCTTGACACCTCGAAAAATCCACAACTGAGTTCTCCGTGCGACGCAGTTATCGGGATTGTGGCCAGCGGCTTTGCCCCCACCACAACGAATCGAGGGGGTCTATGGCGGGATAGGATAAAGTCGCCCCCTTCCGTCTAGAGGCTCTAGCGGAACCCTGTGGATCGATCCTTCCTACCCCTTTCTTCATTATTTTTTAGCATATCTAACCTAGTCGAGCTATGGGGCTTGCACGGATTCTAAAAAATAAACCGGAGCAGTAAGGGGGTTACGGATTGCACTGTATTCCGCAAACTATTGAAAAAGCCACCTTGTTGTCTCTGGGGCTGTAGGGATTCTTCTAGGGCGAGGGTCAAATTGTCCGCGACCTCCTTACCTTGGGTATTTCCCTGGGTTTCAAAGAGTTGGGCAGCGGTCTGACTATCAACGATCGCTCCCTTGGTGTCATTAATATTCTGGCGAGAAATGGCTCGGCTCAGATAGGTTAAGGCAAACTCTGGATTGCGGGCTAAGGCCTGATTGTAATAGTCCACCGCTTGCTCATGCCGACCGGCTTTGGCTGAGGCAACCCCCCAATTGTGAAAATCCTCAAAGCGTCCCGCATTGGTGGGGATCCCTACTGCGCCCTGCAGGTTGGCATATTCTAAATTTGTTTCATCCAGGATTGCGGCAAAGAGATAGGCATTACGCAGATCCGCTGCACTTAAATTGGCGGTGGCCAAGTTTGCCCCCATGAAGTTGCTCCCCACCAGGGTTGCACCGCTGAGATTTGCCCCCGCCAGGTTGGCCCCGGTGAGATTGGATTGGCTGAGATTGGCTCCGGCTAAGTTTGCCCCCGTTAAGTCCGCGTCTTCTAAATTGGCTAAAACTAAATCGGCTCTCCGCAGATCGCACTCTACACAGTTTCCCGTGGTGAGCAGTTTTCTCAAATCGTCTAGATTTTCGGCATGGGCCGGAGTCCAGGCGAAGTCTGCGACGAGGAGCAGAAAGGGCACGAATTTTAGCAGGGGGGAAAACGATCGCATAGAAACAGATTCTCCAGTGAAGATGTTACAGCAGTTATATCGCCTGATCGTTCTAACTGGAGGCACTCGTATAAAACCGGAGGGCAAATCTCCAGAATTGGTTTGATCCCCAGAGCAAAACGATCGCTAAGGTGCCAGATCCGACGAGCCATGGTGTGACGGGTTCCCCTAACAAGGTTTGGGCTGGGATTGTAGTTAAAAAGGCCACCGGCACAATAAAGGTAAAGAAAAATCGATAGGCTGCGGGATAGGCAATAAGGGGAAAGCGTCCGGCTTCTAATAGCCCCCGGAGTACCTCTGTGATGTTGTAAATCTTTGTAAACCAAATGCTGGTGGTGCCCAGGATAAACCAGAGGCTATAGAGAATGATGAAGCTGAAGCTGACCGGAATGCAGGCTAAGGCAAATCGATCGAGGGGGATGTTGAGTTTGAGGATGCCATAGATGACCAATCCCCACCCTAAAGCGATGTTGGGGAGTCCCCAGGGGGAAAAGGTATAGACCGAAAGCCAAAATTGGGCACTGATGGGCTTCAGTAAAACAAAATCGAGAGTTCCTTTTTCAATGTGTTTGACAATGCGGCTGAGGTTCGGGGCAAAAACGGCGGTCGAGACTCCATCCAGGATGGTAAAGAAACCCAACACCAGCAGCGCTTCTTCCCATTGCCAACCGGCCCAGCGATCTTGGCCATGGTAGAACAGTGACAGTCCAAAGAGGCTACCGGCAAAGTTGCCCACACTACTCAGAGCGGCCAGAACAAAGTTTAAGCGGTATTCTAGCTCAGCGCCGATCGCGGCACTCCAGAAGGAATAGAGTAAGCGCCCATAGCGATCGAGGGGAAAAGCCATGCAGCCTCCAGGAAAATCATCATGTGACATCCACTTTAGACGGATGAGGGGTGTGCTTTGCAGTGCACTCGTCCATTTATTTTTGAGGAATTTTCAGGAATCCGTGTCAATTTTAAGTTCTGGTGATACAGTATGCTCTAAATTTCCGAGCGAACCGATAGGCTGCGACCCGTGGTAGGTTTCCCCGGCAAATGACGGGTTAAGCCTAGACCCGGTTTTCCAGTCCCGTACTTAATTTCTGTACTTAACGTAAATTGTGCCGCTATGGATCTACAACAAACTCAAACCCTGCAAGCAGAAGTGACCAACCTACGGGAAGAGTTACAAATGCGCGATCAGCTTGTGCAGCAACTCTCTCAAGAACTTTTTCGACTCGTCAAGAGCAAGGGGGATATCCCCGTCAGTTCTGAACTGCCCGACTATCAAGTCTCGGAAGTGCGGAAATTACGGGAACAATTGCAGAGCGTTGAAGAGCAGGTTGCCTTTTATCAAGATCAACTGTCGGAACGGGACGGCGAAATTCACCAGCTTCGTCAAAATGTGCAGGAACTCAGCGATCGTTCTCGTATGTTGGAGCAGGTGGTTCAGGAACTGCCGACGGTCTACCGCCAGAAATTTGCCGATCGTTTAGAGCCCATTCGGGAAAAGGTCAATCAACTCCAACGGGAAAACCGTCAGCTTCATGCGGAGTTACAAAGCGTGAGTTATCGCCTTGCGGTACGGAACCGGAGCGTTAGCCATGTGGATTTACCCAGCTTTACGCCCCCTCGCGTAGTGTTTTAATCAGGTACTTCAGGTACTATTTCCGGTCTATGGTTACCCTACAACTCCGCCAACTGAGTATTCCTCTGGGGCAACGTTTGTTGATTCACGATCTGGGCTGGCGAGAATTTGAAGCAGTTTTAGGCGAACTCGGGGAAAAACGATCGTCTACGATCGCTTATAGTGGTGGGACTTTAGAAATCAGGATGCCTTTACCTGAACATGAGGTCGATAAGGAACTCATTGGTGATTTCGTTAAGATGTTGCTGGAAGAGCTAGAACTGGATTGTGAATGTTTTGGCTCTACAACCTTCAAAAACCAGAAAACCGAGAGTGGTCTTGAACCAGATCAGTGCTTTTATATCCAGAACCATGAACAGATGCGGGGACGACGACGCATTAACCTAGAAATTGATCCCCCTCCAGATTTGGCCATTGAAGTTGATGTTACGTCCAAAACGCAAATTGATGCTTACAGGGGATTAGGGGTTCCTGAGCTTTGGGTGTACGAGGATAATCAACTCAAGCTCTATGCGTTGCAATCTGGCCAATACCAATCGGTTGAAATCAGTCCCCTCTTCCCTAACTTTCCCCTTTCATCCTGGGTTGCAGAGCTATTAGCCCAGAGTCGAGAGATGGGGCGAAGTCCTGCTCTTCGGGCGTTCCGCCAAAAAATCCGCGCCGCCCTATGCTAAAGTAACCCTCTGAGGTGGGTATCAACTGAAGGTGAGAGGGTTTGGGTTCTTTAAATCGTTCGTTAAATATTTTAATTACGGGGGCCAGTGGTTGTATCGGTCATTATGTCGTCGAACACCTATTGCAGCATACACCCCATCATCTCTATGTCTTGGTTCGTAATCCTCAGAAGCTCAAGGTTACGGTGGCAGAGCCCGATCGTTTGCATCTGCTGGAAGGAAATCTCCACAATCTCAGTAGTCTAGAGCCGCTGCTCCCCCAGATGGATTGGGGTATTCTCATGGCTACGGCTTGGGGGGATCCAACCGAAACCTACAACATTAACGTGACGCAAACGGTGAAGCTAATTGAGCAACTTTGCCAGGCTAACTGTCAGCACGTCTTCTATTTTTCCACCGCCAGTATTCTCGATCGCTCTAATCAGTTAATGCCTCAAGCGGGAGAACTTGGGACTGATTATATTCGCACGAAATATGAGTGTTTTAAGGCTTTAGAACGATCGCCCTTTGCCGATCGTATAACAGTATTTTTCCCCACCTTAGTGTTTGGCGGAGATGCGGACAAACCCATTTCTCACCTCAGTTCTGGACTCCCGGAAATTCTGCAATGGCTTTGGCTCATTCGCTTTTTGCGGGTGGATGCGTCCTTTCACTTTCTGCATGCCTACGATATTGCCCAGGTGGTTGGCGCAGAATTAAACCGTCAGCAAGATGCCGCCTCTGTAGATCCCGAACCTTTGCGTAAGGTGGTTTTAGGAAATCCAGCCCTCACCGTACAGGAAGCGATCGAGCAATTGTGTTCGGCCAGACAACTGCCGATTGTCTTTCAAGTACCCCTCTCCTTTTGGCTCGCGAATGTCATTATCTGGTTATTCCGGATTCGAGTGGCCGCCTGGGATCGGTTTTGCCTGACCTATCGCCATTTTACCTATCAAAATCCTGTCAATCCCCGCCAGTTTGAGCAACAGCCCTATGCAGAAACGATCGCAGAGTTGTTAAAAGCCGAGGTAGCCATCACAGGGTCAGACGGATTGCAGAGTCAGGCTGCGGAATGCTAGAGGACAGACTTTTCCTCCTGCTACACTGGAGATATTCCATCCTTTGGGGAAGGGACATGAGCCTATGGGTACTGTACCGGTTTCAACGCTAGAAGCTCCTCTGCTTTTAGATGTCAGTCATGCCGCATTAAAGGTTACGCCAGACCAATTTGATCAACTGTGCCGGGATAATCCTGATTTACGACTGGAGTTAACCAAAGATGGAGAACTGGTGGTGATGGCTCCGGTAGGCGGAGAAAGCAGCAAAAAGAATTTTAATCTAGCCCTGGAAGTGGGGATTTGGAACCGCCAAACCAACCTGGGAGAAGCGTTTGATTCTTCCTGTGGTTATGACTTTACGGCGATCGGGGGAGGGAAGTTATCTCCGGATGTGTCTTGGATTGAAAAGTCGCGGCTAGAGGGGGTGGAGCTTGTTGGGTTTATTCCGATCGTTCCTAATTTTGTGATTGAGTTACGGTCAGCGACGGATAATTTGAAGCCCTTACAGCAGAAAATGCAGGAATATCGACGCTTGGGCGTAGGCTTAGGGTTGCTGATTAATCCTCAAAAACAAACGGTTGAGATCTACTGTCCAGGGCGAGAGGTAGAGGTTTTGCACTCCCCCCAAGGGATCGATTGTAGTGAGGTGATGCCTGGTTTTATCCTCAATCTGGAACGTATTTGGTAAGGGCACCTCGATTGATTGGATGAATTTCCCCTCGATCGCTACGATCCCTAACTTAAGTAGCGCTGAAGGCTTGCAGCTTGGTGACTTCCTCCAGGGCTTGGGTGACCACTGCTAACCCTGCGCTAGGTTTGCTGCTATTTTCCGTCAGATGCCGTTTCCAGCGCCGACTACCGGGCTGTCCCGCAAATAACTGTAGGATCGGGCGGATCAGGGTGTGGAGTTTAATGCCCTGACGGAGGCAGCGATCGAAGTAGGGCAGTAAAGCGTTGACGACCTCCGGACGGGTGGGAGGTGGATTGACACTGCCAAAAAAACGCCGATCGCTTTCCGCAAACAAATAGGGATTATCGTAGGCCGCTCGGCCAATCATCACCGCATCAACGTGTTTGAGATGATCGGCCGCTTGATCCAGGGTCAGAATGCCGCCGTTAATTTCAATGTCCAACCTGGGAAACTCCTGCTTGAGGCGATACACATCCCCATAGCGCAAGGGGGGAACGGTGCGGTTTTGTTTGGGATCCAGCCCCGTTAGCCAGGCTTTCCGGGCATGCACACTAAACCGATCGCATCCGGCTTCTGCCACGATGTGGACAAACTCGGCGAGATCTTCATAGCGATCCCGATCGTCGATGCCAATGCGGTGCTTGACGGTGATCGGTAAGGGAGTGGCTTCCTTCATGGCCGAAACACAGGCGGCAACCCGTTCTGGGGTCGCCATTAAACAGGCTCCAAAATGTCCCTGCTGAACCCGATCGCTGGGACAGCCCACATTTAAATTCACCTCTGTATAGCCCCACTCCTCCGCAATCCGGGCACAGTGGGCCAGCTCCTGGGGATTATCCCCCCCCAATTGCAGCGCTAGAGGCCGCTCTTCTGGCGAAAAGCCTAATAACTTGGAACGATCGCCATGCAGGATGGCGGCCACGGTGACCATTTCCGTGTACAGCAAGGTGTGCTGGCTAATGAGGCGGAGAAAATAACGAAAATGGCGATCGGTGCGATCCATCAT
>JBMTZC010000218.1:0-7564 GCA_049455215.1 Prochlorotrichaceae cyanobacterium
GTAATAATTTTAGCCCCTAGCGATAACAATGGGACAAGCGCGGCTCATGTTGATACCGCCAGTTTTCTGGGCTGAATTGATAACGAACCCTAGACCACTTCCTTGCACCTTCTCCACCCGCAGTGCTCAGGAAGTCTAAAAGTGCTATATGGTGTTCATTGTTAACTATATGATTGAGATTGCGGGAGTTGGGATGTCTGCATTAATCACCACGAGATCTGAAGAAATTTTTGCTGCTGCCCAGACCTTGATGCCTGGAGGGGTAAGTTCCCCAGTACGAGCTTTTAAGTCCGTTGGCGGACAACCCATCGTATTCGATCGTGTTCAAGGTGCCTATGCTTGGGATGTGGATGGCAATCAATACATTGATTATGTGGGGACCTGGGGCCCCGCAATCTGTGGTCATGCCCACCCAGAAGTATTAGCGGCCCTACAGGAAGCCTTAGGGAAAGGCACCAGTTTTGGCGCTCCCTGTGAACTGGAAAATATTTTGGCCCAGATGGTGATTGATGCCGTCCCTTCGGTTGAAATGGTGCGGTTTGTCAACTCCGGTACCGAAGCCTGCATGGCTGTGTTACGGCTCATGCGCGCCTACACTGGCCGAGAAAAGCTGATCAAGTTTGAAGGGTGCTACCACGGCCATGCTGATATGTTCTTGGTGAAGGCTGGCTCAGGGGTCGCCACTTTGGGCTTGCCCGATTCCCCTGGAGTTCCCAAATCCACGACTGCCAATACCCTCACCGCTCCCTACAATGACTTAGAGGCGGTTAAACAGTTATTTGCCCAAAATCCCAATGAAATTGCAGGGGTTATTTTAGAACCCGTAGTGGGGAATGCCGGGTTTATTCCTCCAGATGCAGGCTTCTTGGAAGGATTACGGGAAATCACCCGGGATAACAATGCACTGCTGGTCTTTGATGAGGTGATGACGGGCTTTCGGATCGCCTATGGTGGAGCCCAAGAAAAATTTGGCGTAACTCCAGATCTGACCACCCTCGGTAAAGTCATTGGCGGCGGACTGCCTGTGGGAGCCTATGGGGGTAAGCGGGAGATTATGGAAATGGTCGCTCCAGCCGGGCCCATGTATCAGGCGGGTACCCTCTCCGGTAATCCATTAGCGATGACCGCCGGTATTAAAACCCTGGAAATTATGAATCGTCCTGGAGCCTACGAAGCCCTCGATCGGACAACACGCCCCCTCATTGAAGGGCTATTAACGATCGCAAAGGAAACGGGTCATGCGGCCACCGGGGGATCCATTAGCGGCATGTTTGGTTTGTTCTTTACGGATAAAACCGTTCACAACTACGAAGAGGCGAAAAGCTGCGACCTCCAAAAGTTCAGTCAGTTCCACCGGGGAATGCTCGAACAAGGCATTTACCTCGCTCCTTCCCAATTTGAAGCGGGTTTTACCTCCCTAGCCCATACTCCTGAAGACATCGAGAAAACCTTGGCTGCAGCTCGTACCGTCCTGTCCAAGATTTAACCTTGATGTCGCAAGGCTTCTAGACCTAATTGATGACGCGCCCTAGGAACATTCAAGAGAGTGCGGCGCGAAGCACCGCACTCTGCTGCCTTCAGTTGGTTGCCGATCAGTGATCACGGAAGTCTTGGAAAAATGCTTTAAGGAATGATAGAATTATCGTTCTTTGTTTATAAATAACGGAAAACTCCATGACTAGGAGAACTTTAGAAGGAACTAGCCGCAAGCGGAAACGAGTATCTGGTTTCAGAGTACGCATGAGAACCAAAAATGGCCAGCGCGTCATTAAATCTCGCCGCCGTAAAGGTAGAGCACGGTTAGCTGTGTAGCTTGGTTTGGCTTTCCACTGAAAGCGAAAAAATTTAATGGCAGAGTCGGCGTGCCGCACTCTGCCGCCTTAAGTTGGTCGCCCTTTACTGCAAATCCGGTGGCTTCTCCCCGCAGGGGAAGCTAGCGGCGGCTACCGGATTGATTCATGCCAAATTTCCACCCTATCATGCACGCCTTTTGTGGGACTAGCCAGAGTCCATCGCCTCCGCCGTCAAGATTTTGACTCCATTTATCGCCAGGGTAAACGGATCTCTGGGGCTTATTTTCGTGCGATCGTTTTGATGAAATTGGGGGATGGCCGAGCCCATCCCCCCCAACTTGGCATTGTCGTTAGCAAAAAAGTGAGTAAGCGGGCAGTGCAGCGCAACCGCTTGCGGCGACAAATTCAAGCCGCCTTTCAACAGCTTTTACCCCATCTCCGTCAGGGGTGGCAGGGCATTTTAATTGTCCAAGCTTCGGTATTAGGATGCACTTATGCCCAAATTTTGCCAGAATTAGAAAAAATATTGAGAAAAGCTGAGGTTTTAGATGGGCATTCGTGAAGAGGTATTTTTTGAGGGAAAACCCCATATTGGAGACTTAATCCTCAACCTGATCCTAGGTGTGTTTGTGGTGACCTTACCCCTGACGGTGGGGGCTCTCGTTCGGGCCTTGTGGTTGCGGTTTCGCATTACCGATCGTCGCGTCACGGTGACCGGCGGTTGGATGGGACGCGATCGGTCTGATGTTATTTACCGTGAAATCCGCGAAGTCCGTACCGTACCCCGGGGTCTAGGCATTTGGGGAGATATGGTCTTAATCCTCAATGATGGAAGCCGCTTAGAACTGCGTGGAATGCCCAAATTCCGGGAAATTGCAGATTACGTGACTGAGCGGATTGCCCAGCGCAATAAGGAAGCCATCCAGGCTTGAGATATTAATTCTAGAAGCCTTGCAGCATAAAGGTTACCGCGCCCGCTCCAGCAAAGATAACTAGGGGCTGAAAGGATTGGCGTATGAACACTTCAGCGCTAAATGATGACAGCCCCTAGTTCACGGGCAGAAATGATGGTGAGAACTGTCCCAGGAAAGGTTCTAGAGGTGGTCTAGAAGCGGGGCTTGCTTGTGTTCTTTCTGGACTTGGGATTTCTAGACTTGGGATCTCTGGACGATCGACATCAACATCCAGCAGAACGGCTAGCAATGCTTTCCGTCTCAAGTCTGTTGTTTTTACGATCGATGCCCATTCCCGTTACTGTCAGGTCAAAACTGGAACTCGATCGCTGTTCTCACGTCAGTTTCAACGCACGAGAAACGGGCAAAGTGGGGTCTTTGTTGCTATCTCCTTGGAGATTATGCCAGACTTTGAAAGCGGATCGGTTTCTCAACCCATCTAGACCCCGACCCGTCGCTCTCTTGAAGGCGTTGTCCTTTCCTTAATTTGAATCGTGTGAGGCAGTTTTCCAATGACTACGACCTTAACTCCCCCCCCAGCGATCGCTACGCCGGTGGTTCCTCCAAAACCTGGGGAGGACTTGAAGAGCCATCGTACCCCCTATCAACCCCGTAATTCTCGTCGCATTCTTTGTGTTTTTCCCAAATACAGCCGCTCCTTTGGGACTTTTCACCATGCCTATCCCCTCATGGGGCGAGTCAAAGCCTTTATGCCGCCTCAGGGAATTTTAGTCGTGGCAGCTTACCTCCCGGAGTCCTGGGAAGTTCGGTTTATTGACGAAAATAAGCAGACAGTGAAGGGCAGTGATTTTCAATGGGCTGATGCCGTAATTGTCAGCGGCATGCACATTCAACGCCCTCGAATTAATGCCATTAATGAAAAAGCTCACCACTATGGCAAAGTAACGATCGTAGGCGGGCCCTCCGTGTCCGGTTGTCCAGAGTACTACCCTGATTTTGATATTGTGCATCTCGGGGAATTGGGGGACGCTACGGATGCCATGATTGCCCATATCGATGAAACGGTGGAGCGTCCGGCCCAGCAAATTCGCTTTGAAACCCAGGAACGATTACCCTTAGACGAATTTCCCATCCCCGCCTATAACCTTGTTAATTTACGACAATATTTCCTAGGCAATATTCAATTCTCTAGTGGCTGTCCCTACCGTTGTGAGTTTTGCGACATTCCCGAACTCTACGGTCAAAATCCACGGCTGAAAACCCCGGCTCAAATCCTCAAAGAACTCGACACCATGCTAGCGGAAGGGAACCCTGGTGCGGTGTACTTTGTCGATGATAACTTTGTGGGTAATCGTCGAGCGGTGATGGATCTCTTGCCTCACCTGATTGACTGGCAAAAAGCAAATGGCTATCCCGTACAATTTGCCTGTGAAGCCACCTTAAATATGGCCCAGAGTCCCAAGCTTTTAGAATTGATGCGGGAAGCTTATTTCTGTACGGTTTTCTGTGGGATTGAGACCCCGGATCCAACGGCCTTAAAAGCAATTTCTAAGGATCAAAACCTCAGCATCCCCATCTTAGAAGCCATTAAAATTCTCAACAGCTATGGCATGGAAGTCGTTTCTGGCATCATCATTGGTTTTGACACCGATACCGCAGAAACAGCGGATCACATCTTGGAATTTATCCGGGCCTCCCAAATTCCGATGCTGACCATTAACCTACTCTATGCCTTGCCTAAAACTCCCCTATGGCGGCGCTTAGAAGAAGAAGATCGGCTTATTTTTGAAGAAGGTCGAGAATCTAATATTAAATTTTTGATGCCCTATGAAGAGGTTTTAGGGATTTGGAAACGCTGTATTACAGAAGCCTACGATCCAGCTTTCTTATACGATCGCTTCCGCTATCAGTGTGAGCATACCTTCCCGAATCGGATTTCTGTCCCCAATAGTCCTGCACGGGTTTCTAAAGAGAATATTCTGCAGGGATTGAGAATTATGAAAAACCTCTTTTTCCATGTGGGACTGTTTAGTCACTATCGTCAAATCTTCTGGGATTTTGCCTGGCCCTTGCTCAAAGCAGGGCGCATTCAGAGCCTAATTCATGCCAGCTTAGTGTCTCACCACCTGATTCAATTCACGCGGGAATGTGCTCAAGAAATTGAATCCGCGTCTTTCTACTCACAACGGGTTCGTCCCCACACTTAAGACAGAGACGACCCAGTTAAGGCAGACTCCAAGAATAGGGCAAAAATAGGGGTTGTGGCGGCGGCTTTGCCGCCTGCCTGGCACTGTTGTAGTAAATCGAATTGGAGTGCCTAATTTTGCAAATAAGTTTGTAAGGTTTGCACCAAATGTCGGGCTTCCTGACGATCGAGGGGATAACGAGGACTGAGGGGAATCGTTTGTCCCGATCGGAGTTGCATAGAAATGTGACAGTCATTGAGAGGTTGCTCCGCCGCTTCAACTTGCAGGGTGGCAACGTCTTGGAAATCAAACTGACGGACGGACTGTCCTAGCATTCCCCGCTGTTTCAGGGTAACCGTTTTTTGAGCTTGGTTAATTTCGTAAACGGCAATCGAACCAAAGTAGCAGGCGAGGAGTAATCCACCCAGGAAAAAAGAAGCACCAAAGGGATAAGCAAAAGCACGTCCATCCTGAGTCATGTCAAGATGAATTGCCGTGGAATTATCCAAAAAGTCATTGATCTGATTCATCACCAGTTGTTGTTCCCAGTCGATCGCGGCGTAGGGAAAGGTCAAGGGCAAATTACCCGAGGGCGTTTGCAAGGTAATCCGGTAGAGCCAGTCCGTATCGGCTCGATAAATATCACTAATTTCAATAACTTGATAACGATTGTGCAACAAACTCAAAGTCTCTAAGGAACAACTGCCCGTTGCCAAACCAAAACGATCGCACCGCAAAGCCGTCATCCGACCTAACCCCAGCAGAATCAAAAGCCCTAAGCTGGTTAAGGCTCCAGACAGAACCCACATACGCAGCGGACACAGGCTCAGGGTTAAAGAATCAGCAGTTTTGCGGAGGATTCGCATGAATAACCTTTAGGAGAATAAGTTATAGCCTCAGAACCACCTTCATTTCTCTCAATTTAAGGTGATTTTACCATGATCCCCAACTTTAGGCGATGCAGCTTTTCCCTGCTCCTCCGCAGAAGCTACCGTGCCAACAGATCTGGATTCCCCCACTCTTGATGACCCCAGAAAATTAGCGAGATGCCCCTGCTCCCATCCCTTAAAGAGAAAGGGGGGCAGGGGTATCAATGACAATCTGCCAGTTCCATGGATCCATCCACGGTAGCCGAAGAAAGTACGCAGTCTATGGTTGCTGCAACTGCATGATGGCAGTAGCCCATTCCTCAATGTGGTAAGAAGTTACAATTTTGCCATCTTCAACGGTGTGGATGTCGATGGACATAATTTCAAAACTCTTACCTTGAGGCTGAACGCCAAAGAAGGGTTGCACGGGAGTACCCGTTGCAATACTCCGAACAATATAACGATTACCGTCCTTAAGCACTTCTTGAGGTTCCCACTTGAGATCCGGAATCAGTTGCCCAAAAGCTTGAATACTCTTGATAAAGCCATCTAAACCATCGCCTCCTCGGGGGGTCGGTTCAGAATCCCAGTTGACATCAATCACTTCAGCGGCGGTCTCAGCTAAATCAGGGTCATTGGGATTACTGAGCATTTCATAGAAAGTCTGCACCGCTTTCAGATCCATGTGCATTGCGTCCATGGCAGGATTCATATCCATATGCATTTCCATGTCCATCTTATCCATGTCGTCACCATGCATGTTAGCAACCTGGATACCGGTATCTGCCAATGCAGCAGTGCCAGTGAAAAGACAGCCAGCCACGATCAATGCACTAATTGTTTTACTGAGCATAATCCTTGTATCTTGAATATAAAGTACGGTTACAACCGCTGAACACTGCCCAGTTTAGCCTAGGAATAAGGTTTTGTGGCGTCAAGACACCATTATCCATCTCGATCGCTCATCTCGATAATCTCTAATAACTGCAAGGGATGATCAATCAAAAATGTGGGCTGAAGCGATCGTAACGCTTCCGATGTATTAAACCCCCAGGTTACTGCGACGGACTGAATACCAACTTGCTGAGCAGCTAAAACGTCTCTAATTTCGTCGCCAACATAGAAAACGTAGCGGGGATCAAGGTTATTCTGTTTCAGCAGCCGACGCAGTCGTTGTCCTTTGCCAAGAATGCGCACCCCACCATCAACAAACTGAAAATACGATCGTAATTGATGATGCTCCAGAAAGGCATTGACATTGCTCACGGTATTAGAAGTTAAAATTCCCAATTGCACCTGTTTTTCCTGCAATTGTTTGAGAACATTAGGCATTCCCTCCACACAGTTTAGTGATGGCAACCGTTGCAGCATTTCTCGACGAAAAAAGAATAGGAAGAGGGGAATTTTCCAGGTGGGTATTTTGAGCTGCTTCTGAATTTCAGCAACGGTCAGTTCTCGCAAAGCGGCAAAGGTTTCGAGGGAAACCGGTTGCAAACCAAAGCGAGGGGCTAAAACATTTCCGACCTGTCTGGACTGGTCTAGAGAGTCCGCCAAGGTACCATCAAAGTCGAAGATTAGGGTTAGCACAGGTGTTCTCTCTAATCCATTGAGATGAGCATGAGTTGTCATCCATTTTTTAAATTGCCTACCACCTTAAGGCGGCAGAGTGCGATGTTCTGCGCCGTACTCTTAAATTCAAAATTCAACTTGCAGATCGGCCATCACTTTAGCGATCGTTTGGGGATTACCTTCTCGATAATACCCACCATTTAAGTTTGCAATCTGTTCTAGGGCTTGCGGAT
>JBMTZC010000219.1:0-7560 GCA_049455215.1 Prochlorotrichaceae cyanobacterium
GGGGATTTAGGGGGATCCAGCTAAATCGATCGGTTTGATCAAGATGTGTGTACACGGTAGCTTTACCCTCCTGGGGATTCTCATTCTCATCCTGCTGGGCACCCTCCTCTTTGGCCTGACCCGATCGGATGGGCGCAGTTTTGGCCAGGATCCTGAAACAGGGTTATGTCGAGCTTTTCCTGACAAATGCCCAGAGTGATGCAGGGAAACCGTAAGCCGTGAGTTGTGTAATACTGCTGTAGCAGTGCGCTCCTTGCAGAGAGGTAAATTGATCCTATGTTCATTGACCTGAGAAGTGATACCGTTACCCAGCCCACTCCCGCCATGCGAGAAGCGATCGCCCAAGCCGAGGTGGGGGACGATGCTTTAGGGGACGATCCGACGGTGCAAGCCTTAGAACGCGAGGTCGCCCAGTTGTTGGGTAAGGCGGCGGCGGTGTTTATGCCCTCTGGCACCATGACCAATCAAGTGGCGCTGCGAACCCACACGGAACCCGGCAATGAAGTGATTCTGGAGTCCCAAGCCCACATTTATTACTACGAAGGGGGGGCTCCGGCTGCTTTGTCCGGGGTGACCTGTCGGCTCATTGAAGGACAGCAGGGCATCTTTAGGGCAGCGGATCTGCTGGCGGCACTGCGGCCCGAAGATGTTCACTTTCCCCGGACTCGGTTAGTCTGCTTGGAAAATACCCACAATCGTGGTGGTGGACGGATCTATCCCCTGCCGGAAATTGAGGCCATTGCCCAGGTTTGCCAACAGCAAGGTTTAAAGTTGCATCTGGATGGGGCGCGATTGTGGAATGCTTGCGTTGCCACTGGCATTTCAGAGGCGGACTATGCCAAGCCCTTTGATACCATCAGTGTTTGTTTTTCTAAAGGGTTGGGGGCACCGGTGGGCTCTGCGCTGGTGGGGTCTGAAGTAGATATGCAGCGGGCACGTCGCTTCCGGAAAATGTTCGGAGGGGGCATGCGCCAAGCGGGAATGATTGCGGCGGGCGCATTGTATGCTCTAGAACATCACCGCGATCGCTTACAGGTGGATCACCAGAATGCCCAAATCCTAGCAGAGGCTCTCTCCCAGATTGAGGGGATTGAAATTGATCCACAGCAGGTTCAAACCAATATTGTGGTCTTTCATACTCCCCACCACTCCGCCCCAACGATCGTAGAACGACTGCAAGATCAGGGAGTTGCGATGCTGGCGGTGGGGCCCCACGCCATTAGAGCAGTGACGAATTTAATGGTAAGTCCAGCACAAATTCAGGCGGTTCCAGCACTGCTCAAAACGGTCTTGTAACGATCGTGCCTGCTAGTCATCACTGAGGGACAATGGCACTGGTCTCTAAAGAGATGATAGAGGGCTGAAAAGTTAATCCTGTAAGCGTCTCAGGCAATTTGCTGTGAACACCCTGATGCTTCGCCTTCAAACTTTTTTGTGACTCAGTGCGATCGTTGATCTTGTAGGGTGCGTTCATGAAATGTAACGCACCTATTAACCATTCACTCGATCCAACCATCAGGGAGCATATCAATATCCTCTACCAAGAAATCACCGTATACCCATATTCGAGAGTTATTATAAAGTTCACTGAGAATGGACTTGCGGGCACCAGATTTATCCCAGGGTTGAAGATCAGAATCTAATTCACAGAAACCAAGCCAAGTGTGTCCTTCTCTCCGCAGTTCCTCCCCTTTCACTAAGATTGCTGCCAGCACAGCTAAATCATAGGGCTTGAGTAATAGTTCCATTGTGCCTAGAGATATTTGACGCTCTAGCATCGGTTTAGAGAGCGCAAAGACCTTCACCGCCGGATCATTGACTAAGTCCTCCAGTCGTTGTGAAACTTTCGTTAGTTCATTGGCAACTAGCCCATCAAACTGATTGAATACCCGAAAAGCTGCCTTCGCATCCTCAACAGTTATACGATTTTCATCTCTTGCCCATCTAACAAATTTACGCAGATCTTCAGATCGGGAACGAGGCGCAAACCGTCGAGGAACTGTTTCACGGGCTTCTGTAAGACAGATAGCAGGAACGTGTAATTCAAACTCACTGGACTGTGCCCGGATCAGCAATTGAGCAGCTTGCGGACTTTGTAAATGACCTGGAGCTATAATGTCTACTACCCAATTTGTTTCAACCAAAACTGCTGTAGGTTTCACTGGGTAGCCTTACTCCATCTAGGACCAGCCGCCCTGACTTCACCTAAACGAAGAAGGTTAATGATTGGTTCACCGAACAGTTTTCTTAAATCATCGGGTAGTTTTTCGGTGCTAGAGGAGAACTTCAGTTCTTCAAGCCATCGTTGGATTTGTGATTCAAATTCAATCTCATCCTTCCCTTTCCATTGATAATCTGAGGGAGGTAGTAAGGAGTAGGGAAGCTTTGCTTCGCCAACGATATGAATCGATGCACCGTTAGATTGTTCCAAAGAATCACGAAGGAGGATAATACGCTCACCAAAGACAAGAACACCGATGGAGCAATTTCTAGATAACATAAGCCCTTTCAGTTGCTCAATAGCAATTCGCTTATGCAGAACAATGTCGCTGAGCTTAACGTCAACGATCATTAAGTATTCTCCATCTGGGCTGATAACAACAATGTCTGGTTGAGCTATTTGCATAGTCTTATTTTAACACTGCTGATCGTTCTGCAGGGCGCGTTGATTCCTACGGTTCACCTAAATCTGGGTCAAGCATGTCAAGCATTTTAGGGGGCACAGTCCAGGAGAAGAATGCTACGATCGACCACGCTGCTCTTGCGAACGAATCCCTATGCCTCTCACTGTTGATCAACTCCTCACTACGGACATCTCCCGCCCCGCCCGTTATCTGGGGACGGAAATGGGGTCAGTTCATAAGCCTTGGGCAGAGGCGATCGTTCGCTGGTGTCTCACCTATCCGGAAATCTATGAGGTGGGGGCTTCTAACCTGGGGCACATTATTCTCTACAACATCTTAAATACTCAGCCTCGCCAACTTTGCGATCGGTCTTACTTACCGGCTCCGGATCTGGCAGCTAAATTGCGGGAACACCAAACCCCTTTGTTTGCGGTGGAGTCCAGACGATCGCTTTTGGAGTTTGATATTTTGGGCTTTAGCCTCAGCTATGAGTTAGGGGCGACGAATATTTTGGATATGCTGGATCTGGCGGGGATTCCCCTCACTTGGCAGGAACGGGAGGAAGATGGTCAGGCTTACCCTTTTATCTTTGCGGGCGGACAAACCGCGACTTCTAACCCTGAACCCTATGCAGACTTTTTTGACTTTATTGTCCTTGGAGATGGAGAAGAGGTTTTACCGGAAATTGGGTTAGTGGTGGAAGAGGGTAAGGGGCTGGGCTTAAGTCGGGAGGCGTTGTTGTTAGACCTTGCCCAGGTGCCAGGGGTCTATGTGCCCCGCTTCTATGCCCCCCAGACCAATGGCACCGTAGAGCGTCTCCGTCCGGATGTTCCTCGGCGTATTCTCCGTCGCGTTGCCACGCCCATTCCGGCCTACTCTGTGGGACTGGTTCCCTATGTGCAGACGGTTCACGATCGTCTGGTCATGGAAATTCGGCGTGGCTGTACTCGGGGTTGTCGGTTTTGCCAACCGGGAATGCTGACCCGACCGGCCCGGGATGTGGCACCGGAAGCGATCGTGGAGGCGATGACGGAAGGTATGCGGCAAACGGGGTACAACGAATTTTCCCTACTTTCCCTCAGTTGCTCCGATTATCTGGCCCTGCCGGCCTTGGGGGTGGAATTAAAAAATAAGCTCAAGGACGAAAATATTTCCCTATCCCTGCCCAGTCAACGGGTCGATCGCTTTGATGAGGATATTGCCAACATCATTGGGGGCACGCGGCAGACGGGCATCACTTTTGCTCCAGAAGCTGGAACTCAGCGCCTGCGGGACATTATCAACAAAGGTCTCACCAACGGCGAACTACTGCGGGGGGTAAAAACCGCTTACCAGCAGGGTTGGAACAAGATGAAGCTCTACTTTATGGTGGGGCTACCCGGTGAAACCGACGCGGATGTGATTGGTATTGCGGAAACGGTGCGCTGGTTACGCCAGGAGTGCCGAGGCCCCAAACGCCTCAGTTTTAATATCACCATTTCTAACTTCACCCCAAAACCCCACACGCCCTTCCAGTGGCATTCCGTCTCCACCGCAGAGTTTGAACGTAAACATCAACTTCTCAAAGCCGAATTTCGGGGCATGAGGGGGGTCAAGGTGAATTTCACCGATGTGCGTATTTCCGCCATGGAGGATTTTGTGGGTCGGGGCGATCGTCGCCTGGCCAGTGTAGTCCGCCGCGCCTGGGAACTGGGGGCGGGCATGGATGCCTGGTGGGAAAACCTTAATCACACCTATGAAGCCTGGACAACAGCGATCGCGGAAGCTGGACTGGAGCACCACTATCGGGAACTGGAGCAAGGACATCTCTGTTGGACAACTCCGAATCCAGACTCCCTGAATCCAGATACAACCCCAGATCCAGACTTCCTCGCCACCTTGCCGCTGCCCTGGGATCATCTCGATACCGGCATTGACAAACGCTGGTTGGCGGAGGACTTGCAACGGGCCTTAGCGGAGGCTACGGTTCCCGATTGTTCCTTTGATGGCTGCTCCCACTGTGGGGTTTGCGGCGTGGACTTTGGCCATAACGAAGTGGTGCCACCGCCCCCCATTCCCGAATTTACGGGACATTTTCAAGCCAATCTCAATCGGGCGCAACGGTTAAGGGTGCGTTTTGGTAAACAGGGTGACCTGCGCCTCCTCAGTCATTTGGATTTACTGCGCCTCTTCGATCGGGCAATTCGTCGGGCGGCCCTCCCCATTGCCTACAGTAATGGCTACCACCCCATGCCCCGTATGATTCCCGCCAGTGCTTTATCTCTGGGGCTGACCAGTGAAGGGGAGTTAATGGACTTAGAACTCACGGAGGCGGTGGATCCGGTCACGGCACTGCAACAGCTTCAAGCCCAGTTCCCCCCGGATGTGCCCATCTACGCTGTGGAGTCTGTCACGATCGACAGTCCCCCGATCACGGAGGCGATTCAAACCGCCACCTTTAGAGTTCAATTCACGATCGTTTCCTCTGAGTCTGAAACTGAAGCTCGTACTGAAAGTGAGCCTCAACGGGAGACTGAACGGGATCTCACCTGGGTGAAATCCTGGCTGACGGAACTGCTATCCCGCCCGTCCTTGGCCGTGGAACTCACCAGTAAATCCGGCAAGCCCCATCTTGTGGATCTGCGGGAACGGTTGCAGAGTTTGGAATGGGGGGGAACGAGCGATCGTCACCTCGCCACGCAGCAGCCCCTGGATCTCCCGACGGTTGTTCTCGACTACCAAGGCCACTACCGCAATGATGGAAATTTGCTACGCCCCGAACATCTCCTGCTCATGTTGGAAACGATCGCTCAGGAGCAGGATTCTACGCTGCGGTTAGACCTCATTCACGCCCACCGCTTAGCCATTGGTCTCTAGGGTGTGTCATCCCTTGAGGCTAGACTTTGGGACTTCAGGACTGTTCAGGGACAATCGGACTTGATTTCATGGGAAAATGACGGCAATCCCTCCTTCCTGTCATTGAGCACTGAATTATGGTTGTACTCTCTTCTCCCTACAAGGCTCCCGGAGCCATCCGCTTTGGTACCGATGGTTGGCGGGGCATCATTGGGGCCGACTTCACCTTCGATCGTCTCTATCAGGCGGCTCTAGCAGCGGCGGTGACCCTGGCGGAGGTGTATGGGGGCGATCGTTCCAGTCAAACGGTGATTGTGGGCTACGATCGTCGCTTCTTGTCGGAAGAGTTTGCCCAAACCGCTGCATTAGCGGTGCAATCGACGGGCTTAACGGCTTTGTTATCAGATCGCTATGCCCCCACTCCCGCCTTTAGCTGGGCCGCTTACGATCGCCAAGCCCTCGGGGCCCTCGTCATTACCGCCAGCCATAATCCCGGCAGTTATTCCGGGCTCAAGGTCAAAGGAGCCTTTGGCGGATCCGTCCCCCCCGAAGTGACCCAACAAATTGAACAACGCTTAGCCGCCGGAATGCAGGGTTCGTCGCCCCCGGCAACGCCGCCCCACTGCGAAACCTTTGATCCCTGGGAGAGTTATTGTCAAGTCCTACGCAGTAAAGTCAATATTGAAAAAATTCGCACCGCGTTGCAAACGGGGCAATTACTCGCCTATGTCGATGCCATGCATGGTGCGGCTGCAGGCGGACTCGGGCAAATTCTCGACTATGCCATTCCAGAACTCCGCAGCGATCGGGATCCTCTCTTTGGGGGGAGCGCTCCAGAACCCCTCGCCCGCCATTTAGAGAAACTGATGAGCATCCTCGCCAGTCCCCGGGATCCCGCCACCCTGGGGGTCGGCTTCGTCTTTGATGGAGATGCCGATCGGATTGCAGCGATCGGTTCCCAGGGGCAATTTCTCAGTTCGCAAATTTTGATTCCCATTTTGATTGAGCATTTAGCCTCGCGGCACAACTTGCCCGGTGAACTGGTGAAAACCGTCAGTGGCTCTGACCTGATGCCCATGGTGGCCAAGCGTTACGGCTTATCTGTGTCTGAAACCGCTGTAGGGTACAAATATATTGCCGATCGGATGTTGCAGGTGCCGGTACTCCTCGGGGGAGAAGAGTCTGGAGGCATTGGCTACGGTAACCACATTCCCGAACGGGATGGGCTACTCTCCGCCCTCTATCTCCTGGAAGCCATGGTGGATTCGGGGGAAAACCTGGATCAAATCTACGATCGGCTCTGCCAAGAAACGGGGTTTGCTTCCGCCTACGATCGCATTGATCTGCCCTTAGCCAGTCAAGCCGTGCAGCAAAAAGTCCGGGACAATCTAGAACAAACTCCCCCCACGACGATCGCGGATCAAGCGGTGGTGGACTGCATTACCACCGATGGCTATAAGTTTCGTTTGGAAGACGATCGCTGGCTGATGATTCGTTTTAGTGGCACCGAACCCCTGCTGCGGCTCTATTGTGAAGGGCCTTCTGTGGAAGCAGTGCAAGCCACCCTCACTTGGGCTAAGGACTGGGCAGAATCCCTGTAACGTTCCTAGAACACTGGTGCCCCTGAGTGAGGTTTGATGAACGTCATGAACTTCAATACCTGGGTGACGGACAGAAGTCTTGTAATGCTTAGCTGAAGGGGGTTTTCATAAAAGGAAAAGTCTGGGTAGATGGAGAAGAGAAACAAAGATATCTCCATCATCATGAAACCCCAGACTCGAAATTATGACCAAGTGTATCAGTTTCTCTCTAAAGGGACTGAATTTGTTGATAAACGCCACTGTCAGGCACTTGCCTGGATGATAACAGCCTTATTAGGTAGTCTGAGTCTCAATCAAAATGAATGGGAGCCTTATGTAGAGAGTCGAGCTAAACAAGCCCAGAGCTACCAAAGGCGATGGCATCGCTTTCTGAGCAATAGTCGTGTGGTTATTGAGAACATCTACGGATCCTTGGTGAGAACCGCTATCTACAGTTGGCAAAACCAGCGAATCTATATTGCCTTAGATACAACAATGCTGTGGAACAAATACTGCATGGT